>JBJMLG010000234.1:0-3832 GCA_045805385.1 Thermoleophilaceae bacterium
GTCGCTCCAGCGGAGCGCGTCTTCTCATGCACAACACACAAATTGGAAGGTGTACGGCATGACGAAGACAAGAACACGAGTGGGTGGTGTCCTGGCCATCGGAGTGGTCGCCCTGGTGGTGGCCGGCTGCGGTGGTGGCGGCTCCGGGTCCTCGAACTCGAGCTCGAGCTCCGGATCCTCCCCGTCGAAGACCGCCGGCGGCGCAACGCTCGCCGCGCAGAGCACTCCGCTCGGGAACATCCTCACCACTGGCGGCGGGCGCACGCTGTACCTGTTCTCCAAGGAGACGCAGCCGAAGAGCATGTGTTCCGGCGCATGCGCCTCGAACTGGCCGCCGTTCACGGCCACGAAGAAGCCGGCGGTGTCCGGCGGCGCGTCGACCGCGGACATCAGCCTCGTTCGCCGCAGCGACGGGAAGAAGCAGGTCACCTACAACGGCCACCCGCTCTACTTCTTCTCCGGCGACAGCTCCACCGGGCAGACCAACGGCCAGGGCGTGAACGCGTTCGGCGCACCCTGGTGGGCCGTTTCGCCCGCCGGCTCGAAGGTCGTCGCCAAGCCTGCCTCCTCGAGCTCCAACTCGAGCGGCGGCAACATGGGCGGCTACTGAGCACGCGCCGTGATTCGCCTCCTCCGCCACGATCGCGGTCGCAGCGAGTCGATGTCCATCCGGGCAGTCGACGCACGCGACCGCGATCGCCTCGTCGCGTTCGTCGCTCACCTGAGCGACGAGTCGCGGCGGCTCGCGGACAAGGTTCTTCCCGCCCGGCGACGGGGAAGGACTTCTCCAGAGGTAGTTCCGACCAAGGAGCGGTAGATGGCCAAGAGCAAGAAGGAGCAGGAGCTGTTCGACCTGCTGCGTGCCCGCGGACTGCGCAAGCGTGTGGCCGACACGATCGCGAGCAGCGCGGGCAAGACCCGCGACGGCAAGCTGCCGAAGCAGGTGCAATCCGTGATGGATGATCTGCGCGGACTTGCGGGCGAGGTCGAGGACCGCGTGACCGGCCGGTCCGCCACACGCAAGAACGCAGCGGCGAAGGCCGTGCGCACGCGCAGGCGCAACGCGGCACAGCGGAGTGCGGCGGCGAAGAAGGGCGCGCGCACGAGGGCCAAGGCCGGCCGCTGACAGCTAACGCCTGATGCGAGGCCGCATCGAGCGTTTCAACCTCCATGAAGCGCTCGACCGTCCTCGCCTCGGCTGTGGTCGCCGCCGCGCTTGCCGTGCCGCTCGGCGCAGACGCGGCGAAGCCCCCTAAGACGCCCAACAAGCTGTCAATCGCCGCTCAGCCGAAGATCATCACCTTCGGCCAGAAGGACACGATCTCGGGCCAGCTCACCGGGCCCGCCAACGGCGGCGTGACGGTGCAGCTTCAGCAGAAGCCGGCCCCCTACGCCGGCGGCTTCTCGAACGTGTCGGGTGCAAGTGGGAAGACCGATGCACAGGGCCGCTTCAGCTTCGCGGTGCAACCCGCGCTCAGCACCCGTTACCGCGCTGTTGCCAAGGCAAGCCCGCAGGTGACAAGTCCGGAGCTGACGCTCGCGGTTCGCTTCAAAGTGACCCTTCGGCTGAGCGACTCGACCCCGTCCAAGGGGGAGCGTGTGAGGTTCTCCGGCAGCTGCGCCCCGCCCAAGGACGGTGCGGGCGTCTTCATCCAGCGGCGCGTCGCACCCGGGACGTGGCACACGGTCGCGAAGACCACCCTTGGGCACGCGTCGGGGAACCTCTCCACCTACTCGCGCCGGATCAAGGTGAGCGCCACCGGGGCGTACCGGGCCCGCGTCGCCGGCGATGCTCTCCATGCCGCCGGGCTGAGCCGCGTCAAGACCGCCCGCGTTTCCTGACTCCATCGCTTGCCCCGCGGGCGCGGGAGCACTACGGTCGGTCTAACACCTGCCTCCCATCCTGGGACTCGCGATGAGCAGTTACCAAGGGCGCGGGAGCGATCGGTGACCGGGCCCACCGCACCTCGCGTCGACGTTCGAATCGGACACGTCAGCGACAGCCAGCTGGTCGTGGGCGATCACAACACGATCCAGACGGCCAAGGGCACCAAGGTCACCGTTCTGCAGGTGGGCGAGAGGCCAGTGCCACGGCTGCGTGGCCTGCCGCTCGCGTACCGCCCGGCGACGCAAGTCGAGATCATCGGGCGGGAGCACGAGCTCGAGCTCGCGGAGGCGGCCACTGCGGAGTCGCCACTCGAGCTGTACGCCCCAGACGGGGCAGGCAAGTCCGCGCTGCTGAAGTTCGTCGCGCAGTGGGCTGTGAAGCCCAGCGAGGGTGTCGTGCTGGCGCCGGTTCGCCGCCGCTCGCTCGACGACATCCAGGCCAAGCTCTACACCGCGTTCTGGGAGTGCGACGTGCCGTTCCTGCCAGATCCAGCGGAGGTCGCGAGCTACCTGGCCGACCGCGAGGCACTCCTGCTCCTCGACGACTGCGGGCTCGACCGCGACGATCTCGACGTCCTCCTCGACAGCGCTCCAAAGTGCACGGTGCTGCTCGCCTCGACCGAGCGCTCGCTGTGGTCTCGCGGTGAGGCGGAGCAACTCCCCGGGCTGGACCCGGCGGACGGCATGAAGCTGCTCGAGCACGAGCTCGGCCGCCCGATCGACCCGGATGAGCACGCGGCCGGCGAGCTGATCGTCTCGAGACTGGCGGGCCATGCGCAGTCGCTGGTCGAGACGGCCGCCCTCGTACGCGACGGCAAGACATCGCTGGGCGAGCTGCGGGACCACCCCTCCGCCCTCGCGAAGCGCGCGGATCCCGCCCTCCTCTCCCCGAGTCAGCGACGCATCCTCGATGTGCTTTCGGCGCTCGGTGGCGCCGCGATCGGCGCTGAGCACGTAGCCGCGCTGGCCGACGTGCCGGCCGCGGCGCATGAGCTCGCGCAGCTCGAGCAGCGCGGGTGGGCCAAGAGCGCGAGCCCTCGCTATCGCCTCGTTCGCGCCTATTCGGGCAAGGTCGACCCCGGGTTCGACGAGCGCCTGCTGGCACAGCTCGCGGTATGGAGCAGCGACGCCAGGGCCGTCGCAGTGGCCGAGGAGTGGGAGGCCATCGAAGCCGCGCTCGCGCGCGGGACGGCGAGCGAGCACTGGAAGTGGTCGCTGGAGCTGGCCCAGGCAAGCGAGGGCAGGCTCGCGGTGGCCGGGTCCTGGACGAGCTGGCGGCACGTGCTCGAGTCCGGGCTCAAGGCCGCGCGAGCAATCGGTGACGAGGCGGCCGAGGCGCACATGCTCCACCAGCTCGGCAGCCTCGCTCTCTGCCTCGGCGCCCACGACGCGGCCCTTTCGCAGCTCCAGGGGGCGCTCCGTATCCGCGAGCGCCTCGGCGACCACGAGGGCGCGGAGCTGACGCGCCACAACCTCGGCCAGCTCGGCGGCGGAGCCGGCCCGCCGCCCGGCGACGGCGGAGAGGGCGGCGGCCGCGGCGGGCCCGGGCGGCCCCACTCGGGCGCGATCCTCGGCGGACTCGGAATCCTCGCGGCGGCGGTCGTCGCTGTCGTGCTCGCCACGAGCGGCGGAGGCGGCGGCTCGAACAACAGCAACACCAGCAACCCTGGCTCCGCTCCGGCTGGCCAGGCCGTGAAGTCCCAGAGCACCGCGCCCGCGGCAGGCAAGCCGCCGACGATCGACATCGCCCAGCCGCAGGACGGGTCCACGCTCGACCCGAGCGCCTCGGTGAACGCGGACTACACCTGCACTGCCGCGAAGCGGATGCAGATCAGGTCATGCGCCGGGCCCGTAAACCGCGGGCAGCCGATCGACATGACGCCCGGCGCGCACGACTTTCAGGTCGTCGCGATCGACGAGGCGGGACGCAGAGCATCGACGACCA
>JBJMLG010000235.1:0-6497 GCA_045805385.1 Thermoleophilaceae bacterium
CCACGCGCGGCAGTTCGGCGTCGAGCCATGCGAGCGGTGCGAGAAGAGCGCCCAGATGCTGGCGCGAGAGGGAGCAGTCACGGCGGAATCTCACGCCATCACCCCCTGACGGCGAGCCGCGTGCCCCGTGACAGAGCGGTACACCGAGAGGGTCGACGCGGCCACACGCGACCAGCCATAGCGCTCTTGCACGCGCCGGGCGCCGTTCTCCCCGAGGCGCACTGCGCGCTCGGGATTCGCGAGCAGCTCGCGCAGCGCCTGCGCCAGGATGCGCGGCTCTCGCGGTGGGACGTGAACGCCCGTCACGCCGTCGACCACCGTGTCGATCATGCCGCCCACCGCCGCGGCCACGACCGGCACGCCCGACGCCATCGCCTCGAGCGGCACGATTCCGAACGGCTCGTACCACGGCACGCACACCACGGCGTCCGCGGAGTGCAGGAGGGCCGGCAGGTCGGGGCGCTCGACGCGCCCGAGCAGCCTCACCCGATCGGACACGCCATGGCGCTCCGCGATCTCGAGCAGGCGGCACGCCTCGGGGTCGCCGGCAAGTTCCTCCGGGGCCGGACCGCCGGCGACCAGCAGCTCGGTGTCCGGCACGTCGCGGAGCGCGGCGACGGCGTCGCCCACTCCCTTGCGCTCCACCAGCCGGCCCAGACACAGCAGCCGGCGCGGCGTGCCCGGCTCGCGCTCGGGAAGCCCGGGGCGCGGCCTGAACAGCTCGAGATCCACCCCGCAGGGGATAACCGTGAGCCTGCGCCGGTCGGCGCCGAGGCGGATCAGCTCGAAGATCTCGTCAGTGCAGGTGGCCACCACACGATCCGCTCGCCCGGCGATCGCGCGCTCGACCGCGACGCGGCCGGGGGGGCTCGTGTCGGCATCGCCCTGATGGCGCCGCTTCACGACGCCGAGCGCGTGGAAGGTATGGGCGACCGGGATGCCCAGTCCGGACGCCGCCTGAAGCGCGGCGCGGCCGGACATCCAGAAGTGCGAGTGCACGACGTCCGGCGTCTCTCGGCTCCAGCACGCGCGCAGGTCTTCCGCGAACGCCTCCATGTACGGCAGCAGCTCGTCCTTCGGCACCTCGCACGGCGGCCCGGCGTTCACGTGATCCACCACCACGCCGTGAGCGAGCGGCACGCGCCTCGGCAGGCTGGGGTCGTCCCGGCGCGTGTGCACGACCACCTCGGCGCCGTGGCGCGCGAGCGCCGTCGCGAGCTCGGCCACGTGCACGTTCTGGCCGCCGGCGTCCACACCCCCGAGCGCGGCGAGCGGGCTCGCGTGCTCGGAGACCATCGCGATTCTCACGGGGCCACCTCCTCGAGCAGGTCGTCCCAGTCGGCGAGGAAGCGGCTGAGGCCGTAGCGCTCGAGTGCCGCCCCACGCGCCCTCTCCCCCGTCTCCCGTGCAGCGTCCTCGTCGCGCGCGAAGCGGCGCAGCGCGTCGCGCAGCACCTCCACTCGTGTCGAAACCACGCCTGCCTCCGCCGGCACCGCCTCGGGCACCTCCGTCGTGGCGAGCGCGACGACCGGCATGCCGAGCTGCATCGCCTCGATCAGCGAGAGCCCGAGAGAGGTCCAGCGAATCGGGTGCAGGTACACGCGACGCCGCGCCATCTCGCCGTGCAGATCCTCCTGGCGCACGTCGTCGATGCCGCCGATCGCGTCGGCGTCCATGCCGAAGACGTCCATGGGCACGTCCTCGGCGAGGCGCGCGAGCAGATCGGTGCCGGTCACGCGCCAGCGCCTGCGGGCCTCGTTGATCACGACCGCCGAGCGCTCGAGCTCGCCCACGTAGCGGTAGCCGGGGTCCACCACCCCGTGCTCGATCACGCGCGTCGGCGTGCTGCCCGTGTCCCAGAAGAGATCGTTGAAGTGGGTCACGTGTACGACCACCAGGTCGTCGCGATCCGCGGCTGGGTGGCGCATCTCCGCTATCCGCCCCTGCGGAGCGTTGTGCTCCACGTACACGGTTGGGATCTCGCGGCCCGGGCGCCGGCCGCCCAGCCATTCGGCCGAGAGCCCGTTCAACTCCTCCGGCCGCTGGGCCACGAGCACGTCCACGTCGGCCTCGGCGGCCTCCTCGGGCGACACTTCCACCACGTTCTCGGGCCAGTCCCATGTCTGGGCACGGCCGCGCCCGTCGGGTCCGCGGCCGGGCAGCACCGGGACGAGATAGTCGTGGCCGCCCTGCACGAAGGCGGTGGTCCACGAGCCGTGCACGTGCCAGATCAGGATCCTCACAGCGCTAACGCCTCCTCCCTGGCCGGCGCCAGGCGGGCGAGCGCGGCGAGCACGTGCGCCGGCGCGATCTCGCCGATGCACGGATGGCCGGGCACGGGGCATTCGCGCGCGCGGCACCCCGCGCACGGCACGGCGGTGTGGAGCAGCTCGTGCGGCACTCGCCACGGGCGCCACCGCACGGCCGGGACGGTCGGCGCAAACACCGACACGACCGGTGTGCCGACGGCGGCGGCGAGGTGCGCGGGACCGGTGTTCCCGACCACGATCGCCTCCGCGCCGCGAATCACCTCCGCGAGCTCGCCGAGCGAGGTCTGCCCGCCGAGGTCCACTCCGGTGGAGTCCGCCACGAATGCGGTCAGCCCTGCCTCCTCGGGCGAGCCCGTCACGACCGCACGCCGCCCCTGCTGGTGGAGCGCCTGCACGAGCTCGGCGCAGCGCTCAGGCTCCCACGCCCGCGCGCTCACCGATGCGCCCGGATGCACCACCACATACGGCTCGGCGCCCAGTCGCTCGCGCACGAGCCGGTCCTCCGGCGCGGTGCTCACGTGGAGCGCGGCATCGTCGCCCGGCGGCAGCTCGTACCCGAGCTCCGCCACGAGCGAGAGCGAGCGCTCCACCTCGTGCACGTACTCATCGACGGTGTGGCGGACGTCGAGGAGCGAGCCCGGGTAGTCCACGCTCGTAGCCGCGATCGATGCGACCCCCGCGAAGCGCAGCAGCAGCGCGGTGGGCAGGGGACTCTGGTGGAAGGACGTGAGCACGATCGCCCGGTCCACGCCGAGCGACTCGATCTCGCCCACGAGCCGCAGCTCCGCGTCGCGGTCCACCGGCTCGGGCTCGGGGTCGATCCACGGCGCGCTGTGCACCACAACCTGATCCACGCCGGGAAGCAGCTCCGCGGCCCGCTGCCCGCGCGGCCCGCAGAGCATCGTGACGCGCTTCGCGCGCGCGGCAACGGCACGTACGGCCGGCCCCGCGAGCAGCACGTCGCCGTCGCTGTCGAGCCGGCACACGAGCACGTGCGGCTTCATCGTGCACTCCCGATCAGCAGGTCCACGGCCGCCGGCAGGTCGGGCGCGACCTCGGCTGCCCGGTCGATCTCCTCGGGTCGGGTGCGCTGATTCGGCACCAGCACGCCGCGCGCTCCGGCTGCCCGCGCCGCCTGCATGTCGGCGGCGATGTCGCCCACGATCGCGCAGCGCTCCGGGCGCACGCCTAGGCGCTCCGCAGCCTCGAGCACGAGGCCTGGCGCGGGCTTGCGGCAGCCGCAGCCGTCGTCCGGGCCGTGCGGGCACACCGCCCAGTGCGCGAACGGGCCGAGCAGGTCGTCGACGCGCTCGTTCACGGCAGCCACCTGGCTGCGGTCGATCAGCCCGCGGGCCACGCCGCTCTGGTTGGTGATCACCGCGAGCGGAAGCCCCGCCCGGCGCAGCCGGCTCACGGCCTCGCGCGCGCCCGGCGCGGGCGTCACGTGCGTGGGGTCGCCGTTGTAGGGAACGTCGACGATCAGCGTGCCGTCGCGGTCGAGCAGCACGGCGTCGGGCCGCTCGGCGCTCCAGCGCTTCGGCCGCCGGACGCGGTAGCGGGCGAACCCGCGCAGCGAGTGCGCGCTCGCGAGCGGCGCCATCAGCGCGCTGGTCGCCAGCATCGTTGCGACCTCGCCTCTCGTGCGAGGCCCCGGGGCGATCCGCCTCCAGGCGAGCTCGGCGGTGCCGGCGAGCCAGCCGAGCGCGGAGACTGCGGCGACCCTGGGCCGGCCCGATGCCAGCGCCGAGAGCGCGACGGCTCCGGCGGCCGTGGTCGCGACGTGTGAGCGCAGGCGGCCGGGCGGCGCACCCGCACGCTCACGCCAGCGGGGCCCGTGAAGCGCGTGCATCAGCTGGTCGTCGGCGTTGCCCGCCTGCTTGGCCAGGCTCACGCCCCGCGGCGCATCGCCCACCGGGTGGAGCACGCAGCGTGTGCCGCTCGTGATCCGCATGCCGGCGTCGAGGAGCCGCAGCCCGATGTCGCTGTCCTCGCGGTACGCGCGCGGAAAGCGCTCGTCGAACCCGCCCACTGCCGCGAGCGCGTCGCGCCTGAACGCCATGTCGGCGGTCGCCCAGCGCGCGTGCTCGAGGCCCGCCACGTTGCGCTCCCAGTCGGTGGGGCGCCGCCCCTCGGGCAGCGGGACGCGCACGCGGCCCTGCACCGCGGCGACATCCGGCGCGGCAGAGCACAGGTCGCCGGCGAGGTGCTCCTTCCAACCTGCCTCGGGCACCACGTCGTCGTCGAGGAACGCGATCCACTCGGCACGCGATTCACGCCAACCCCTGTTCCGCGCCGCGGCGGGGCCGGCGCCCGCGCGATCCTCGACCACGATCACGCGGCCCGGCGGGGGCCCGCTGCCCTCCCGGAGCGCGCGCATCACAAGCGCAAGCGACTCGCGGCCCGCGCTCGGGATCACCACGTCGAAGTGGGCGCTCACGCAAGCGCCTCCTGGCGGATCCCACCCCCGGCCCGCGGCGAGCCGTTGCGCCTGACGATGAACGGACCGATCGCGAGCGCATCGACTGGCGCCGAGCCGAAGCATTCGAGCGCGTCCCGCGGATCGTCCACCATCGGCCGGCCGGCCGTGTTGAGACTGGTGTTGACCACGACAGGCACGCCCGTCTGACTCTCGAAAGCCGCGAGCATCCGTGCCACCAACGGCTCCTCGCCGGAGTCGACGGTCTGTATGCGGGCAGTGCCGTCCACGTGTACGACTGCTGGGATCCTCTCGGGCCAGCCCTTGCGTACGCGGTGTGTGAAGAGCATGTAGGGGCTCGGGATCGGGCCCCCTTCGAAGATCTCGCTCGCTCGCTCCGCGAGCACCATCGGCGCGATGGGCCGGAACTGCTCCCGGCCCTTCACGTCGTTCATGCGCTCGAGGTTCGCGGCGTCGCGGGGGTCGGCGAGCAGGCTGCGGTGACCCAACGCGCGCGGGCCGAACTCGCTGCGTCCCTGGAACCACGCCACCACCCCGTTGTCCGCGAGCACGCCGGCGACGGCCGCGGCGATGTCGTCTGGCCGCTCGAACGTCACGCCGGCGACCTCCAGGCGGCGCTCGAGGTCGTCCGGGTCCCAGCCGCGACCGAGGGCGGCTGTCGGCATCGGCTGCACGTGGTCGCCGAGCTCGTGCGCCACGTGAAGCGCGGCACCGAGCGCAGTGCCCGAGTCGCCGGCGGCGGGCTGTACCCACACCTCGTCGAACGGGCCTTCCTCGAAGATGCGCGAGTTCGCGACGCAGTTCAGTGCGACCCCGCCCGCCATGGTGAGCGCGCGGCGCCCTGTCCGATCGTGCAGCCAGCGCGTCAGCTCGAGCAGCACCTCCTCGAGGCGCACCTGCACCGTGGACGCGAGGTCGGCGTGCGCGGGGCGCCACTGGTCTCCGTCGTCGAGCGGCGGCGCGAACTCGCCGAAGTCGATCGGCTCGGTGACGAAGCCGCCGTCGCCCGTGGTGCGAATGAGCTGCCTGAAGCGGTCGAGAAACGCCGGGCGCCCGTAGGACGCCATCGCCATCACCTTGTACTCGTCCGACGAGCGCCTGAACCCGAGGTGGGCGGTGAGCTCCTCGTAGACGAGGCCGAGAGAATGCGGCAGCTCCTGAGCGGCGAGCACCTCGAGGTCGCCGCCGCTCACGTCCGCTGCCAGGTGCGAGCCGGTCTCGCCGCGACCGTCCACGACCAGCACCGCGCAATCTCGAAACGGCGACGCGAGATGCGTGGAGGCCGCGTGCGCGACGTGGTGCGCCACGAAGCGGACGCGCCCGGCGTCGAGGCCGGGGAGCGCCGTGCGCAGGAACAACGGCGCCCGCCGCACGTACAGCGTGCGCAGCCCTTCCCAGGTGTCGGCGGTGATGTCGCCGTTCACAGGCGGGGCGAGCTGCGGGTCATACGAATACGCCACCGCGTCGAGCTCCGAGGCATGCACGCGCGCGTGCGCGAGGCACCAGCGCATCGATTGCTCGGGCAGCTCCCACGTGGAGAACGCGACCGGCGGCTTGCCGTGCTTGCGGCGGCTGAAGCGCTCCTCCTCGGCCGCGGCCACCACGACCCCGTCGATCACCAGCGCGGCGGCGGGATCGTGGAACACGGCGTTGATCCCCAGGACCTTCATCGCGCCGTCGCTACCCGAGAAGCACTTCTGCAATCGCTTGTACGGCGCGCGCACACAAGTTGGCGCGCGCCTGTCTTCCCCCGACGGGGTGTCAGCCTGTCGCCGAGGCGGGATCCGGCG
>JBJMLG010000236.1:0-9004 GCA_045805385.1 Thermoleophilaceae bacterium
ACGCTCCATACCCCGCTTCTCCGACAACGGGCGCGAGGTGTTGCGCTCGCGCTCGGACCGACATCGACGGCCCGGCGGAGCTTGCCTGGGGGGCAGTTGGGGGGCATTGAACGCCCCTGAACACCGGTTTTGAGCGGTCTTGAGCGGCGAACCGTCGCAGCTTGATATCGCCTGCAAACCCGCGTGGTAGAGCGAAAAACCGCTTGCTAGAGCTAGCGGGGCACCCAGGACTCGAACCTGGAGTCGCCGGTTTTGGAGACCGGTGCCTTATCCAATTTGGCCAGTGCCCCTGGCGGCGACGGATTGTAGACGCGGTCGGGCCTAGAATCGGGCGGCGCCAGCGGATGTGGCGGAATTGGTAGACGCGCCGGCCTTAGGAGCCGGTGGGCCGAAAGCTCGTGGGGGTTCGAGTCCCTCCATCCGCACTGCGAGCGGCTGTCAGCCGGCGATGCTGTTGATCTCAATCCCGACGAACAGCAGCAGCACCAGCTCGCTGACCACCCACGAGTTCGTGTCCATCCAGTCGCGGACTTTCGGCAGCGCCACCTCGGCCCGCTTACCGAGTAGCAGCACCATCAGGGCCGGGATCGAGATCAGGAACAGCGTCAGCACGTAGAAGCCGACGCCGTGCCAGAGCGGCTCGTTATGGCCCGCCAATCTGCTCCCCACGGCCACCGACGAGGCGATGTCGGTCGGGAAGAACCCGAGCAGGACGAAGCCGAGCTCGAACGCGAATCTCGGGGTCGCGCGCTGAAGCCGCTCCATCCACTTCGGCTTCTTCGCCGTCTTGCGCGTCAAGTACGTGCGCACGATCAGGAACGCCAGCAGGCCGAGGATCACGTAGTCGATGACGTCGCTCTTGGTCTTCTTCGAGGCGCTGCTCGTGCTCTTCAGGCCCTTGACGATGAAGTAGGTGGCGACGACGACGATCGCGATCGAGAGCGCCGCGCCGGCCACATAGGCCATCGAGTTCCTACGCCAGCCGGCGCTCGTCGCGAGGAAGATCGGGCTGAGGATCTGCGGCCCCGCGACCATCACGAAGGCGAGCGGCATCAGCTGAACGAGACTTCCCATCGGGACGAGCCTGCCGCCTCCGGCGGGCCCGGTCAATCATCTGTAACGGGTGAAACGCCTGCGCAGGCGCATCGATCGCCCAGCTTGTACGTTGGAATACGGGATGCGCTTCCTCCCCGTCCTGGCCACCGCGGCGGTCCTCGCCCTCCCCCAAGCCGCCTCCGCTCAGCAGACGCCGACGGACTCGAACCCGTGCCTCGACACGGCCACGTACGCCGACCTGCTCTGCCCGGACCTGATCATGCACCCGCCGAGCGACCTTCGGGTGGATCGCAGGACTCGGCCCGGTCGCATACTGCTGCGCGCCACCAACTGGATCGAGAACATCGGCACCGGCCCGGCCGAGCTGCGCGGTGTGCGCGACGGCGCCCGCACGATGAGCGCGCACCAGGTGATCCAGCGGAGCGTCCTCGTGCCGCTTCGGCTCGCACCGTCCGCGCGGCTCTACTTCTTCCCGATCCCGGGCCAATACCGCTACTGGAAGCTCCGCGACGCGGCGCGCTTCGAGCTCTGGTCCACCCACCCGAACGGGCAGGCGAAGCGGCTCGTGCGGCGCGGCCCGAAGCAGTACTACTGCCTCCGCGACCTCAGGCGCACCTACCCGAGCTCGACCTCACCGGGCAGGGCGGTCTACCCGGCTTGCAATCAGAACCCCAACGCGCGCCGCGTGACGCTCGGGACCTCGGTCGGCTGGGCCGACATCTACCCGGCGACCTACAACCAGCAGTGGATCGATGTGACAGGACTGCGCGGGCGCTTCCTCTACCGCCAGATCGTTGACCCGAAGAACCACATCGCCGAGTCGAACGAGACGAACAACACCGGCGAGGTCTACGTGAACCTGCCGTATCGGGGGAACGTGAAATTGCGCTCGCCCTTCTACTCGTCCTCGCCGGCGCGGTAGTCCAACCGCTCGGCGCGGATCGCACGTCAGATCTCGGGCAGCGGCTCTTCGAGCGAGCCGAGCACGTCATCCGCGCCGGCGGCGGCGAGCTCCTCCTTGGTGTTGTGGTGGCTCGCCACACCCACGGCGATGAGGCCGGCGCCGAGCGCGGCCTTCACGTCGAGCGGCGTGTCGCCCACCACCATCGTTCGCTTGGGATCGAGCTCGTGCCCCGCCACGGTTCGCCCGCGGTGAAATGCGCGCTCGGTCAGCTCGATGCGGTCCGCCGAGTCGGAGCCGTATCCGCCGAAGCTGAAGAAGTGGTTGAGGCGGCCGCGGCCGAGCTTGGTGTGCGCCGCCGCCTCGACCGCGCCGGTCGTGATGCCCAAGAACACACCCTCCTCCATCAGCCGCGAAAGCAGCTCGTGGACACCGGGCAACACGCGGTAACCCTCGGACTCGGACACGAAGTCCGGCAGCACAGACAGGTAGGTGTGGATCAGGCGCGCGAGCTCGCGCGGGCTCGGCTCGTGGCCCTGGTCCTTGGCGAATGTGAGGCGAGCCACCTCCGGGTCCGTCATGCCGGCGTCGGTGTAGGCGCCGATGTCGACCGGGTGCCCATACAGGCGCTCGAAGGCGAAGGCCCAGCTGCGCGCGCCGGCACCGCCCGAGTTGATGAGCGTGCCGTCGATGTCGAAGAGGACCGCCTCAGGGAGCATGCGTGCGTACCCTACGAGACCGGATGCTTCAGCACGTGAGCGTGGAGGTTCGATCCGGCGACGTCCCCGCGTGCGTGCGCTTCTACGAGCTTGTCGGATTTGAGCACGTCGAGCCGCCCGAGACGCTCAGGGGCGTGGCGACGTGGCTCCAGTGGGGGCGCACGCAGGTGCATCTGCTGCACACCGACACCCCTGTGAACCCACGCGATGGGCACCTCGCGGTGGTGGTCGAGGACTACGCCGCCACAGTCGACCGCCTGCGCGCGGCCGGCTTTGAGGTGGACCCGCACCAGGAGCACTGGGGCGCCCCGCGCTCGTTTGTGCGCGACCCCGCCGGCAATGGCGTGGAGCTGATGGCGGCGCCGCCGGCCTGAACCAGCACACGGGCGCCCCTGTTCGGCTTACACTTCTCCCCCTGATGGAGGCCTCGTCTTCTGTCGAGATCCGGCATCCCAACCGGGACACCGCCGCCGCGAAGGCCACGAAGGCCGCGGTCATCCTGCTGCTGCTCACGAGCGCCGGGCTGATCCTCATCGTGACGGTGGGCGGCTGGAGCAACCTCCAGGGCGCTCAGATCGTCGCCATCGCGTGGCTCCTGATCTACCTACTGATGGCGTTCTACGTGGCGCGCTGGAACCGCGGCGTCCTGCCGGTGGCGTCTGCGATGGCGATCCTCCTCGCGGTGCTGGCGGCCGTCGCGGCGCCGAGCTGGTTCGACCGCGACAAGAGCGGCTTCGACAACCCCGGCCTACCGCCCGGCATCCTCGGCCTCCTCTGCCTGCTGATCATCCCCGTGTCCCTCCTACTGATCGCCTTCGCGATGCGCGGCTTCCAACAAAAATGGAACGTGGAAGTCGAAGTCCCCCGAGGCGACGACCCGGACTGGGACACCAGAGCGACACCGCGCCCGGCAGCGGGCTAACCCCGTGCCGACGGGCGTCGGCCTCGCAGAGCTCAAGCGGCTGCTTGACGCCGGCGCGCAACTCGTTGAGGTGTTGCCCGCGGCCGAATTCGCCGACGAACACATCCCGCGCGCGGTCAACATCCCGCTCAAGCAGCTCGACGCGACCACCACCGCGGGCCTCGACCGCGCGCGAGATGTCGTCGTCTACTGCTGGGATGGACTCTGAGACCTGAGCCCACGAGCCGCGTGCCGGCTCGAGACTCTGGGCTTCGAGCGCGTCTACGACTACGTTGCCGGCAAGGCCGACTGGCTCGCGCACGGTCTCCCTCGGGAGGGCGAAACCGCCTCAACTCCCTACGCCGGTGAGCTTGTGGACCGCGATCCGCCGACCTGTGGGCTCACGGCCACAGTCGCCGACGTGCGCGACCTGCTCGAGGGCTCGCGCTATGGCTTCTGCCTGGTGCTCGAGGGCCGCGTCCTTCTCGGCCGGGTGCGCCGCAGCGCGATCGAGGACGTCGCCGGAACAAGCACCGTCGAGAGCGTGATGGAGCCGGGTCCGAGCACGGTGCGGTTCAACACCCGACCGGACGAGCTGATCGAGCGCCTGGCCGCACAGGACCTCCGGACCGCGATCGTGACGACGCCGACCGGCTGCCTGATCGGAGTGTTCCACCGGTCCGCGGATTGAAGCGGATGCGCTCCGCATGCCCGGGGGGGGATTCGAACCCCCACGCCCTTTCGGGCAGAGCATTTTGAGTGCTCCGCGTCTGCCGTTCCGCCACCCGGGCGGGCTTGCTGATCGTAGCCGCGCTACAGAGCGTCGCGATCCGCCGGTGGTGGCGGCGGCGCGGGGCGCGTGCGCGCCCGCGGGCGCGTGCCGAGTGCGGCGTCAGCGCCGCGGGTAGCGCTCAAGCCGCCGTACACGATCGCGATCGTCGCGAGCAGGGCGAGCCATATACCGGCGCCGCGGTCGCTCGCCTCGAGCAGGAAGCTGAGCACGATCACGAACGCCACGCCCCCGAGGCCCGCGATCAGGCGGTCGCGCTCGATCGGCAGCGTCACCTCGCGCCCGCCCGCGTCGATGAGCACGATCGCGAGCACCACGAGCGCGATCACCGCAAGGATCACATCGACGAAGTCGAACAGCTCCCACGCGCTGAGGCTGGCGCTCCAGGTGAGGAACAGGAACAGGAACAGCGCCGCAGCCGCGACCGCGGCGATCCACTCGCCGAGACTCACCCTCGATGTGTCCACGTCTCCCCCTCCGCTTTTGCAGGGCTTTCGCGCCGGACTCTAGGGACGGGCGGGGACGGCTCGCAATCGGCTCTTCGTCCGCCATCGCCCGCGATACTGCCGGGCCGTGGACATGCTGAGTGAGATCAACGCGCTGCTGGAGTTCCGCGGGCGCGCGGCGGGGACGGACGCCGAGCGCCGCGCCGCCGAGCACCTGGCGAACCGCCTGCGCGAGATCGGCCGCGACGCCGACGTCGAGCCGGTGCACGTATATCCCAACTACCCGGTCGCCCACGCGATCCACGCGCTGCTGGCGATCGCGGGGAGCGTGCTCTCGGTGTCGCACCCGGCGATCGGTGCTGTGCTCGTGCTGGCCGCGATGCTGTCGGCGTTCGGTGATCTGACCGGCGTCTTCTACGCGGTGCGCCGCCTCACCGGCAGGCGCGCATCCCAGAACGTCGTCTCGCGCGTGGACGCGGGCCGGGACGGCACGCTCGTGCTGGTCGCGCACTACGACAGCGCGCGCAGCGGAGCGGTGTTCGGGCGCCGAGTGCAGGAGCGCCGCGCTGTGGTGGGCAACCTGCTCAGGCGCCCGATCGGCCTGTTCGAGCCGTTCTTCTGGTCGATCGCCGGGGTGCTCGTCTGCACGATCCTGCGGGTCGCGGGGATCGAGGGCCTCCTGCTCACAATCGTGCAGTTCGTGTTCACGGTCGTGCTGATCGTGAGCGTGCCGCTGCTGCTCGACATCGCCCTCTCCGACCCCGTCCCCGGCGCGAACGACAACGCCTCCGGCGTCGCGACGGCGCTGCGGCTCGCCGAGCGCTACGGCTACGTTCTCGACCACTTCCAGGTGTGCGTGCTCTTCACGGGTGCCGAGGAGGGCCTGCTCGGCGGCATGCGCGAATGGATGCGGCGCCACCGCAAGGAGCTCGCACCCGAGCGGACGGTGTTCGTGAACCTCGACACGGTCGGCGCCGGCACGGTGCGCTTCACGACCAAGGAGGGGCTCGTGGTGGCCTCGCCCTACCACCCCACTCTGCTCTCGCTGTGCGAGGAGATCGCCGACGAGGACGACGAGGACGGCCGCTACGGCGCCCGAGGGCTCGTGTCCCGCCACGTGACGGACGCCTACGCCGCGCGCTCGGCCGGCTTCCCGGCGATCACGATCTCGTGCGCGAACGCGCTCGACTACGTGCCCGAGTACCACCAGCACACCGACACGCTCGACCACATCGACCCCGAGGCGCTCGACCGCGCCTACGGCTTCTGCTGCGAGCTGATCGAGCGCCTCGACGCGCGCGTGGGTGCCGATCTCGCCGCCGCGAGCTCGGACAAGGAGACCGCGCTGTCCGAGGAGGAGCCCGTCTAGTCGTCGCTGCCGTGGCCGCCGCTGCCGCTACGGCGGCCGCCGTGGTCGTCGGTGCCCGACGTCGACGGTGGCGCAGGCGGCGCGGTAGTCGCCACGGGCGGCACGGCAGGAGTCGTGCTCGGCGGCTTCGCCTGCGAAGTGCGCTTGCGCCGGTGCGCCTTGGCCTTGGCCTTTGACTTGGCCGGCCTGGTTCGGTCAGCTGCAGGCGCGAGCTTCTCGCCCGCGCTGAGCGGCTCGGAGGAGATCCCGATGCGCTGGCTCGAGATGCTGCTCGCGGCGATCGACACGCCGGCCGCAACGGCGATGCCCGCGAGCGCCAGCGTGACCCAGAGTGCGATGGTGCGCGATCGCATGCGGCGACCGTAGCGACCGTCAGGCAAAGGATCGGTTAAGTGGCTCACTGGCTGCCGTCATCACTCGCGGGGAACGCGATCGACGCGCGCGTGCCGCCGCCCGAGCGGCGCGACAGCGTCGCATCGCCGCCCCAGCGCCGCGCCAGCTCGCGCGCGATCGTGAGGCCGAGGCCGGTACCCGGCACGCCGTCCCGGCCCGCGCGGCCGCGGTGGAAGCGCTCGAACACCGCCTCCTCCTCGCCCGGTCCAAGCCCCGCGCCGCGGTCGAGCACCGCGATCTCTCCCGACTCCACGCGCAGCTCCACGTCGCTGCCCTCCGGCGAGTACTTGAGCGCGTTCTCGACGATCACGTCGAGCGCGCGGTCGAGGTCGGCGCGGGCGCAGTGCGCGTGGGCGGGTTCGCTGTCGCGCCCGCGGTGAAGGCTCACATCCCGCTCCGCGGCCAGGCCCTGCCAGCGCTTGAGTGCGCGGTCCGCCGCCAGCGAGAGCTCGAGGTCCTCGGCCGGCGCGTCGTGCTCGCCGGCGCGGCTGAGCACGAGCAGTTCGTCCACGATCGCGGACAGGCGATCGGCCTCGTGCAGGCCCTCGTCGATCTCGTGCGCCGCCTCCCCGCTCACCCCCGACGCACGCGCCTCCTCCATGCGCAGCCTCAGCCCGGTGAGCGGGGTGCGCAGCTGGTGCGACGCGTCGGCCACGAACTGGCGCTGACTCTCGAGGGCGCGCGCGAGGCGGTCGGTCATCTCGTTGAACGACCGCGCGAGCGAGCGCTGCTCGGAGCTGCCCTCCACCGGCGCGCGAACCTCCAGGTGGCCGGCGGCCACCCGGCGCATCGCGTCGTCGAGTCTGCGAATCGGCCGCGAGATCGTGGCCGCGATCACCAAACCCGCGCCCAGCCCGAGTAGCAGCACCACGGCGCCGATCAGGGCGAGGCCGCCGATCGTGCGCCACACGGAGCGGTTCACCGCCGCCACGTCCTGCGTGATGCGCACCGCGCCCGCCGGGCGGCCGTTCTCGACGATCGGCACCGCGGTGGCGAGGATGTCTGTCTTGAGCGTGTCGCTGTGGCGCCGTTGCTGCACGCTTCGGCCCCGAAGCGCTGCCGCGACCTCCGGGCGGCTCGTGTAGCTCGTGCCGATGTCGTTGGTGCCGGCGCTGTCGGCCGCCACCCTGCCGCGCCGGTCGAGTATCAGCACGCGGCCGCGAACGGTCGCGCCCGCCGTGACGGCGAGCTGTTCGAGCCGCGTGCGGTTCGCGCGCGTGAGGAGACCTGCCGAGGTCGCGGCCACCACGTCGGACTGGCTGCGCGCCTGCGAGCGCACCTCGGAGTCCACGCGGTCGCGCAGGCTGAGCGCGAGCGGCACACCGAAGGCCACCAGCGCGAGCAGCAGCACGTACGCGAGCGCCAGCAGCAGGCGCGTGCGGAGGCTTACGGCTGCTCCTCCATCGGCGTGAAGCGGAATCCGACACCGCGCACGGTGTGGATGAAGCGCGGCTCCGCCGGGTCGTCGGTGAGCTTGCGGCGAAGTGAGGCGACGTGCACGTCGAGCGTCTTCGTGGAGCCGAACCAGTTCTCGTCCCAAACCTCGGACATCAGGTCCTCGCGCTTCACCACGCGGCCCGCGTCCCGCATGAGACGTACGAGCAGATCGAACTCCTTGCGAGTCAGATCCAGCTCATGGCCTTCGAGCGTCGCATGGCGCGCGCCGGTGTCGACCTGGAGCGTGTCGACCCGGTACTCGCGCGCGGGCTCGTCGCCGCCGCCGTCGGCGCGGCGCAGCACCGCGCGGATGCGGGCGATCACCTCGGGCCCGCTGAACGGCTTCACCACGTAGTCGTCGGCGCCGAGCTCGAGCCCGACGATGCGGTCGGTCTCCGTGCCGCGTGCGGTGAGCATGATTATCGGCACGTCCGAGCGGCGGCGCATCTCGCGGCACACGTCGCGGCCGTCGCCGTCGGGAAGCATCAGGTCGAGGAGCACGAGCGCGGGCTCCATCCGGCCGAAGAGGTCGAGCGCCTCACGGCCGCTGCGCGCCACCACGGGCTCGAAGCCTTCGCGCGCGAGTGCCTTCGAGAACGGCTCGGAGATTGAGTGCTCGTCCTCCACGAAGAGGATGCGCAGGCCCGCCATGAGGCAAGAGTAGGCGTGCGGACCGGGGTCGCCAGCTTTTTTGCCAAGTCTTTGCCGGGGGCTTCCCGGTAGCTGGCCGGCCGCCCACCACCATGGCGTCGACCGCTTTTCCGAGCAGGGAGGGAACGATGCCATCAACTCCAGCAGTGATCGCGACGGGCGTGGCGCTTGCCGGCCTCGGGGGCCTGGCGGGCGCGAACCTCGCCGTCGACTCCGGGACCTCGAGCGCCGCAGCGACGCAGTCGTCGAAGGCCCCGGTCGAAGTCCGCACGCAGCTGATCCGGCGCGTGGAGCACCGGGTGAGGCATGAGCGGCGGCACGACCGTAGTGCTCCCGCGCCC
>JBJMLG010000237.1:0-16586 GCA_045805385.1 Thermoleophilaceae bacterium
GCCGCCACGCGCGCCCAGCGCTTCCTCATGGGGCTGCCGAAGACCTACCGCGCGGTGGCACGCCTCGGCTGGACCTCCACCACCGGCGACCGCGACGGTGAGCTCACTCACACCGGCAAGGTGCCGGAGACGCTCAGCCTGCCGACCGGCGACATGATGCAGCGCCCGCCCGCGTACTCCGCCGTGAAGGTCGGAGGCGAGCGGCTCTACGAGAAGGCACGGCGTGGGGAGGAGGCCGTGGCCGAGCCGCGGCCGGTCACCGTGTACCGCTTCGAGCAGCTATGGCGAGAGGGCGAACGCGTGGGCCTCGAGATCGAGTGCTCGGCCGGCACGTACGTGCGCCAGCTCGTTGCCGACCTCGGCGACGCCTACTGCGACGAGCTCGAGCGCACGGCGATCGGTCCGTTCCGGCTCGAGGACGCCGATCCCGAGCGCGTCGTGCCGCTCAACGAAGCGCTGTCGTTCCTACCCGAGCGCCCGCTGGACGAACAGGAGGCCGCGAAGGTGTCCAACGGCGTGCCGGTGCCGGGCGAGGCGCACAACGGCTTCGTGCGCCTCACGCACGCAGGCGAGGTACTCGCGGTGGCCGAGCCGCGCGACCACACGCTGCGGCCGCGGGTGGTGTTCCCCTCGTGAAGGTCACGGGCCTCTGGGACGCCGAACGGCGCCCGCGCAGAGTCGCCGTCGGCACCTTCGACGGCGTCCACCTCGGCCACCGCGAGGTGATCCGCGGCGCCGATACCGTGCTCACGTTTCGCCCGCACCCGGTCGCGGTCACGCGACCCGAGGCGCTGCCGAAGCTGATCTACCCGTTCGACGTGAAGCGCGACCTGGTTGCCGGGCTCGGCGTGGACGAGCTCGTTGTGATCCCGTTCGACAAGGAGTTCTCGCAGCGCTCCGCCGAGGAGTTCATCGAGGAGATCCTGATCGGCCGCCTCGGCGCCGAGCAGGTCTCGATCGGTGAGAACTTCCGCTTCGGCAAGGGCGCCAAGGGCGACGCCGAGCTGCTCCGCCGCTACGACCAGTTCGAGACCCGAGTGGTGCCGCTCGTGGAGGTGGCGGGGGAGACCGTCTCCTCGAGCCACATCCGCGGGCTGATCGCGGCCGGCGAAGTGGACAAGGCATCCGAGTTCCTCGGCGGTCCGTTCCTCTTCGAGGGCGAGGTCGTGCACGGCGACAAGCGGGGCCGCGAGCTGGGCATGCCGACGGCCAACATCGTGCCCGACGACCGCTTCGTGACCCCCGGCCACGGCGTCTACGCCGCGTGGGCGCACGGCCATCCGTCGGCCGTTAACGTGGGGGTGCGGCCAACCTTCGAGACCGGCCGTGGCCTGCTGGTGGAGGCCTACCTGCTCGACTTCGACGCCGACCTCTACGGGCAGACGCTGCGGATCGCGTTCCTCGAGCGAATGAGGGGCGAAAAGCGCTTCGACTCGGTCGACGCGCTGGTCGACCAGATGCGCCGCGACGTGGAGCAGGCGCGCGAGATCTGCTCTGCTACGGTAACGCGCCGATGACTCTGACCACTGACGAGAAGCGCGAGATCGTCACCCGCTTCGGCAAGGGCGATAGCGACACGGGCTCCACGGAGGTCCAGGTGGCCCTGCTCACGCGTCGCATCAACGATCTCACGGAGCACCTCCGCGAGCACAAGAAGGACCACCACTCCCGCCGCGGGCTCCTGATGCTGGTCGGTCAGCGCCGGCGACTGCTCAAGTACCTGCAGCGCAAGGACCTGGATCGCTACCGCTCGCTGATCCAGGAGCTCGGCCTGCGGCGATGATCGAGCCCGGCACGCCCGCCCCGGACTTCTCGCTGAAGGACCAGGACGGCAAGGCCGTCTCGCTCGACGACTTGAAGGGCCAGACCACGCTGCTGGTCTTCTACCCGCTCGACTTCAGCCCTGTCTGCACCGACCAGCTGAACGTGTACCAGGAGGTGCTCGACGAGCTCGGTGAGCGCGGCGTGAAGATGTACGGCGTCTCGGTCGACTCCGCCTACGCCCACAAGGCGTTCCAGGAGAAGCTGAACATGTCGATCCCGCTCCTGTCCGACTTCGAGCCGAAGGGCGACGTCGCTCGCCGCTTCGGCGCGTACGCCGACGACTACGGCGTGGCGCGCCGGGCGCTCGTTCTGATCGGACCGGACGGCGTGGTGAAGTGGTCGCACGTCTCGCCGAGCCCGCTCGAGATCCCGGGCGTGAACCTGATCTTCGACGCGCTCGAAGCGGCTCCCGCCGCCTAGGCGGCCCGTGGCCGTCAACCTCTCGAGCGCCCAGCCGCCGGCGCCGAGCGCCGAGGACCATGTCCGGGGCGATTCCGGCCTGCTCGTGATCGAGTACGGCGACTACGAGTGCCCCTACTGCGCGAAGACGGACATGCTGCTCGCCGGCCTACCGGTGCGGCGGGTGTTTCGGCACTTCCCCGTGCCGTCGAAGCACCCGCGCGCGCCCGCGCTCGCCAACGCCGTCGAGGCCGTCGCGTTCCAGGGCCGCTTCTGGGAGATGCACGACTCGCTCTTCGGCGATCAGGGGCACCTCGACGACCCGCACCTGTGGCAGCGCGTCCGCGATCTCGGCCTCGACCTCGACCGCTTCGAGCGCGACCGCCGCTCCGACGAGGTGCACGAGCGCGTCCAGCGAGACTTCCGCTCGGGACTCAGGGCGGGCGTGATGACCACGCCGACCCTGTTCGTGGAGGGCGAGGGCTACGCGGGCGTGCCGGACGCCGGACTGCTCGCCCGGCTGCGCGGCTGAAGCGCGCGGTCGGCGCGCTCGAGCCAGGGCACGGCGCGGAGCTCCGCGAACGTGGCCCGCGCCTCCTGAAGGAGCAGGATCGCGTCGTCCCGGCGGCCGAGCTCGGCCAGCAGCTCGCCGTGCTCGAGCAGCACCTGAGCCAGCCAGAATGGCGTGCCGAGTTCGCGAAGCGTCGCCGCCGCCTGCTCGAACGCCTCCTGCGCGCCGCGCGGATCGCCGCGAAGCGCCAGCAGGCGCGCCCGGCCGCGGCTGATCTGAGCCGCGCTGAGCGGCTGGTAGGAGGTGGTGGCCATGCGCTCGAGCAGGTGCTCGACGTACTCGAGCTGCCCGCCGGCGAGCGCGGCGTCCATCGCCTCCGCCGTGAAGAGCGGTTGCGCCGCCGACGCCGACATGATCGCCTCTGCCAGCTCGAGCAGCGCCGGCAGGCCCTCGCCAAGCCGGCCGAGGGCGCGTAGCGCTATGCCGCGGTTCATCTGCTCGAGATCCTCGAGTTCCCGCCACTGGCCAGTACGCAGCTCGCGGCCGAGCTCTTGCTCGAGTCCCTCTACGTCGCCACGAGCGGCAAAGACGATGGGGAGGCACGAGCGGGCCTGGCGCTCCGCCACGTCGGGCTCCTCGCGGACCAGGCTCCGGGTTCGCTCGATCGCGGTGTCCCAGCTCCCGCGCAGCACGAGCACGTTCACGCTCTGAGCCAGGAGCGCTCGCTCCCAGGAGCGGTTGCCTCGCTCGCGTGCCAGCGCGAGGCCGCGCTCCAGCATCTCTTCGCCCTCGTCGAGCTTGCCCATGCCCATCGTCAGGTCGGCGAAGTTGAAGTAGGCGCGGAGGGCCTGGTCGACGAGGTCTCCTTCGAGCGCCAGGTCGAGCGTGGCTGCCATCAGCGCAGCGGCCTCCGTCGGCCGGGACCCGTAGATGTAGGCCGCCGACTTCGTGAGCAACGCGTCCGCGAGGATTGGCACGAGCCGCTGGGCGTCCGCGATCTCGAGCGCGCGCTCGGCGTGCTCGAGAGCCGCCGCGTAATCGCCGAAGTTGAAGCGGAGGCGCGCATGGCGCGCCGCCACGTCGGCCACCGCCTCGTCGTCATCCACGTCGGCGAGCGCCGCCTGCGCGCGGTCGAGGAGGGCCTCGGCATCGTCGAGCCGGTTCTCGTCGATGAGGACATTCGCGAGCAGCGAACCCGTACGCGCCGCGTCGCCGGCTTGCCCGCACGTCTCGAACAGCTCGATCGCCGACCCGAGGAGACCGCGGGCTGAGTCCCAGTCCGCCGCCCGTCCGGCCGCTCTGCCCGCCTCGCGAAGCAGCTCGGCGCGCTCGGCCGGGGCGTCCGCGGCCTCGGCGGCCTGCTCGAAGTAGCGCCGCGCCTCGGCGCCGAGCGCGAGCGAGGCCGCGCGGTGACCCGCGTTGGTGAGCGTCTGGCGCGCCGAGGCCCGGATGTCGGGCACGTCGGCGGCGTCGGGCTCCGCGGCGACCGCATCGAGGTAATGGCTTGCGAGCACCTCGGCGATCTCCGTCGAGTCCGCGCCCCACGCCTGCTCCAGATGCTGCGCGGCAGCAAGGTGCCTCGCTTTCCGGTCACGCCGCGCGAGGGTGCCGAGAGCGATCGTGCGAAGGAGCGCCTGCAGGAACGCGTACTGCCCTCGCTCGCTGGAGCGCTTGTCGTCGTCGAAGCCGAGCACCTGCTTCTCCACGAGTCCCTCGAGCGTGGCCTCTACCTCCGCAAGGGGCCGCGAGCCGACGGCGGCAAGCGCACCGGGCGTGAACGAGTGACCGAGCACGGCAGCGTCCTGGAGCAGCGAGCGCTCGCGCGGCTCGAGGTTGTCTAGACGCGCCGCGACGAGCGCCTGAAGTGTCTCCGGCACGTCGAGGTCCTCGACGGGCGCTGTGACGAGGTAACGCGCGCCGTCCTGCGCAAGCAGTCCGCGGTCGAGCAGCATGCGCACCGTCTCGACGGCATAAAGAGGCACGCCCTCCGAGCGCTCCCCGATGCGCGCGCGCACCTCCGCGGGTAGACCCGGCACGAGTCCGCCGAGCAACTCGTCGATCCGTTCCTCCGGAAGCGGGCCCAGGCGGATCGCGTCCGTGACGGCGCCGGCGACGGTCCACGCCGGGCGCCGCGCCGCCAGCTCCGTCCGCCCGAGCGCGAGGATGAAGATCGGGAGGTCGGCCGACCACTCGAGCAGGTAGTCGACGAAGTCGAGCAGTCCCGAGTCGGCCCACTGGAGATCCTCGAACACGAGGATCACCGGGTGGGTGGCGGCCATTCGCTCGAAGAACAGCCGCCAGCCGCTGAAGAGGTCGGCGGGGTCGGTGGCGGTCCTGCGCTCGAGTCCCAGCAGGTGGGCCAGCCGCGGCTGCACCAGGCGTCGCTCCCGCTCGTCGGGCACGAAGCGCTCGACCGTCGCGACCAGCTTCTCGAGCGCCTCCGCGGGCTCCTCCTCCTCGAGGATCCCGGCGCGCGCGCGGATCATCTCCACGAGCGCCCAGTAGGCGACTCCCTCGCCGTACGAGAGGCAGCGGCCCTGATGCCAGTAGCGCTCCTCGCTGAGCCCGTCGACATGCTTGAAGAACTCCCAGAGCAGGCGCGACTTCCCCATCCCCGCCTCGCCGATCACCGACACGAGCTGGCTGCGGCCCCGCGAGACGCTCTCGTCGGCGGCCGCGACGATCAGCTCGAGCTCGGATTCGCGGCCGACGAACGGGGCCTCGAGGCCGGCACTCCGGCGTGCGCCCCCGGTGCCCGCGACCACCCGCAGAGCCGTGTACGCGCGCACGGGCTGATCGCGGCCCTTGACCTGATGGGTGCCGGCGTCCTCGTACGCGATCGCCGCCTCGCTCGCGCGCCGGGTCACGTCGTCGACGAGCACGGTGCCCGGCTCGGCGAGCGATTGCAGCCGCGAGGCGGTGTTCACCGTGTCACCCAGCACCATGCCCTCGCCCTCGGCGCCAAGCTCCACCGCCGCCGAGCCCGTGAGCACGCCCGAGCGGACGCGCAGCTCCGGCATGCGCATCTCCTCGGCCAGGGCGTTCACCGCCTGGTTGAGGGCGAGTGCCGCGCGCACGGCCCGCTCGGCGTCGTCCTCGCGCGCGACGGGCGAGCCCCACACGGCCATCACGGCGTCCCCGATGAACTTCTCCACGGTTCCGCCGTGACGCTCGATCACCACGCGGCAGCGGTCGAAGTAGTGCGACAGGAGCGCGCGGACCTCCTCGGGGTCGCGGTGCTCGGAGAGCGCGGTGAAGCCGACGAGGTCGGCGAACAGGATCGACACGAGGCGTCGCTCCGCGATGGCGCCGGGCGCGCCAGGCCCCGCCGGCTGCTGCGCCGTAGCGAGCGCGCCGCCGCAGGAGCCGCAGAAGCGGTCGCCGGGCTCGTTCTGCGCGCCGCAGGCTGGGCAGAGGAGCTCGAGCGTCGCGCCGCACTGCGAGCAGAAGCGCCGGCCGGGGCGGTTCGCGGCCCCGCAGGCCGAACAGGTCATCGTCGACACCCCGCCCTCATGCAGGGTTCAACATAACCCAGAGTCGCGGCGGACTGGCCTAGAGGACCGAGAACGGATCGAGCTGGTCGAGCGCGCGCGTCGACTGCCGCAGCACGATCACGATGCGCGTGTCGACGGTCCCGGAGAACGCGCCCACGTGGAACGGCCCGTTCCGGACCAGCGTGACGGTGAGCCGGCGCTTCAGCAGCTCCTTGGGCGACACGATCGCCTGGGGCAGCTTGCGCGCGAGCGCCAGATCGGTCTCGCCGGGCCCCGCGCAGTGGGTGCGCAGATAGTCCGGCTGGTAGGGATCGAGGTGGAAGGCGACCAGGATGCGGCGACCCTTGGGCTCCATCGTGAAGCTGTCCTCATCGTGCTTCACCACGTCGGTGCAGGCGTTCGCCGCGCCCGCCTGGCTCACGTTCGACGTCGTGGTGCCACTCATGCTGAAGTCGCCGAAGCCGGCCACGAACGGGCTGCCGAGGCCGATGAGCGCTGCGAAGCCGCGGCCGCGCGAGTGGAACTCGTAGCGGGTCTGGCCGCTCGTGTCGCAGAGGCCGGCCCTGCGGCAGGCGTCGGTGCCGTCGCCGTGGAAGCTGACGCTCTCGTGGCCGCTCGCGCTGCGGATCTCGTAGGCGAGCATGGGCGCGTCGCCGAGCTGAGTCGCGGCCAACGCGGGGGCAGCGGAAGCCAATGCGGCCACGAGTGCCGCGCCCCTGATGATCGCCCGGCGCATCTACCGGGTTATCGGCTCGGCGCGCCCTGAGTGGAGCGCCGCATCACGAGCCGCAGCCGCATCTGCACCCGTCCGGAGTAGTCGCCCGCCGTGAACGGAGCGCTGAAGCGGATGAACAGGTGGATCGTGTCGTTGGTGAACGGCTCGCGGGGGAGCCGCACCTTCGGAAGCTGCTCCGGATCGAGGTCCGAGAGCCCGGGCCCGCTGCACTTGGTTGCGAGTACATCGTGAGCGCGGTCCGGGGCGGGGGCGAAGATCACCTGCTCGCGCCGGTGCGACTGCGGCAAGATCTCGACGCGCTCACGCGCGACCGACACGGTGTCACTGCAGGACCCGCTCTCGGCGACGGTGCGCGCATTCGCCGGGAAGCTGCCGGAGCCCTTGCCGTTGCTCGGGTCGTAGAGCACCGAGCCGCCGCTCTTCGCCTTCGTGAGCGTGTGCTCCACTCGGCCGGTCGTGCCCTTGCCCTCGAAGCTCAGCTGGACAAGGCCTCGCGCGTACGTGACCGAATAACGCTGGGATTTGGCCATCGCCGGCGCGGCCGGGATGAGGACCACGGACGCGAGGGCGGCGGCGCAGAACGCTGCCCTGGGAGCTGCCATGCAGCACGACTCTCTGCGGAAAAGGTGTGGTTGTCAACACTTGTGGGGATCCGTTGAGCGGTCTACTTTCACGGCGATGGCCCGCCCCAAGCCGCTGTTCGCCGTCTTGGCGCTCGCGCTCGCCGGCGCCTTCCCGGCAGCCGCGCAGGCCCGCAAGGACGCCTGGCAGTACGTCTCGATAAGCGGCGGGTACACGTATCACGCGGCCGCCACGGCGCCGTCCTCCTGCGCAACCGCCACCGAGGACCAGCCGGCGTCGAACTCGGTGCTCAGCCGCGACCACAGCGAGACCTTCAAGGGCGTGAAGTTCGGCGCCGGCCGCTACGTCGCGAAATATTCGCCGGCCGTATTCGGCCCCGCGACCATCGCCCAGGGGCAGGACGCGACGCTCCAGCGAAGCGCGAACGACAAGGAGACGTACCGCGTGATCGGCCGCGCCGACGACGGCTCGTGCACGCAGACAGACAGGTCGTGCGACGCCAACTCGACCCAGACCACGCGCGAGCACCCGCTGAACGTCTTCCCCCAGAACAAGGGCAGGAAGCTGAAGCTGACCTGGGTGCTGAACCTTGGCGACACGCTCCGGGACTGCGTCCCCAAGACGGCCGGCGTGCTGGGCGGCCTTCAGCCGGAGCTCGACTACGACGACTCGGGCAAGGCGGGCACGGTGCCCTACTCGTACGTGAAGACCGCGTCGATCGCGACGCTCAAGAGGCGCAAGAGCACGTACGTCCTCAAGGGTTCCCTGCCGGTGAAGGCTCAGGACTACGCGGGCACGCTCGAGTACAACGCGAAGGTCGTGCTCAAGCGCGTGAGGATCGCCGAGTCCTGCAAGGTCGTGAAGCGCCAGGGCTTCACCTGCTCGCTGTAGCGGGCGCCCGTTTGCAGAGCCGCATCCGGCCTGGAGGTCGAGCGTTCCGTTGCTAACCTCCTGAGGACTCTCACGAAGAGCCAATAGTTGTCTGTTGCCGCCAACCGGAGGCGGCGTGAAAGGAACAGAATGAGTGATAACGGCGCCCCTCAGGCGCACCGTGTCTCCGTAGAGATCGGCGGTAAGGAGATCTCCTTCGAGACCGGGAAGCTCGCCAGGCAGGCGAGCGGCGCAGTGGTCGTCAAGGCGGGGGACACGATGGTGCTCTCCACCGCTACGGCAGGGAACCTCCGCGATGTCGACTTCCTTCCTCTGACGGTTGACGTCGAGGAGCGGATGTACGCCGCGGGCAAGATCCCGGGCAGCTTCTTCAAGCGTGAAGGCCGTGCCGGCGAGAAGGGCACGCTCACCGCGCGAATGATCGACCGCCCGCTGCGGCCCCTCTTCCCGAAGGGCTGGCGGCGCGAGACGCAGCTCGTCTCGATCCCGATCTCGGTCGACCACATCAACCCGTACGACATCCTCGCGATGAACGGCGCCAGCGCCGCTCTGATGGTGTCGGACATCCCGTTCCCGGTGCCTGTCGGTGCAGTGCGCATCGGCCAGGACGCGGACGGCAGCTTCATCGTCAATCCCGACGAGGAGTGGCTGCTCGAGAGCCCGCTCGACCTCGTGGTCGCAGGCACCGAGGACGCCATCCTCATGGTCGAGGCCGGCGCCAACGAGGTCTCGGAGGCCGAGATCCTCGACGCGCTCGACATCGCCCACAGCGAGATCAAGAAGCTCTGCGAGATCCAGCGCGAGCTGCAGAAGGTCGCGGGCAAGCCGAAGCAGGAGGTCGAGGTCCCGCAGGCGGACCCCGAGATCTACGAGCAGCTCAAGGAGCGCTTCGGCGCGGCTCTCGACGAGGCCACGCAGGTCGTCGACAAGCTCGAGCGCCAGGACGCCACCAAGCGCGTCGAGGAGGAGGCGATCACGGCGATCGCCGGCGATCCCGACTCCGAGGGCTACGAGGAGCGGCGCCAGGCTGCGCAGCTCGCGTTCGACAAGCTCGAGAAGGAGATCATCCGCCGCCGCATCGCGGTCGACAAGAAGCGGCCGGACGGCCGCAGCGCCGACGAGATCCGGCCGATCTGGATCGAGGTCGGCGTGTCGCCGCGTGCACACGGCTCGGCCCTGTTCACGCGCGGTCAGACGCAGGCACTCTCGGTCGTCGCCCTGGGCACGACGCGCGAGGAGATGCGCCTCGACACGCTGGGGCTGGAGACCGCCAAGCGGTACTTCCACCACTACAACTTCCCGCCGTTCTCGGTGGGAGAGGCCGGCTTCATGCGCGGCCCGAAGCGCCGCGACATCGGACACGGCGCGCTCGCTGAGCGTGCACTCGTGCCGGTGATCCCGGATCAGGAGGAGTTCCCGTACACGATCCGCGTGGTGTCGGACATCCTCGAGTCGAATGGCTCGAGCTCGATGGCATCGGTCTGCGGTTCGAGCCTGTCCCTCATGGACGCCGGCGTGCCGATCAAGCGCCCCGTCGCGGGCATCGCGATGGGCCTGATCAAGGAGGGCGACGACTACATCGTGCTCTCCGACATCGCAGGCGTTGAGGACCATCTCGGCGACATGGACTTCAAGGTCGCCGGCACGGAGCAGGGCATCACCGCGCTCCAGATGGACATCAAGATCTCGGGCGTCACGTTCGACATCCTGCGCGACGCGCTCGAGCAGGCGAACAAGGGCCGCTCGTTCATCCTCGAGAAGATGCGGGCCGTGATCGACCACCCGCGCGAGCAGCTCTCCGAGTTCGCTCCGCGCATCAGCTCGATCCAGATCGACGTGAGCCAGATCGGCATGGTCATCGGCAAGGGCGGCGAGACGATCCGCGCGCTGTCGGAGGAGTACGAGGCCCAGATCGACGTCAACGACGACGGCACGATCCTGATCTACGCGCAGACCGGCGCGCAGGGCGATGCCCTGGTCGACCGGATCCGCTCGATGACCAAGGAGGTCGAGGTCGGCGACGAGTTCACCGGCAGGGTCGTGAAGACGACCACGTTCGGGGCGTTCGTCGAGCTCACCAAGGGCACCGACGGCCTGCTGCACATCTCGAACATCAAGCCGGGCGAGCGAGCGGAGTCCGTCGAGGACGTGCTCAACCGCGGCGACGAGATCGAGGTGAAGGTCGTGGAGGTCGACAAGGAGCG
Organism: Thermoleophilaceae bacterium; assembly: GCA_045805385.1. Taxonomy (GTDB): domain Bacteria; phylum Actinomycetota; class Thermoleophilia; order Solirubrobacterales; family Thermoleophilaceae; genus JADGHQ01. Next base: position 10,642 of record JBJMLG010000237.1, read on the forward strand.
TGGCCGCATCGGCCTGCGCCTGGCCTCCGACCCGGAGATCGCCGGCAAGTCCGCCGAGGAGCTCGCTTCGGTGGGTACCGGCGGCGGCGACCGGGGCGGCCGTGACCGCGGCGACCGCGGCAACGGCCGCGGGGGACGCGGCGGCCGCGACCGCGAGCGCAGCGGCGGCGGCGATCACCGCAAGGATCGGCGCTAACAGCCGATGACTGACGGCCACCAGCTCACCGAGCTGGACTCGGGCGTACGGGTCGTGACCGAGGCGATGCCCTCGGTCCGATCCGTGGCCCTGGGCTTCTGGATGCGGGTGGGATCCCGCGACGAGACGCCCGAGCAGGCCGGCATCTCACATTTCCTCGAGCACCTGCTCTTCAAGGGCACGGACCGCTTCAGCTCGACCGAGATCGACCAGATCTTCGACGGGCTCGGTGCCGAGATAAACGCAGGCACCAGCAAGGAGACCACCTCGGTCTACTCGCGCTTCCTCGACCAGCACCTCGACCGAGCGTTCGACGTGATGGCCGACATGGTGCTGCGGCCCACCTACCCGGACATCGACTCCGAGCGCCAGGTGGTGATCGAGGAGATCGCGATGTACGAGGACGAGCCCTCCGACAAGGTGCACGACGTGCTCTCTGAGGCCGTGTTCGGCGAGCACCCGCTCGGCCGCCCGATCATCGGGAAGGCCGACGTGATCTCGTCCGTGCCCGTGCCGGACATCGCCGCCTACCACGACGCGCGCTACACCGGCGCGAACCTCGTGGTGTCGGCCGCCGGCCAGGTGGAGCACGAACACGTCGTCTCGCTCGTGCAGGCTGCGCTGAGCCCGCAGTCCGGCGATCCGAACGCGACCGGCCCAGTCGAGGCAGGCCGCACGCCGCGCGTGTGCTTTCACCAGAAGCAGACCGAGCAGTACCACCTGGCTCTGGGCGCGCCCGGGATCGCGCGTGACGACGAGCGCCGCTACACCTTGCGCGTGCTCGACACGATCCTCGGGGGCTCGAGCTCGTCGCGGCTGTTCCAGGAGGTGCGCGAGAAGCGCGGGCTTGCCTACTCGGTGTACTCGTACTCGTCGCAGTACCTGGGCGCGGGGCAGGTCGCGATCTACGTGGGCACCCGCCCCGACCGCGTGAACGAGGCGATGGAGGTGATCGGCGCCGAGCTGCGCAAGCTGCAGGACTCGACGATCGCCCCGGACGAGCTCGAGCGCGCGAAGGAGAACGTGAAGGGCCGCACCGTGCTCTCGATGGAGTCCTCCCTCACGCGCATGAACCGGCTCGGCTCGTCGGTGCTGATGGGACTCCCCGTGCTGTCGCTCGACGAGATCATCGCGGAGATCGACAAGATCAGCCTCGACGACGTGCAGGAGCTGGCCCGCGAGCTGTGGGCGCCCGAGCGCATGTCGGCGGCCGGTGTGGGCGGCGACGAGGAGACCTTCGTGCGCGCCCTCGACGCCGTGAACCCCGAGCTAGCCGCAGCCGCTTAGAGTTCGCGGCCGATGGCCGCGGACGAACCGATCAACGTCGCAGTCTCCGGCGCTGCGGGTCGCATGGGCGCGACGGTGTGCGAGGCGGTCGAGGGCGCCGACGACATGGCGCTCGTGGGCCGCGCCGATCCGAAGCTGGGTGTGGCCGTCCAGGACGTGATCGGTGACGCGGACGTGGTGGTGGACTTCTCGCAGCCCGGCACCGCCATCGAGAACGCCCGCGAGTGCCTCGAGGCGGGCGTGCACGTGGTCATGGGCACCACGGGCGCCGACTTCTCCGTGCTCGAGGGCGTGGGCGACGCGAAGCTTTTCGTGGCGCCGAACTTCGCCATCGGCGCGGTGCTGATGATGGAGGCCTCCAAGCTCATCGCGAAGCACATGCCGGAGTGCGAGATCATCGAGCTGCACCACGACCAGAAGCTCGACGCGCCGTCGGGCACGGCGAAGCGCACCGCCGAGCTGATCCGCGAGGCCGGGGGCAACGTGCACGAGCCGATCCACTCGGTGCGCCTGCCCGGGCTGGTTGCACACCAGGAGGTGATCTTCGGCGGACCCGGGCAGACGCTGACCGTGCGCCACGACTCGATCGACCGCTGGTCGTTCATGCCCGGCGTGCTCCTGGCGATCCGTCGCGTCGGTTCGCTCGAGCGTTCGCCCACGATCGGCCTGGAGAACCTGCTGTAGCCATGCTGATCGAGCACGGGGGCAGATCGCCGAAGGTCCACGAGAGCGCGTACGTGGCGCCCACCGCTGTGCTCTCCGGCGACGTGGTCGTCGGCGAGGGCTGCAGCGTGCTGTTCGGCGCCGTTCTCACCGCCGAATCCGAGAGCAGGATCGAGCTGCAGCCCCGCTCACTCGTGATGGACAACGCGGTGGTGCGTGCGCGCGTGGGCTTCGACGTCGTGATCGGCCGCAACTCGCTGATCGGGCCGCACGCGCACGTGAACGGCTCCGAGATCGGCGACAACGTGTTCGTGGCCACCGGCGCGTCGATCTTCCCCGGCGCCCGAGTCGACGACCGCGCTGAGCTCAGGGTCGGCGCGGTGCTCCACGTGAACTCGCACCTCACCGAAGGCGCGATGGTGCCGATCGGCTGGATCGCGCTCGGAGATCCGGCCGAGGCGTTCCCGCCCGGCGCGCACAAGGACTTCGCGCGAATCCAGGAGGAGCTCGACTTCCCGGGCACCGTCTACATGCTCAAACGCGCCGGGGAGGGCGAGTCGATCATGCCGAAGGTGGCGGAGCGCTACCAGGAGCTGTTCGGCAGGCACCGGGACGACCGGATCATCGACGAGGGATGACTTAGCGCGGCTCCTCTCGTGCAACCTCGCGTTGCGGCCCGCTGGGAGGACCGCCTCGCCTCGATCAAGCAACTGGCAGAGCAAGTGGAACGCGACGGGAGATCGAAGACATGACGCACACGCCGCCCTGAGTGACGGGTCGCTGTCGTGCTACATGCCGAAGCGCCGGCCCACGGCGGCGTGGATCTTCGCCGCCTGCGCCGCGACGGCCGCAGGCTTCGGAGAGAGCGTGTGCGGCTGCCCGGCCCCGAATGGGAACGCCTGGGTGCGAATGGTGTCGAGCGCGTTGCCCACAGCGTTCTTCTGCGGGCCGAGCGGGGCGCCGATCGCGCGCCAGAGGGCCTGCACCCGCGAGAACAGGCCCCAGGCGGTCTCGTACTGCTGGCGCCCCCGCGCGGTGTTCCAGTTCCGCGCCGCGGCGGCGTACGAGCTCGCCATCTGCGCGTTGAGCCGGTCGAGGGCCACGGCCTGCACGCCCGGATCGCTGCGTGCCGCTTCGGAGCTGATGGCGCCGTAGGCGGCGTCGAGAAGCTGTCCCTGCACGAGCCCGAGGCGCACCTGGAGACTGGCGAACGGCGCCCGGCGCGCGATCAGCTGGTCGTTCGTGCCGAATGCGGCGCGGATCTCGCGGTCGAGCGCGGGAATACGTGCCGCCACGTCCGCGGAGAGCGGGGCATAGGCCTTCGACGCGAACTGCACCTGATCTCGTGCGCCGACCGGGTGGATGATGTAGACGAGGTCGGCTGCGGCGACGAGACCGGCCCGCGTGCGCTCCACGTCGGTGAGGTAGTCGGCGGCCTTCCCGTGGTGACGGGCAGACGGCGGCCCCTTGGGCGCCGGCGCCGTCGTGCCACCCGATCCGCCGCAGCCCGCTGCGAGCAGCGCGGCCGCGAGAGCCGCGGTGAATGCGGGGGCGAGTCTTCTCAAGCCGCCGTCTGCTTCGGCGCGCGCAGGCTTCGCGGCACCACGAACCGGATGCCGGAGCGCTCGTCGTCGATCGAGCAGGTCTTGTTGTCGATCAGCCCGCGCTGCTTGGCGGCCGGCACCAGCAGCATCTGGTTGAGGTAGTTGTCGTGGCCGCGCTTGCGCGTGACGAACCAGAGGTAGCCGGTGTCGCGCAGCCTGGGGCGGTAGCGCGCGAAGGCCTCCTCGGCGTCCTCGAGCGACTCCACGAGCACGATCGCCCCGTCGAGCTCGCCCGACTTCACGAAGCCGCGCCCGATCGCGTCCTTCACGTCGCGGCGCACGCCAGGGCCCACGTCGCCCACCACCTCGACGCGCTCTTCGGCCCTGACGCCCAGCTTCTGGGCGAGGGTCCTATGGCTGTAATCGCGTTCTCTGATCATGGAAACGGGATGGAATTATGCCCTGTGCAGGGGACGTGCCGCGCGATGGCTATCCTCGCGGCCACGCTAGCGAGGGAGATTAGGATGGGATTCCTGGACAAGGCCAGGGAGCTTGCCGAGCAGGCTCAGAAGAAGATCGAGCAGGCCCAGGACCAGTTCAACGAGAGCCAGGACCGTAGGGCCAGGGAGCGCGCCGGCGGCGACGAGAAGCCCGCTACGCCGGCCGCGGAGACTCCCGCGGCTCCGGTCGAGCCCGCGCCCCCGAGCGAGCAGTCGAACGCCAGCCCGGATCCGCTGCGAGGCTTCGAATAGTGGCGCGATTCGTCCGCCGGGAGAGCGGATGGGATAATCGCGCCGTGACGTTCGGTGGAGTGCTCACCGCGATGGTCACGCCGTTCGACGACCGCGGCCGCCTGGCCGAGGATGCGGCGGCGCGGCTCGTTCGCCATCTGCTCGATCACGGCAGCGACGGCCTGGTGGTCGCCGGCACGACCGGCGAGGGCCCGACCCTCACCGACGAGGAGAAGCTCGCCCTCTGGGAGATCTGCGTGGCCGAGGCCGGCGGCGCGCCGGTGATTGCCGGCACCGGCTCGAACGACACGGCCCACACCGTCGAGCTCACGGAGCGCGCGACGGACATCGGGGCGGACGGGATGCTGGTGGTCACGCCCTACTACAACAAGCCCAACGTGCGCGGCGTCAAGGCGCACTTCGAGGCGGTGGCGGCGGCCACGGACAAGCCGATCGTGGTCTACAACATCCCGTCGCGCTGCGTCGTGGACATCCCGAACGACCTGCTGCGCGAGCTTGCGGAGATCGAGAACGTGGCGGCGGTGAAGCAGGCCCGCGAGACCGACGTCGAGCTGATCGACGGGCTCGACCTCCTGGCGGGCAACGACGACATGTTCGCGCGCGTGCTCGAAATGGGCGGCACCGGCGGCATCCTCGTGGCATCGCACATCGTGGGTGAGGAGATGCGCCGGATGGTCGACGAGCCCGATCAGCGCTCGCAGATCGACAGCTCGCTGGAAGACGTGTACGGCGGCCTATCTGTCACCACGAACCCAATCCCGGTGAAGTGCGCGCTCAACATGCTCGGCATCGACGTCGGCGGCCTGCGGCTGCCGATGGTCGACGCAGATGAGAACGAGGCGGCGGCCATCCGCGCGATGCTCGAGCGGCACGGACTTCTGAGCGCGGTTTGAGCGGCACCCTGCGCGTCCTGCCGCTCGGCGGCCTGGGCGAGATCGGCAAGAACATGACCGTCCTCGAGTACGAGGGCCGCATCGTCGTGGTCGACATGGGGCTGATGTTCCCCACGCCCGACCAGCTGGGGATCGACCTCGTCCTGCCCGATTTCACGTACCTGCGCGAGCGGGCGGCCGACATCGACGCGGTCTTTCTCACGCACGGCCACGAGGACCACGTCGGCGCGCTGCCGTTCGTGCTCCGCGAGCTCGGCGAGGCGAACACGCCCGACATCTACGGCGGGGCGCTCACCGTGGCGATGGTGCGCTCGAAGCTCGACGAGCACCGCCTGCGGGACGTGCCGCTCTACGAGGTGTCGCCCGGCGAGGTGATCGAGGCCGGCCCCTTCACTGTCGAGCCGGTGAAGATGGCGCACTCGATCCCGGACTCGTTCGCCTACGCGCTCACATGCGAGCTCGGCACCACGCTCATCACGGGCGACTACAAGTTCGACCAGACGCCCGTCGACGGGGAGCCGGCGGACGTTGCCCGCCTCGCGGAGCTCGGCCGGGACGGCTTGCTGCTGCTCTGCGGCGACTCCACGAATGTGGACCGCCCCGGCGTCGC
>JBJMLG010000238.1:0-12045 GCA_045805385.1 Thermoleophilaceae bacterium
GCTCATCGCCCATCCATGAGCGACGGCGCCTCCCAGCGCGAACGGAGTTTTACCCAACTGACCGGCGAGTTAGTCCTGGGCGCCCGCAGACACCCGCCGCCTGCTTTTTCGGAGTTGCGAATAGCAACAGCGGAGTTGCGCTCCGCAACGGCCCCGTTGCGCACCGCAATGATCCGAGTTGCGGGCGGCAACGGTTGAGTTGCGCAGCGCAACGCTGAAAAAGAAGTATCGGCGTTGGGGGGCGAGTCTTTCGCGCCGCGCGCTTTCTCGGGGACTGCCGTTCAACGCTGACAGGAGATCCATGTCCCGACGACTCCCTCCGGGAGCGCTTGTTCGCGAGCTCCATCCCGCGCTTGCGCCCAGCGCTGCTCTGGCCCTCGCTCGCGCTGGGGCGCTCGCGCACGAGCGCCTCGAGCGCATCTTTCGCCGCCATAGGTGCGAGGTCCGGTACTACGCGGTACTCGAGATCCTCACGAACGGCAAGGACCGGCCCACCGATGACGGGTGGCCAGGCCCCTCGCCCCTGCGAATCGGGATGCCGCAGAGCAGCCTGCGGCGCGCTGTAGGCGTGTCTCCTGCGGTCTTGTCGCGGTTGGTGCGCGATATGGAGGGCGCCGGGATCGTGCAGCTCTCGCTTACGTGGGGCGGACGGGAGAACTTCGTGCGCATTACCGACCGCGGGTTCGAGATCCGTGACGCCTGCCGTGCGGCGCTGAGGGACGCCGAGGAAGAGGTCTTCGCGGGTATCGACTCCGACGCTCGGGAGGCACTTCGGGCCACCTGCCTGCGGCTTCCCACCTTCGAGGGCCGCGACCGCAGGGAGGAGTGGTGGCTCAGACGGGGGTGATCGGGTTGTTCTTCGCCGGCCAGTCCCGCTTGCGCGACTCGATCAGCTCGTAGCGGCGCACCAGGTCGCGGCGCAGGTCGTCCGGCTGAACGACCGCGTCTACTACGAGCTCGGAGGCCAGGTGGAGGATGTCGATCTCCTCGGCGTACTCCTCGCGGAGCTTGGCCACGAAGGCCTCGCGCTCGCCGGGATCCTCGATGGCCTGGACCTGGTTGTAGTAGACGGCGTTGATCGCGGCCTGCGGGCCCATCACGGCGATCTTGGCCGAGGGAAGCGCGATGCAGGCGTCGGGCTCGAAGGCGGGACCGGCCATCGCGTACAAACCCGCCCCGTAGGCCTTACGGACGATCACGGAGATCTTTGGCACGGTCGCCTCGGACACGGCGGAGATCATCTTGGCGCCGGCCCGGATGATCCCCTGCTTCTCGACCTGCGTGCCGATCATGAAGCCCGGCACGTCGGCGAGGAAGAGCAGCGGGATGTTGAAGGCGTTGCACGTCCAGATGAAGCGCGCGGCCTTGTCCGACGAATCGACGAACAGCACTCCCCCGCGCTGCTTCGGCTGGTTGGCGACGATGCCGATCGCGCGGCCGTCCAGGCGCGCGTAGCCGACGAGCAGCTCCTTCGCCCAGCGCTTGTGCACCTCGAGGAACGAGTCGCGGTCCACGAGCCCGTCGATCAGCTCGCGCATGTCGAATGGCTTGTTCTCGTCCGCCGGCACGAGATCCGCGATCGCGGGGGCGTCGTCCGGTGGCGCCCCGGGCGGTGCGTGCGGCGGCTGCCCGCGCCAGCTCGAGGGCATGTAGCCGAGGTAACGCTTGGCGGTGTCGATCGCCTCCTCGTCCGTCTTCGCCAGGAAGTGGCCGACGCCGCTCACGCCCGTGTGCATGCGTGCACCGCCCATCTCCTCGAGCGTCACCTTCTCGCCGATCACGACCTCAGCCATGCGCGGTGACCCCAGGTACATCGAGGCGTTGCCGTCGCGCATGATCACGACGTCGCAGAAGGCGGGGATGTAGGCGCCGCCGGCGGCCGACGGGCCGAACAGCACGCACAGCTGGGGCACGACGCCCGAGAGCTTCACCTGGTTGTGGAAGATCCGCCCGGCGCCGCGGCGGCCAGGGAACATCTGAACCTGCTCGGTGATGCGCGCTCCCGCGGAGTCGACGAGGTAGATCATCGGCACCTCGTGCAGCAGCGCCTGCTCCTGGATGCGGATGATCTTCTCGACGGTCTTCGGCCCCCAGGAACCGGCCTTGACCGTCGGGTCGTTCGCCATCAGGCAGACGGCGCGTCCTCCGATGCGCGCCATGCCCGTCACGACGCCGTCGGCGCCGAAGCCCTCCTCCTCGTGATGAGCGAGCAGCGCCTCCTCGGCGAAGGAGTCCGGATCGATCAGCCGCTCGATGCGCTCGCGCACCGGCAGCTTGCCCTGCTCCGCGGCTTTCCCGCGATGGCGCTCGGGCCCGCCTGAAAGTGCGCGCTCGAGCGCTTCCCGGAGGTCCGACACCTACAGCCCCGGATCGACAGCGACGGGCTGATCGCCCGAATAGTCGTAGAACCCCCGGCCGGACTTCCGCCCGTACCAGCCGGCCGACACCATCTTGCGCAGCGTCGGCGGCGCCGCGAACCGGCGCTCGCGGTACTCGTCGAACATGATGTCTGCGATCGACTTGAGCGTGTCCAGACCGACGAAGTCGGACAGCAGCAGCGGGCCCATCGGATGCCCGGCTCCAGCCTTCATCGCGGCGTCGATCTCCTCGATCGGCGCGACGCCTTCCTCGAAAGCGCGGATCGCGTCGAGCATGTAAGGCACGAGCAGGCGGTTGACGATGAAGCCCGTCTTGTCCTTGGCCGGAACGGTGAGCTTCCCGAGCTTCTCCCCGAACGAGAAGCCCGCGGCCAGCGACTCGTCGTCCGTGGTCACCGTCTTGACGACCTCGAGGAGCGCCATCTGCTGCACGGGGTTGAAGAAGTGAAGCCCCACGAAGCGCTCCGGTCGCTTCGTGGCCGCCGCCTGGTCGATCACCGACAGCGACGACGTGTTGGTGGCCAGCACGGCGCCGTCCTTGACGATGCCGTCGAGCTCGCGCCACATGTCGAGCTTCAGACCGAGGTCCTCGGTGATGGCCTCGACCACGAGGTCGGAGTCGGCGAGGTCGTTGTAATCGGTGGTTCCCTGGATGCGCGCAAGCGCCGCGTCGGCATCCGCCTGCTCCATGCGGCCCTTCTCGACCGCGCGCGCGAGCTGCTTCTGGATCCGGCCGAGCCCCTTGTCGAGGCGCTCCTGGTCGACCTCTCGCAGGACCACGTCGTAGCCGGACTGGGCAGCCACCTGCGCGATCCCATGCCCCATCAGACCGGCTCCGAGCACGCCCACCTTCGAGATCTCCATTAGCCTCCGTCTCCTGATCGATTGGCCCTTCGAGCGCCGGGAGCCTACATGGGACACGTAGCTGTCGAGGACCGCGGAGCGGTCCGTCACCTGGTTATGGAGCGCGCCGAGAAGCGCAACGCTCTGAACGATGAGCTCGTGCTCGCCCTCGGCGAGGCCTTCGAGGACGCTGCGGCGGACGACTCGGTCCGGGTCGTCGTGCTTCGCGGTGACGGGCCGATGTTCTCTTCCGGCATGGATCTCTCCGGCCTGCGCGACCTCTCCGAGAACCCCGACGGCCTGCGCGAGTTCCGGGCGCCCCTGATCCGCGTCTACAACCTGCTCGAGGAGATGCCCAAGGCCACCATCGCGCAGGTCCACGGTGCCTGCATCGGCGGCGCGATGGAGCTGGCGCTCGCCTGTGACCTTCGCACGATGGCCGAGGACGCCGTGTGCGGCCTGCTCGAGTCGCGCGTGGGGCTGATCCCGGACCTCGGCGGCTGCTCTCGCCTGCCCTCCGTCGTGGGGGTGGGCATCGCCAAGGAGCTGATCATGACTGGCAAGGTGATCGACGGCCGCGAGGCGCACCGGATCGGGTTCGCGAACCGGATCGCCCCGGCCGAGGAGCTCGACGCCGCCACCGATCAGCTCGTGAACGAGCTGCTCGCCGCGGCACCTAAGGCGGTCGCACTCGCCAAGCGCGTGATCGACCAGGCCGCGAAGCCGGACCTCGAGCGCTCACTCGAGCGCGAAGAGGCCGCCCAGGCCGAGCTGGCCGCCTCGGCCGACTTCGCCGAGGGCACGAAGGCGTTCTTCGAGAAGCGCCAGCCCGAGTTCGCCGGCCGCTAGGTCCCGCTCGACGCGGCCACCAGCTGCTCGAGCGGCGTCTCGACGTCGGCAAGCCGCTCGGGGTCCACGCGCTCCCACGAGCGCACGAGCACCTGGATCTGGTCGATCACGTCCCAGACGTTCATGTTCATACCGGCCACCACGCGGCCGTCCATGAGCCAGAACGCGATCAGCTCGCGGCTTTCGCGGTCGCCGCGGATCACCACCTCGTCCCAGGGGCTCGGCCAGCCGGCGTACTCCATGCCGACGTCGTACTGGTCCGAGTAGAAGTACGGCACCCGGTCGTACGACAGCGGCTGCCCGAGCATCGCGCGCGCCGCCGCCGGCCCCTGGTTCAGCGCGTTGGCCCAGTGCTCCACGCGTACGCGAGTGCCCGTGACGGGATGCAGCTCGCTCGCCACGTCGCCCGCGGCGAACACGTTAGGCACGCTCGTGCGAAGCGAGGCGTCGACCAGGATGCCGCCGTCCCCCACGTCGATGCCGGCGGCCTCGGCGAGCCCGATCCGAGGCACGGCTCCCACCCCGACCAGCACCAGATCGCAGTCGAGCGCCCGCCCGTCGCTCGTCACCACCCGCTCGACGCGCTCGGAGCCTTCGAAGCGCTCGACGCCCGTCTCCATCAGCAGCTCGACCCCGTGCTCACGGTGCACGTCCGCGTAGATCGACCCGACGTCCTCGCCGAGCACGCGCTCGAGGGGCGTGCGCAGCGGGTCGAGCAGAGTCACGTCCATGCCCATCTGCCGCGCCGACGCCGACACCTCGGCGCCGATCCAGCCCGCGCCCACGGCGATCAGGCGACCACCGCGCGTGAAGAGCTCGCGCAGCTCGTCGGAGTCCTCGACGTCGCGCAGATAGTGCACACCATCGAGGTCTGCGCCCGGCACGCCGAGCCGGCGCGGGCTCGAGCCGGTGGAGATCAGCGCGGCGTCATAGGAGATTCGCTCGCCCGAGTCGAGCACCACCTCCGAGGCACCGGTGTCGAGCGCGGCGACCGAGGTGCGCGTGCGCAGCTCGATCGAGTGCTCCTCGTAGAAGCCGGCGTCGTGCACGTACACCTTGTCGCGTCCCGACTCCCCGCGCAGGTAGTCCTTCGACAGCGGCGGCCGCTCGTACGGCCGCTCCGCCTCGGCGCCGACCAGCACGAGCTCGCCGTCGAAGCCCTCCTCGCGGAGCGTCTCCGCCGCCTTTGCGCCTGCTAGACCGGCGCCGACGATCACGAACCTGCGGTTGTTTGACATCACGTGCTCCTCAGACAGGGGTAGGACTGCAGCCGGCGAGGGCCAGGAACTCCTGGCGTGTACGTGGGTCGTCGCGCACGAGCCCGTGAAGTGCGGAGGTAACCGTGCGTGCGCCCGGCTTCTGAACGCCGCGCAGCGACATGCAGAGGTGCTCGGCCTCGAGCACGACGCCCACTCCCTTCGGCTGGAGCGCCTCCTCGAGCCAGTTCGCGATCTGCTTCGTGAGCCGCTCCTGCACCTGGAGGCCGCGGGCGAACATGTCGACCACGCGCGCGAGCTTCGACAGGCCGAGGATGCGGTCGCCCGGCAGGTACGCGACGTGCGCGACGCCGTGGAACGGCAGCAGGTGGTGCATGCACAGCGAGTGGAACGGAATCGAGCGCGCGAGCACCAGCTCGTCGTAGCCGTCCTCGTTCTCGAACGTCGTGAGGTTGAACGGCTTCGGCGTGAGCAGCTCCGCGTACGTTCGTGCCACACGCCTTGGCGTGTCGCGAAGCCCGTCGTGGTCGAGGTCGGCGCCGAGCGCCTCGAGCAGGTCGCGCGCGGCGCGCTCGGCCGCGTCGACGTCGATCGACGCCGGCTCCGCGGCAACGACGTGCAGGTTCGGGCGATCGGTCATCTCCCAAGCCTCGCCCGACATGTACGACGCTCAGGATCGTGTGAGCTTTCCCTCACGCGTGCGCCGCAGCCCTCGATCACCGCGAGCGCAAGGCCGCACACGAGCTCTGGATGCTCCGGCAGAACGAGCGGGCACGGGCACGCGCTCAGGTTGAGCGTGTCGCCCTCCACGCGCGCCTGGAAGCCGAGGCGTTCTAGCGCGCGTGGCAGGTCGCGGCAGGTGCAGGCCCACTCGCGCGCAACGGTCTCGACGGGCTCGTCACGATCGACCGCCATGGCGAGCACCTCCGCGAGCCCCCTGAAGTCGGCGGTGGGCAGCGAGTAGCCGTCCACCAGGCGGTACCGCATCGGCGGCCGGCCGCGCCCCGCCGGGGCGCCGCGCTCGGCGGCGATCAATCCGGACCGCTCGAGCGCCGCGACGTGCGGCTTGGCGGTGTTGATGTGCACCCCGGCCGCGTCGGCAAGCTCCTGAAGCGTCGCGCCGGGCCGCTCGCCGAGGTGGTCGAGGATCCGCCTCCGGGCCGGGTCTGCGACCGCTTCGAACGTGGTTGGCGACATGGGCGGAGATTAACCGACAAAATCCTGTTTGTAAATAGACGGCCGTTACCGTGTCACGCCGCATGACGACGATCCAGGCCGCCGGGCGCGTCCAAGCTCCGCGCGCGAGCGTGTTCGAGTTCCTGTCGAACCTCGACAACCACTGGCTGCTCGCGGACCGCTTCGTCGAGGTGGTCTCGCTCGACGGCGGCAGCGGCGGACGCGTGCGTGTGCGCGGGCCGGCAGGGATATCGCGCGTTGCCGATACGACGATCGACTCCGTCGATCCGCCGCACACGATCTCCGGAACCGCCCGCGTGGGCGAGGAGACGACGGCCGGGGTGAGCTGGCAACTGGAGGACGACGGCGACGACGGAACTCACGTCCGCATCACGGCGACCGTGCTCGAAGCGTCCCCCGGCGACCGGCTCCTGCTCACCCTCGGCGGCCAAGCGTGGCTCGAACGGAGCTTCGGGCGAATCCTCGACGCGCTCGAGGAGCAGCTCAGCCGCGGTGCCAGTCCACAGGGCCCGCCTTCAGCAGATGCCCGGTGAGCGGGCGGCCGAGCACTTCCTGAACCGCCCGCGTCGCCTCGAGCAGGCGCGCGAGGTCGATGCCCGTCTCGTAGCCCATCTCGTGGAGCATCGAGACGAGGTCCTCGGTGGCAATGTTGCCGGTCGCGCCCTTCGGCACGGGGCAGCCGCCGAGCTCGCCGAACGACGACTCGAACGAGCGGACGCCCTCGTCGAGCGCCGCCACCACGTTCGCGAGTCCCTGCCCGCGCGTGTTGTGGAAGTGCGCCGTGAGCTGCGCCCCGGGCAGCCGCTCCGCCGCAGCCGCGAAGAAGTCGCGCACCTGCCGCGGGTTCGCCATACCGGTCGTGTCGCCGAACGCAACCTCCTCCGCGCCCGCCGCGACGAGCCGCTCCGCGATGCCGAACACGCGCTCCGGCGGCACCTCGCCCTCGTAGGGGCAGCCGAAGCTCACCGAGATCACGCCCTCGCAGCGCAGCCCCTCGGCGCGGGCTCGCCCGATCACGCGCTCGAGCCCCGACAGCGACTCCTCGACGGAGCGGTTCACGTTCTTCTGGTTGTGAGTCTCCGAGGCGGAGAGGAACAGGTTCACCTCGTCGAAGCGGTCGCGCATAGCGAGCGCGTTCTCGAGCCCGCGCTCGTTCGGTATCAGCACGGTCACGGACACGTCGTCGGGGATGTCGACCGCCTCGAGCACCTCGCGGGCGTCGGAGAGCTGCGGGATCACGTCGGGACGCACGAAGCTCGTGACCTCGAGGCGCGGCACCCCGGTGCGGGCGAGCATGTCGATCAGCCGCACCTTGTCGAGCGTCGCGATCACCTCAGGCTCGTTCTGGAAGCCGTCGCGAGGGCCCACCTCGCGGATCAGGACCTGCTCGGCGCTCACGCTCAGATCATGGCAAGGCCGCCGGAGACGCCGATCGCCTGGCCCGTGATGTAGCTCGCGTCGTCCGACCCCAGAAACGTGATCAGCGCGGCCACCTCGTCAGGCTGCCCCAATCGCCGCAGTGCCGTCTGCCCGATCATCCCCTGGACGATCCGCTCGCCGAGCTCGCCGAGCTGCTCCGGCGCCTGCATCAACAGGGGCGTTTCGATCGGCCCGGGCGCCACGGCGTTGCAGGTGACGCCGTAGCGCGCCGATTCGCGGGCGACCGTCTTCGTGAAGCCGATCACCCCCGCCTTCGCCGCCGAGTAGATGCTCGAGCCGTGCGAACCCACGCGTCCCGCCTCCGAGGCCACGTTCACGATCCGCCCGCGGCGGCGCTCCTGCATGCCCGGCACAACAGCGTGGCTCACCGCGATCACGCCGCGCAGGTTCACGTCGAGCACGCGGTCCCACTGGTCCTCCGTCGTGTTGACGAAGAAGCCGAACTCGTCGTAGCCGGCGTTGTTCACGAGCACGTCGATCGGCCCGAGCTCGTCCTCAGCCGCCTTGACCGCGGCGGCGATCGAGGCGGTCGAGCGAACGTCGAGCTCGTACGCCATCCCGTTCACCTCCGCGGCAACCGTCCCTGCGGCGTCGGTGTTCGTGTCGGTGACGGCCACCTGCGCGCCCTCGGCGGCGAGCCTGCGACAGGTGGCGGCGCCGATTCCGCCCGCGCCGCCGGTCACGAGTGCGGTCCTTCCCTCGAGTCTCATGGCCGGGCAGCCTAACTGCCTTCCGGTAGGTTGCACCGCCCATGGCGGCCGGCGAGCCCATACCGATCATCGGCGGCACCGGAGCGCTCGGCTTCGGCCTCGCCCTGCGCTTCGCGCGCGAGGGCGTGCCGGTCGTGATCGGCTCGCGGGACGAAGGACGGGCCGAGGAGTCCGCTGCGCGCGTGCGGGAGCACGTGCCGGGCGCCGAGGCGGAAGGGCTCGAGAACACCGAAGCCGCGCAGCGCGGCCCGATCGTGTTCCTCACCGTGCCGTTCCGCGCGCAGTCGGAGTACCTCACCAACCTGAAGCCCGTGCTTCAGCCGGGCCAGATCCTCGTGGACGCCACCGTGCCGCTCGCAGCGGCAGTGTCCGGCAAGGCCACCCGGCTGCTCGGAGTGCCGCAGGGGTCCGCCGCCCAGCAGGCGCAGGAGATGGCGCCCGACGGCGTGGACGTGGTCGCCGCGCTCCACACGGTCAGCAGCGCGCTGCTGCGCGACCTCGACCACCAGCTCGACGAGGACATACCGGTCGCCGGCGACCGCCGGGAACCGAAGGAGCGAGTGGCCGAGCTGATCGCGCGCATCCCCGGCCTGCGGCCGGTGAACGCCGGGCGGCTCGAAGTCGCACGCCTCATCGAAGGCATCACGCCGATGCTGATCTCGGTGAACGGGCGCTACAAGACCCACGCCGGGCTGAAGCTCACCGGGCTTCCGGACGAGCTGTGGCAGTAGCGGTCCTCGCCGGCGGCAGCGGAGGCGCCAAGCTGGCGCGCGGGATGCTCGACGTCGTCGGCGCCGAACAGCTCGCCGTGATCGCCAATACCGGCGACGACATCGACATCTACGGCAGCCACGTCGCCCCCGACCCGGACCTGGTCACGTGGTGGCTCGCGGACATCATCGACGAGCGCGGCTGGGGCATCGAGGGCGACACCTTCCAGGTGATGGACCGACTGCGGGAGGCGGGCAGGGAGGTGTGGTTCAACCTGGGCGACCGCGACCTCGCCCTCTGCATCGTCCGCAGCGAGGCGCTCGCGAAGGGCGAGCGGCTCACGGAGGCCCACGCGCGGGTGTGCACGGCGGTCGGGGCGGGCGCCCGCGTGCTGCCCATGAGCGACAACCCGGTGCGCACATTCGTGCGGGTGCACGGCGAATGGCGGCCGTTCCAGGAGTTCATGATCCAGGAGCGAGGCAGCGAGCCCGAGGACGTGGACCTTCGCGCTCTCGAGCGGGCGCGTCCCACGCCCGAAGTGCTCGAGGCGATCGCCGGCAGCGAGGCGATCGTGATCGGACCATCGAACCCGGTGATCTCGATCGGCCCGATCCTCGAGGTGCCCGGTATGCGCGACGCCATCGCGGCCTCGCACGCACCCGTGGTGGCGGTGAGCCCGTTCGTCGGCGGGCATGCGATCAAGGGCCCGACCGAGGCGTTCTGCCGCATGGCCGGGCTGACGGTCGGCCCGCTAGCCGTGGTGGAGGCGTACGAGGGACTGCTCGACGGGCTCGTGAGCGACGACCCCGTGCCTGACGCCGGCATGCCTGTGCTTCAGGTGCCGACGCTGATGGACAGTGCGGACGCAAGGCGTGAGCTCGCCCAGAGGACCCTGGAGTTTGCGCGCGGTTTGGGCTGACGCCCGCCCTCGGCCGGAGGCCAACCGGTAGAGTCGGAAGCGCCGCCGCCCTGCGCCCATGCGTACCGCCGCGATACTTCCCGTGAAGAGCTTCGCCGCCGCGAAGCAGCGACTGTCGCCGACCCTCGGCAGCGGCTCCCGGCAGGCCCTCGCGCTCGCGATGTTCTCGGATGTGCTCGGCGCGCTGCGCCACGTCCAGGGCGTCGAGGAGGTGCTCGTGGTCACGGCCGAGCGCTCGGTGGAGGTGGCCGCACGGGGCGGCCGCGTGCGCGTGCTCCTCGACCCGGCTGAGACCGGGCAGTCGTCGGCCGCGGGGATTGGCGTCGACCGTGCCGCGGCCGAGGGCTTCGAACGCGTGGTGCTCATCCCGGGCGACACGCCGCTGCTCGACCCGCGCGAGCTGGACGCCCTGCTCGAGCGCGCCGAGGAGCAGCCTCTCGACGTAGCGATCGTGCCCGACCGCCATGGCGCCGGCACGAACGCACTGGTCCTGTATCCGCCGCATGCGATTACTCCGAGCTTCGGGCCGGGCAGCCTGGAGCGGCACGTGACTGCGGCGGAGCAGGCCTCGCTGCGCTTCGAGGTGGTCGAGATCCCGTCGCTCATGCACGACGTGGACGAGCCGGGCGACCTCCACGACCTATCTGCGGTGCTCGACGAGCGCCGCGGCCTCGCCCCGCTCACGCAGGGCGCGCTTCGCCAGCTCGGGCGGATGCGGGCGGCTCCTCCGGTCGAGGTCTAGCGCTGCCGCTCACGATCTTCGCGCTCGCGCCCCTCCCGGAGGTGCGCACCGGCGACGACCTTCCGGCGCTTCTTGCGGACGCCTCGCCCGCCGGACTCCACGAGGGCGACATGCTCGTGGTCGCGAGCAAGGTCGTGTCGAAGGCGGAGGGAAGGGTCGCGCGCCTGCGGGACGTGGAGCCGTCGGAGCATGCGCGTGAGATCGCCGCCGAGAACGACAAGGACGCGCGGTTCGTACAACTCGTGCTCGACGAGTCGGCCGGGCTGCTGCGGGCCGAGCGCGGCGTGCTCATCGCCGAGACGCGCCAGGGCTACGTGTGCGCAAACGCGGGCATCGACCAGTCGAACGTGCCCGGCGACGACTCCGTGGTGCTGCTTCCGGTCGATCCGGACAACTCGGCCCGCGCGCTGCGCGAGGGCTTCGGACGGGCCTACGGCGTTCGGCCGGCGGTCGTGATCACCGACAGCTTCGGCCGCGCATGGCGGCTCGGCCAGGTGGACGTAGCTGTCGGTGCCGCCGGGCTGCGAGTGCTCGACGACTGGCGGGGACGTGGCGACCGCGAGGGCCGCGAGCTTGCCGCCACTGAGATCGCCGTCGCCGACGCGGTCGCGGCAGCCGCGGACCTCGCGCGGACCAAGGACGCCGGCGAGCCGGGAGTGCTGGTGCGCGGGCTCGAGCGGTTCGTCACCGAGGAGCACGGTCCCGGCGCGGCCGCGCTGCTGCGGCCGCGCGAGCAGGACCTGTTCCGCTAGTCAGCCACGAGGCGCATCTTATGATCGATGGCATGAGGCTCAGTCTTGCCATCCTGGCTGTCGCCGCCCTCGTCGGGGTGGCCATGCTGCTGACGGAGGGGCTCACTTCGAGCGAGCACGCGCCCACCCGTACGGTCGTGCAGGCCCCGCCCGCGAAGGCGCCGCTCAGGACCGACAGCGGCGTCACGACGACCGAGCCCGCGAAGCCCATCTGGCGCGGGCCGCGGCACCTCACCGCGCTCGTGTCGCGGCGCACCGAGCTGCGCGACCGCCCGCACGGGCGCCCC
>JBJMLG010000239.1:0-32707 GCA_045805385.1 Thermoleophilaceae bacterium
CGCCGTGGTAGATCTGAACGTTGTAGTAGCTCGCGCGTCGCGCCTTTGGCCAGCTGAGTTTCGGCGGCGACAGAACGCGCCTCACCCGGCCGTTGCCGAGCACCACAGCGTGCGGCTTCGCCTCGACGTTGGTGCTCGCGACGTTGTCGGCCCGATCCTGCGCCGTGAGGGTGTAGGTGTAGCGGCGACCGTTGCGTAAGCGCCTGTCGACTGCCACCCCCGGACCGCCGGCGGCCGCGATGGTCGCGACCGGCACCTGCTCGGACGCGCCGGGCGCCGAGCGGCTGACAGTGACGCTGGTGGTGTCGGGCGGGCCGGTCCAGCTGATCGTGACCTCGCGGTCACCCGGGTCGACACGCACGTTCGATAGCGCGGGAGCGGTCCCGTCATAGCTGAGCGAGGCGATGAAGCCAGAGCTGTTGCCAGCGTTGTCGGAGCAGCGGCCGGGAAGCTTCGCCGCGCCCTCGTCGGGCCCGGCGTATACGAGGTGCTCGCAGCCCGCGATGCCCGAGGTGGCGTCGGCGCCCTGGAAGCTGAAGCCGACCGGATGGTTGTACCAGCCGTTCGCGTCGGGTGGCCGGTCCGGCACCGCCCCGGTGGTGACCGGCGGAGTCAAATCTACGAAGACCCGCGCCGACTTTGTCAGGGTCGTATCCGGTCCCCAGAACGCCGTGCAGATTCCCGGAGTGCCGGCGGGCGGCGTATCCGGTTGTGGCGTGTACGCGAAGCAATTGCCGCCCGTGTTGGTGAGCTGGTCCAGCGTGTCGGGGACGAGGCGGAGCGTCACCGGGAAGTTGTGCCACTGCGCGCACGACACTGGCATCCCGGAGGGCCCGGTGCACGACACCTTCACGTCATAAGCGCTCGCGGTGGCAGGCATCGCCCAGCCGATGACCGCCACGGCAGCTCCGGCTACGAGCAGGCGCTTCATCGCAGCCTCATGCGAAGGGTGTTGCGCAGCACCGACCCGCTCGCCGCCACGAGGAGGAACAGGGCGGCCGCGGCGAGGATCGCGGCCTCGCGGCCATCGCCGCCACGGCTCGGGGCGGGGATCGCGCGCAGGACGGCGCGCGGCGCCGACGCATAGAGAGGCGGCCCGGTCTCGACCGGCGTGACGGGCGGCGCCATATGCCGGGTGTGACGGTGCTTCGCCCGCGCGGGCCTGGTTGCAGCGGTCGCCCGCGAAGTGGGCGCCGCGGCCTTTGGCGCCGCGGGGACGACGCGCGTGACCGGCGCGCGGACGATGGGCGCCGTCTGCCGCGGAGCGGCTTGTGGGCGCTGCGCCGACGGCGCCGGGTCGGGCGAGGGCCCGGCGGAGCTGCCTCGGTCTGGGCTCGGAGCGGCGGCGAGGGCGGACGCCGGAAACGCGCATGCGCCCGCCGCGATTACGAGGGCCATCAACTGCGAGTACCTGCGTGGGAGGGACATCCCCGGAGCCTCCTCCTTCAATAGGGCTCCTTGAAGCCAAAGTAATCCCGATTCACGGCCGCTGTCAATGCGGCGGCGCGACGCGCCGGCCGGGGGAGCCGTTCCCTCCACCCGACCGGTCGCATCGCTCATTTCGCCTCTACTGCAGCTGGCTCAACATCTGATCCAGCGTGTTGGTGTTCGTCCCCGTCGAGTCGGCATTCGAGTTGTTCGACTGCCACACGGATCCGAACCCGCCCAAGTTGAAGTTGGACGGGCAGATCTGCTTCGACGTGGCGACCGAGTCCGCGAACTGCAGGTTGCCGGCATCCTGCGACGCCGCCTGCACTCCGGTGGACTTGCCGCCGCAGCACTTCGGACCGGAGCCGCTCTGGCTCTGATCCAGCGTCTGCGCCGTGGTGTTGCTGTTCGTCGCCGTGGAAGTCGCCGACGAGTTGTTGCTCTGGGTGACGTCTCCCGATGCCGGCACGGCCTTCTCGAGCCGCGGCTTCATCTTGCCGTCGTCACCGAACCCGAACGAGATGTTCTCGTTGCTCGGGTTCTTCTGCGTGCTCTCCGCCGTGGAGAAGGCGTGCTGCTCGCTCCAGGCGTCCTGTGCTGCTGCCTGGATGCCGGTCGAGCTGCCGCAGCATGACGGCTTCCGCTCGAGCACGGCCGCTTCCGGCCCGCCCTGATCCTGGTGGAGAGTCTGGGTCGTTGTGTTGTCGTTCGTCGCCGTGGATGTGGCGGACGAGTTGTTGCTCTGGTCGACGCTTCCGTTGTCGCCAGGGCTGTGGATCCGAACCGAGATGTTCTCGTTGCTCGGGTTGTACTGCGTGCTGGTCGCGTCGGAGTTGGCCTCCTGGCCGTTCCAGGCGCTCTGCTCACCGGCCTGCATGCCGGTGCCCGAGCCGCAGCACTTCGAGCCCGCGCCGCTCTGGCTCTGGCTGAGGTCCTGCGTGGTCTCGTTCGTGTTCCCGGCCGTGGACGTCGCCGACGACGTGTTGTCCTGCGACACGTTGCCGTCGCTGCCCGGGCTGTGGATCCGAACCGAGATGTTCTCGTTGCTCGGGTTGTATTGCGTGCTGACCGCGTTCGAGTCAGCGTGCTGCTCGTTCCACGCGTCCTGCGCAGCCTCCTGGCTGGAGGACCCGCCACCGGCCTTCGGCGAGCCGAGCATCCGGTGGATGACGTCGTCGCAGCAGTTCGGTCCTGCCTGCCGCTGATCCGTCGTCTGGTTCGTGGTGTTGTCGTTGGTCGCGGTCGAGTTCGCCGTCGAGTTGTTGCTCTGGCTCACCGACCCGTTGTTGCCCGGACTGTGGATCCGGACCGAGATGTTGCTGTTGCTCGGGTTGTCCTGCGTCGATGTGGCTGTGGAGTTGGCCGTCTGCAGGTTGCCGGCTGTCTGCTCGGCCATCTGGCCGGCGGACGGCACGCCTGCAACGGCGTTCCCCGCGCCCAGGAGCAGGAGACCCGCTGTCAATGCGACAAGGCGAGTTCTCATCTCTTCTCCTTGGTGCGAATTAGCGCCGGTGAACGGGGCCGGCGCAGGTGGAATGGATCCCCACCTGCGGCTAACCGGGCCGTTCGAGCCTCCCGCCGTCCAGGCGGGAGCGAGCTCTGCGCCGATCCGGGCGCATTCGCGTGAAGAAGCTGGAGCCGGCCAGGGCGAGCAGGCCGGCGAGGGCCGCCATCATGAGCGCGGCGGCACCGGAGGGCGCGGCGCCCGCCGACGCGGCGAACGGCGCGATTGGCGGGAACGGCAGCGGCCCGGGCGGCGGGAACGGGACGCCATGTCGCTCACGCGGCGCCGCGTGGCGGCTGCGCGCGGGGGCATCCTCGGGCGCGGGCGCCCCCGCCGCCGGCCCGCTCGCGAACGCCTGCGTGATGGGCTCCGCGAGGCCTCGAATGCCGCCCGCGCCGTCTGAGCCGCCGGCGTGTGGCGCCCGGCGCCCCGGCCGGTGCCGCACGCCGTGGGAGGGAGGCCGCCTGTCCATCCCGGGGATCCTCAAGCCGCGCGGCATCGCGGCCGTCTCGCGCGGCTCGAGGCTCCCCGGCGCCTGCCGCCACCGGTCGAGTGGCGACGGCAGATCCAACTTCGGGGTGGGCTTGTCCGCGGCCCCGAAGCAGCTCGGATCGAAGGTCCAGGTCCAGTCCCAGCCGGCCGCCGCTGTTGCCACCGGCGAGCCTCCGCAGGTCCAGGTCCACTTCCAATCCCTGGGCGGAGCGAGCCCCCCGCCTCCCGTGGGACCGGTCGGTGAGCCGAGCTCGATGCCCTGGGTGACTGGGCCGTCGTCGCCCGGACTCAAGATCCGGATCACCACGTTCGTGTTCGAGGGGCCCTCCGCCGTTCCCGTCGGCGCCGGCTCTGCCGGCGCGGTTGGAGCGGCTGGCCTCTCCGGTGCCGGCGGAGCTGCTTCCACCGGCGCCCGAACTCCGCCCGTGACGGGGTCCGCCTTCACGTCCTCGATCGCCTCCTGCACCTGCGGCTGCTGCTGAGGTTGCGCGGGCTCGGGCGGCTGCGGCGCGGCGGTCGCCGGCGGGGCTGCGGGGGCCACCACCGACGGGTCCGCCGCACCGGACGGCGCGGATACCGGCGCGTCGCCCTCGTAGGCCGGCGCGCCGTTTCCTACCGCTCCCTCCGGGAGCGGCTCTGCGCTGGACGCGACTACGCCGGCCTGCGAGAGCGCCTCACCGACAGCCGCCCGTACGCGCGCGGCCGCGTCCCCCGTGTCCGCCGCGCTCGGTGAGGGTGCGAGCGCGAGCACCGCCACCAACAGGGCTGGCAGCAGGCAGATCGGGCGCGGTAGCGGTCGGGTCACGTGGGCTCTCGATTACGAGGCGAGTCGCTGGCCGAGTACCCGGCGAGCCCGTTCGGCGGCCGCGGTTTGGACGCGATTTCGGCTACCGCTCGAGGTGGTACCGGGATACGCTGAATGCGGTATCAGCCTCGAGCGCAGGGAGTTTTTCCCTTTGGCATCCGTGCCGCGAGCGGCGGGCAGCCGCGAAGTCACCGAGACGACGCGCCTCTTGACGGCGTATCGCGAGCGGCGGGATATCGCGGCCCGCGAGCGCCTGATCGAGATGTACCTGCCGCTCGTCGAGAGCCTGGCGCAGCGCTACGTCGGCCGGGGAGAGGATCGCGAGGATCTCGTGCAGGTGGGATCGATCGGGTTGATCAACGCGATCGACCGCTTCGACCCCAAGCGCGGCGACGAGCTCGCGGCCTACGCGGTGCCAAACATCGAGGGCGAGATCCGCCGCCACCTGCGCGATCGTGCGACGACCATCAGGCTGCCCCGCGTCGTGGAGGAGCTGCGGGCGCCTCTCGCGCGTGCGCGCGTGGAGCTCACCGCCCGGCACGGCCGCGAGCCATCAGTGGGGGAGCTCGCCCGCGAGCTCGGCGTGACCGAGGCGCACGTGTCACGCGCACTCGAGGCGCGCGAGGCGGGGAGCCCGCTCGCGCTCGGCGCCGGCGGCCTCGAAGTGGGCGCGCCCGGCGAGCTCGAGGCGGCGGAGGACCGCGTGCTGTTGTCCGGCGCCTTCCGTGGGCTCAGCAATGACGAGCGCCGTGTCTTGTACCTCCGCTACGTGCGCGACCTCGGCCCGGAGAGCGCCGCGGCCGAGCTCGGCATCTCTCAGCGACAGCTGTCGCGGCGCACCGCGGCAGCGCTCGCCAAGGTGCGCGCGGCACTCGAGCGAGGGCCAGAGCGGTTGCCGAGCCGCGATCCCGGCCATACGATGCCGGTGATGCGCGCGGCACGGACTCCCGCGCCGGATCGTTACCTCGATCGGCCCTATCGAATCTCCATCTCGCGGGATGGGGAAGCCGACAGCGGGGCCGCCTGGCTCGCCCAGGTCGAGGAGCTCCAGGGCTGCGAGGCGCGCGGCGCGTCGGCCGACGAAGCCGCAGCCGCCGTGCAGATCGCGATGGAGGAGTGGATCTCGGCAGCGCTCGCGGAGGGCCGCGAGGTACCCGAGCCGCGGGGCGCGTCGTCGCACAGCGGCAAGCTGCTGCTGCGCATGCCGCAGTCGCTGCACGCCGAGCTGGCCCGCGCCGCCGAGCGCGACGAGGTGAGCCTGAACCAGTTCATCACCAGCGCGCTGTCGAGCGCGGTGGGCTGGCGCCAGGGCGGCGCCGGTGCCTCCGAGCCGCGAACGCCGCCCGAGCAGGAACGCCGGCTGGCGCTCGCAATGGCCGCGAACCTGGCGGTGGTCGCGATCGCCGGCATAGCCGCCATCGTGCTGCTCGTGATCGCCCTCTCGGGCGGCTTCTGAGTCAGACCTCGTCGAGAGAGCCGAACTGGCCCTCGGTGGGCTCAGCTCAGCAGAACCACGGCTCCGTGAGCCGTGGCCTCCCTTCCACCGAGCCTGCCGCGATCGGCTGCCTGTCCGGGTCGCGCCCGGCCGCCTCGAACACCACCCGCCTGATCGCGCCGAAGTCGGCTCCCGTCTCCACCATCGCGGCGAGCTCGCGCTGAAGCGCGTCCACCCGCGGGTCCGGCGCGCTCCACTCGAAGCTGAGCGCCTCGGCGTCGTAGGGCCCGAGATCGAAGTCGTCGTGGTCGAGCACGAGCGAGCCCTCGGGGATGAGGAGCCGTATCGACCACTGGACCGGATCGACGTTCCCCACGAGGTCGTGCGCCTCGACGAACTCCACGATGTCGGCCACGTCGTCGAGCGACGTCCACGGCGTGAACGGCAGGAACGACGGCCTGATCTCGATGCCATGCTCGCGCAGCAGCGCGATCGCGTGCGACGCCTCGTCGGTCGTGTGACCTTTGTCCAGCCGCGCGAGGATCTCGTCGTTCACTCCCTCGAGCGCGGAGACCACGAAGAGGCAGCCGCTCGCCGCGAGCTCCGGCCACACCTGCGCGTGCTCGAGGATGTGCTCGACCTTGGTGGTGCAGTCGAAGGTGAGGTCGGGGAACCGCTCGTGCATCGCGCGCACGATCCGCAGCGAATGCGTCACGCCGTTTAGGAAGTCCGGATCGCCGAACGTGATGTGGCGCGCGCCCATCTCCACGAGCTGCTCGATGTCGGCAAGCACGACGTCGCCCCCGACCACGCGGATGCGTCCGTCGTAGATCACCGGCAGCGGGCAGTGGCGGCATTTGTGCACGCAGCCGTGCGTCGCCTCGACGTAGCCCACCGGCCGCTCCTCGCCCCCGAGCGCCAGGTGCGCGTAGCGCTCGAGCGGCGGCAGCAGGTCGCGCGCGGGCGCGTTGAAGTCGTTGCGGCCCAGGTACAGCTCGCGGCCGCCGTCGTCGCCAAGCCCGTCCGCCCATGCCACGAGCGCCGGCTCGTACTCACCGGCGATCAGCCTGTCGGCAACCGGGCCGAGCGTCGCGTCGCGGCTGACCGGCGCGTAGAGGCCGTAGAGGCAGACCGGCTTGGCGGGGTCCTGCCGCTTCACCGCCTTCGCGCCCCTCAGGGCGAGCCGCATCGCGGTGTGCATCGGCACCGAGAACGCCACGGCGTCGGCCCAGTCCACGAGCGCCGGGTCCCACTGCTCGACCGAGGTGTCGAGCGCGCGCACGTCGTGCCCCGCGGTCCTCAGCGCCGCGGCCGGGGACGCGACGTGCAGCGGCTGATGGCCGAGCTCGTAGGTGGACACGAGTAGGAGGCGCACTCCGGTCAGGTTACGGCCCCGGCATACCTCTCCCCGGCCCGCCCGCTTGGAATCTGCGCAAGAAACGCAGGATCCGTAGGATCAGCCCCGTGACCCAGAGCGAGAACAGCCCGATCATCGACCGCATCGAGTCCCTGGTCGAGGAGGAGCAGCGCCTCTGGCACGAGGAGTCCGAGGGCCGGCTCGACGACGACGGCCGTCAGCGCCTCGCCATCATCCGGGCAGAGCTCGACCGCTGCTGGGATCACCTGCGGCGGAGGCGGGCCAACCCGGACGCGCCTGACCTGATCGACCCCGTGCCGGACCCGCCAAACGACCTCGACGGGCCGGACCCCGAGCCGCCGCACCTCGAGCACGGCGTGCACGGCGCGGACGAGCCCGCGCCGGACCCGGACGTGCCGCGCGACATCCCGTAGCGGCTAGGCGGCGCGCGCGCCGTCGGCGATGCGGATGTCGAGCTTGGAGTGCGCCTTTCGCAGCGACCACTCGACGTCGTCCGGCAGCTCGCCGCGCGCGAAGAGGAAGCCGAGGTAGCGGTCGCCCTCCGGCAGCGGCACCACGTCGCGCCCGCGCGGGATCGTGATCTCGATGCCCTCGATCCCCGCAACCGCGCGCGCCTGCTCCTGCCCGCCAACCTGCTCGAGCACCCCGGCGTTCGGGATCGGGATCATCATCACCCCGGCCGCGGCCGCCTCGCGCCAGAGCCCGTCGAGCGGCATGCCGAGCGCGTGGCGAAGGATCACCTCCTCGAGGCTCGCGCCCAGGCCGAAGCGGAGCGCCCGCGAGCAGAGACCGCCGATCGAGCGCGCGGCCAGCTCGAGCATCACCACCTCCTCGCCGTCCACGCGCAGCTCGGCGTGCACAGGGCCGCCGCTCAGGCCAAGCGCCGCCGCCGCCTCTGCGGCCACCGAGCGAGCGCGCTCCTGCGTCTCGCCCACCAGCCGGGACGGCGTCACGAGGATGGTCTCCTCGAAGTACGGCCCCTCCAGCGGATCGGGCTTGTCGAACAGCGCCAGGACCTGGAGCTCACCGCCGCGGAGCAGCCCTTCGAGCGCAACCTCGCGGCCGGGCACGTAGCGCTCGAGCATCAGCTCCGCTTCGTCCCCCGCGATCGCGCGCGCCCGAGCGCCGGCGGAGGCGGCGCCCTTCTCGTCGTCGGCCCGGATCACGCCCCGGCTCGCCGACAGCGAGAGCGGCTTGACGACGACCGGGAAGCCAAGGCCGCGCGCGGCCGCGCCCACGTCCGCCCCCGGCGGCACGAGCAGAAAGTCGGGCTGCACGACACCCGCCTCGGCGAACGCGCGCCGCATCGCGGCCTTGTCGCGCGTGGCCGCGGCGGCGGCCGGCGGGTTGCCCTGGAGCCCGAGCCGCTCGGCCGCGAGCGCGGCGACGCGCACGCCCTGGTCGTCCACGGCCACGACGGCGTGGAGCGGGGTGCGCTCGTGCACAGACGCGATCGCCTCGACCGCCTCCTCGGGGCGCGAGAGCCGCAGCAGCAGCGCGCGCTCGCCCATCACGCCCTCGAGCGCCTGGCGCCGCTCGGACGCCACGACCACGTCCACACCGAGCCGCTCGGCGGCGCGGAGGAAGTCGGATGCCCGGTAGGTGGCCGTCGGAAGGATCAGTAACGCGCGAGCCACAGGGGTATCGTAGGTCTCGCCAGATGAGCACAGAGCCCACACTGCACATCACCGACGCCGCCTACGACAAGGTCATGGGCTTTCTCTCGGGCGCGCCCGAGCCGGAGCGCCAGGCCATGTGGATCGAGGTGAGCGGCACGCAGGGCAACGAGTGGACCTACGACATGTCGCTCAAGCCCGTGGACCACGCGGCGCCGTACGACGCCATCGTCCGCCACCGCGACCTGGCGATCGTCGTTCCCGAGGCCGACTGGGACAAGGTGGCCGGCGCCACGGTCGACTGGCTCGAGGATCCGTTCGGCGCCGGCGGCCTGAAGCTCGAAAACCCGAACAAGCCGAGCCCCGCCCTCGGCGCATCCGGAGCGCCGATCGCGGATCTCACCGGCGACGTCGCACAACGCGTGATCACGGTGCTCGATCAGCAGGTGAACCCGGCGATCGCCCAGCACGGCGGTCGCGCGGACCTGGTCGCGGTCGAGAACGACACCGCCTACGTGCGCCTCGGCGGTGGCTGCGTCGGCTGCGGCATGGCCACGGTCACGCTCGGGCAGGGCATCGAGGTGGCGATCAAGGACAACGTGCCGGAGATCCACAGCGTGGTCGACGTGACCGATCACGCCTCGGGCACGAACCCGTATTACGAGCCGGCGAAGAAGTAGCGCTCAGGCGGCGACTTCGAGCTGCGACTGCGGCTGCGGCGTGAAGCGCGGGCGCCCGCTCGTGACGTGCGGCCGTGCAGGCTCGCGGCGCGGCAGCTCCGGCTCTTCGGCCGACGCGGCGTCCCAGCGGCCGAAGGTGCGGCGGAGCTGGAAGTACGCGATAGCGCCCGGAGCGATCGGCAGCCAGAACGAGAAGGCGCGGTAGGCCAGCACGCTGATGACCGCCTGCTCGGGCGCGACGCCGAATGCGAGCAGGGCGCCGATCATCCCGCCGTCGACGCCGCCCACTCCACCGGGCAGCGGCAGCGTGTTGGCGAACATGCCCACGAAGTAGGCCATCGTCGCGACGGCGAAGGTGGGAGCGGCGAAGCCGAACGCGTGGAAGCACGCCCACAGCACGGCGATGTCGAAGCCCCACCACATGATCGCGCCGAGCAGCCCCAGGTTGCCCTTGCGGACGAGGCGGATGGCGTCGCGCACGCCGCCGGCCAGAGAGGCGGGCGCCGGGGCCAGCTTGCGCACCCAGCCGCGGCTCGAGGCGCCGAAGCGCGACTCGAGCCGTCCCGCGGCGAGCGGCGAGGCGAGCGCGATTGCGATGACGAAGGCGCCGAAGGCGGCCGGAATCAGCGTCACGCCGATGGGCGCGTCACCCGAGAGAACGCCTGCAAAGAGCAGGACGCCGCCCACGAGGAGCGCAGCCATGTAGACGCTGTAGAGAAGAACGATGAAGGTGACCATGCGCTGGGCCACGTCGCGGCGCTCCATACCGGCGCGGCGCATGGACCAGGCGGTTAGCGCGACCCCACCCGCTCCCGCGCTCGCCAGCAGACGAGTGGCGGCATGGCCGGCCATCGTCACCTGGTAGGACTCGCGATAGCCGAAACGCGACCCTGAATCGAGGCACACCGTCCGGAAGAGGAGGATATGTCCGGCGAAGGAAAGTACCTCGAGTCCGAGCGCCAGGGCGAGCCACGAGGGATCGCCGTTGGCGATGCGATTCCAGCTGTCGGCGAGGCCGGCGAGCGCGGGAACGAGCAGGATCAGTGAGCCGGCCGCGACGGTAGCCGTCGCTGCGACGAGCGCGCGCTTGCGGGTGATGCGGGGGGTGATATGTGATGTAAGCGCGGTCATGAGGGGGTGTGACTATTCCGCTCGGTCGGAGCAGGCGTACAGCCAAACTCACTTGCTGACCGGAAGGATCCCTCCCGGTGGCCCCCCCTCCTAGAGGGGCCTCCATGTGTACGGGTGTGCGGCTATCCGAACGGCCCGGATCACCCGGAAAGTGGCCAGCCGGAGACCACTCCGACGGCCCCTACCGCGCCCGCGGCGAGCAGTGTTTCCACGACACGTCTCCTGGCAACCAGCAAGGCAACCGCCGCGAACCCGAGCAGCGCGTACTGCCAGGCCTCGGAAAGCGCAATGGCAAGCGGAATCGCGGACCCGAGGATGGCGCCGATCGCCGCCGGTCCGGCGCCGTCCAGGAAGGCTCGCGGGCCCCGGCTCGACACCAGCCGGCCGAAGCGCGGAGCGCCGATCAGCACGAACGCGAACGAGGGCGTGAAAGCGACCGCGGCCGCGAGCAGCGCGCCGCCCACGCCGTGGGCCGCGTAGCCGACCGCCGCGACCGTGTGGGTGACCGGCCCGGGCGTGACCTGCCCCAGGGCGACCGCGTTCAGGAACTGGCCGTCGCTCATCCAGTGGAAGCGGTCCACCGCATCGCCCTGCATCAGCGGCACGATCACGAAGCCGCCACCGTAGGAGAGGCCGCCCACCTTGAACGCGGTCCACGCCAGCGAGCCGAGCCCGCCCGCCGTAGCCGCAGCGAACGGCCACACCAGCACGAGAGCCGCGAGCCGCAGACGCAGCAGCAGCTCGAAGGCGCCGCAGGCGAAGAGCACGAGCACGAGCCAGGGTCCGAGCGTGGCCGCGGCGACCGCGCCGAGCAGCGCGTAGACCGCCCAGCGCAGCCGGGACGCCGCGCGCGCAACGCTCCCCGGCACCAGCAGTGCCCCAGCCGCCACCGCGACGGCGGGCACCGCCGCGCCGGCGCCGGCCCCTGCTCCGCGCAGCCAGTCCGGGGGAGACGAAGCCAGGAACGCCGCGGCGAGCGCCACGATCGCGATCAGCCCGGGCAGGATGAACGCAAGCCCGCCGACGAGCGCTCCCACCGCGCCGCGCAGGCGCCACGCCGTCCAGATCGCGAGCTGGGTGGAGGCGGGGCCGGGCAGAAGGTTGGCGGCGGCCACGCCGTCCTCGAACTCAGCGGCGCTCAGCCAGCGACGCCGCTCCACGCACAGCTCGCGCAGCAGCGCGATGTGCGCCGGCGGGCCACCGAAGCCCACAAGCCCGATCCGGCCCCACTCGCGAGCCACGAGCGCGAGCGGCCTTTGCTGCTTCTCCCGGGCTCGCACGTAGACGGGAGAATGGCGTTCCGGAAGGATCGACGCACACTCGCCGTCATTAGAGGCAAGGAGGAGGGATCGATTTGGCAATCAAGCTCCACACCTGCGGCAACCCCTGGCTCGGCGGACCCCACCCCTGCGGAAAGGTGCGCAAGGCGTTCGAGGAGTCAGGGCAGGACTTCGAGATCGTGAAGCATCCGACGTTCCCCCGCGGGCGGCGCAACGAGCTGAAAGAGCTATCCGCGCAGGACAGGCTGCCGGTGATCGAGCTCGAGGACGGCACGATCATCCGCGAGGAGTCGTCGGACATGGCGGCCCGCGTGAGGGAGGGGCGGCTGCAGGGAAGCGCCGGCGCGGCGCCCTAGCGAACGCGCACCATCGAGTCCGGGCCCACGTCGTCGAACGATGTGTAGCCCGACAGCGCGAGCGTGAGGTCGAGCTCGGCGAGCAGGCTGCGGAGCACGTGCTTCACTCCCTCCTCGCCCGCGAGGCCGAGGCCCCACACCCACGGCCGGCCCAGCAGCACCGCGCGGGCGCCGAGCGCGATCGCCTTGAACGCATCCGCGCCGGAGCGCACGCCCGAGTCGAACAGCACCGGGAACTCGTCGGGCACCGCGTCCACCACCTCGGGCAGCGCGTCGAGCGCGCCGATCGCTCCGTCCACCTGCCGGCCGCCGTGGTTCGACACGAGGATGCCGTCCACGCCCGCGTCCGCCGCGCGGCGGGCGTCGTCGGCGTGCAGGATGCCCTTCAGCAGGATCGGCAGGCGGGTGTGCTCGCGCAGGAAGTCGAGCCGCTCCCAGGTGACGGTCGGGTCGGAGTAGACGCCCACCCAGTGGCCCACCGCCGCCTGGATGTCCTCCTCCGGCGGCTTCTCGAGCGCTCCGCGGAAGACA
Organism: Thermoleophilaceae bacterium; assembly: GCA_045805385.1. Taxonomy (GTDB): domain Bacteria; phylum Actinomycetota; class Thermoleophilia; order Solirubrobacterales; family Thermoleophilaceae; genus JADGHQ01. The sequence continues at coordinate 12,637 of JBJMLG010000239.1, forward strand.
GGGTCCGAGAAGTAGTTGGCCACGCCCTCCCCTTTGAGGAACGGCAGGTACGCGCCGGCGAGGTCGCGGGGCCGCCAGGCAAGCAGCCAGGTGTCGAGTGTCACGACGATGGCGGTGTAGCCGGCCTTCTCCGCGCGATCCATGAAGCTCACCGCCAGCTCCGGGTCGTTCGGCCAGTAGAGCTGGAACCAGCGCGGCGTGTCGCCAAGCGCCGCCGCCACGTCCTCGATCGTGTTCGAGGCAGCGGTGCTCAGCACCATCGGCACGCCGAGCTCCGCAGCCGCGCGCGCCGCGGCCACCTCGCCCTCTGGATGGATGATCGACTGCACGCCGACCGGGGCGAGCATCACGGGCGCGGTCATCTTGGTGCCGAGCACTTCCGTGGAGAGGTCGCGCACGCCGATGTCGCGCATCATGCGAGGCACGATCCGCCAGCGCTCGAACGCCTCCCGGTTCGCGCGCACGGTGGACTCGTTGCCCGCGCCACCGGCCACGTAGCCGTAAGCGCCCGCGCTCAGCTTCTCACGCGCGGCAGCTTCGAGCTCGTCGTAGGTGATCGGCAGCGACGGCACCTCGCCGCCGATGCCCTTCAGATAGATCTCGTACTGGTAGTTGGCGAAGATCTGCTCAGGGGTGCTCATGCGCGCCGGAACGGTACCGGTCCCGGCGCTCGGGTAAGACACCCGCATGCGATTCGTGACCCGGCGCGTCCACGCCGCCGATCTCGAGGCGTTCGGGCGCGTGGCGGGCTGGCACGCACCGCTGCTCGATCGCACGCTGCCGCGGCTCTCGAACGCGGCCAACGACTCGGCGCTCTGGATCGGCTGCGCCGCGGTGCTCGCCGCCGCGGGCGGGCGCTTCGGGCAGCGCGCGGCCGCGCGCGGGCTCGTGTCGATCGGGGCCACCTCGGCATTCGTGAACCTCGGACTGAAGACGCTCGCCCGCCGCCAGCGCCCGACGCTCCCCGTTCCGTCGATCCGCCGGCTCGCCCGCGTGCCGGGCAGCACCTCTTTCCCCTCGGGCCACGCGGCAACCGCCGCCGCCTTTGCCACCGGCGCCGCCCTGGAGCTACCGGAGTCGGCGGCGGTGCTCGGGCCGCTGGCCGCGGGAGTCGGCTTCTCGCGCATCTACACGGGCGTGCACTACCCCTCCGACGTGCTGGCGGGAGCGCTGATCGGGACGGGAATCGCGCTGGCCACCACGCGCGTGTGGCCGCGCGCTGCGCGCACGCCCGCAGCGGTGGCTCCCACAGACCGCTCCACAGCGGAGCCCAGAGCGCACGGCGAGGGCGTGGCGCTCGTGGTGAACGAAGACGCCGGGCCGGGCTTTCGCGGGCCCCCACTCGACGAGGTGAAGCGCCGCCTGCCGCGCGCCCGCGTGATCGAGGTCGAGGCCGGCGACAAGCTCCGCGACGCGATCGAGGACGCGCTCGCCTCCGGTGAGGTGCTCGGGATCTGCGGGGGTGACGGCTCGGCCAGCACGGCCGCGGCCGCGGCCGCGCGAGCGGGCAAACCGCTGTTTCTCATCCCCGGCGGCACGCTGAACCACTTCGCCCGCGACCTCGGGCTGCTGTCCACAGCCGTCGCGATGGACTCGCTGGAGCGCGGCCAGGGCGTGCGGATCGACCTCGGGGAGATCGCCGGGGAGACCTTCCTCAACACGGCGAGCCTCGGCGGCTACCCCGAGATGGTCGACATGCGCAGGCGCCTCGAGCGGCGAATGGGGAGGCCGCTCGCGGGCCTCGTGGCACTCGCGCGCACGCTTCGCGTGGCAAAGCCGAGACATGTGGAGCTCGACGGCCGCCGGCGCCGGCTCTGGCTGCTGTTCGCGGGCAACTGCGAATACGAGCCGCCCGGCTTCTGGCCGAGCTGGCGCGGCCGGCTCGACGACGGCCTCCTCGACATCCGGCTCATCGACGGAGCCAAGCGCCTGGCCCGGCTGCGGGTAGTGCTTGCCGTGGCGACGGGAAGGCTCGGCCGCTGCCGCGCCTACGAGCAATGGGTGGCGCCGTCAGCCTCGCTCGCATCGCCGGTCGGGCCGCTGCACCTGGCGCACGACGGCGAGACATTCGACGGCCCTCCGGAGTTCGAGCTGGACAAGCGGCCGCGCACGCTGTTCGTGTACGCCCCGCTCGAGCGGCCCGTGTGGGGTTTGCAGCCGCAGCAGCCCGGATAACCGCTCCCTCATGACGCGCGCGCTCGCGATCCTGCTCTCGCTCACCCGGATTGCGTTCGGCGTCGGCTCGATCGCCAACCCGGAGTCCACCAGCCGCTATTGGGCCGGACGCAAGCCTTCGAAGCGGATCGACACGAAGCTTTTCGCCCGCGGCTTCGGTGCGCGGGATGTCGTGCTCGGGTTGGGCGCGCTGCTCGCGCTCGTCCGTCGCGATCCGCAAGCGCGGCTGTGGATGGCGGCTCAGGCCATCTCCGAGGGAGCCGACCTCGGCACGACCTTCGCGGAGAAGGACAAGATCCCCGACGCGGCGCTCAAGCGCGTGACCGCCGTTACGGGCGCGTCGTTCGCGGGCGCTCTGTGGTCCGCGTTCGCGCTGCGCGGTCGATATCCCGCGTCTCCACCACTCGGGTCGGCGTGATCAGCAGCGCGCCCTCGTCGGCGTCGAAGTCCTCGTCGGAAGACTGCTCGCCCTCGAGGACCACGAGGCGTGCCTCCGACAGGTCGGCTCCCCGCCGCGCCATGTAGCGGTACAGGCCCTCCTCGGTCGGGAACACGCTCACCCCGCTCCGGCTCGAGTCGTCGATTTCCCCGGTCCCCTTGCAGGCCGGGCATTCGTCCTCGTAGGTCACCGCGCCGTGGCACACCGGACAATCGTCGTCCGGTCCCGAGCGGCACGACTCGCACTCGAACTGAGTCCTGCCCGAGCCGCGGCACTTGTCGCAGCGGCCGTAGACCGTGCCGCTCCAGGGCTCCGACTCCTGGTGCTGCGGGTCGAGCAGGCGATGCGGATCGCGGTCGGCGGGATCGATGCGGTAGTAGCGCTCCATGGCGGCCAGTGATTCCCCAGCGCTCGGCGCGGGTAAACCGGCGCTCATGAACACCGTCCTCGAGATCACCGAGCCGCAGAAGCACCTGATCGGCGGCGAGCGCCGCGCTTCGAGCTTGGACGAGGCGATCGAGGTGCTCAACCCCGCGACGGGCGACGTACTCGGCCGCATCCCGGCCGGCAGCTCCGCCGACGTCGACGCTGCCGTCGCGGCCGCGCGCGCGGCGCTCCCCGAATGGTCTGCGCGGCCGGCGGGGGAGCGCGCCGCCTTTCTCAAGCAGGCCGCCCGCGTGCTGCGCGACAAGGTGGACGAGCTCGCCGAGCTGCAGACGCTCGAGAACGGCAAGCCGCTCGCCGATTCCCGCGGCGGAGCGATCGCCGGCATCGAGGCCATCGAGCAGTACGCGGAGCTCGGGCCGCTTCACCGGGGCCGCAGCCTGAAGGGCGACGACGGCGCCACCGACGCCATGGTGCACGAGCCGCACGGCGTGGCCGCCCTGCTCGTGCCCTGGAACGACCCGCTGGCGATCGCCGCCGGCCAGATAGCCGCCGCGCTGGTGGCGGGCAACACGGTGGTGTTCAAGCCGTCGGAGAAGACGCCACTCTCCGCGATCCGCATGGTGGAGCTGATGGAGCCGCCGGCGGGCGTGCTGAACCTCCTGCTCGGCGACTCCCGCGCCGGCCGCCCGCTGGTCGCGCACGACGGCGTCGACGTGGTCATGCACACGGGGTCCGTGGAGACCGGGCGCGAGATCGCGCGCGCCTGCGCCGACCAGTTGAAGAAGGCGCTGCTCGAGCTCGGCGGCAAGGACGCGCTGATCGTGGACGCGGGCGTGGACCCCGACTGGGCGGCCGAGCAGGCGGCGTCCGGCGCATTCGCGAACGCCGGACAGATCTGCACGTCCGTCGAGCGCATCTACGTGCACGAGGGGGTGGCCGGGCCGTTCGTGGAGGCGCTCGTGCAGAAGGCGCGGACGCTCGCCATCGGAAACGGCATGGACGCCGGGGTGGAGATGGGACCGCTCATCGACGAGAGCCAGCGCGAGGTGGTGCACCGGCACGTGTCCGAGGCGGTCGGCGCGGGCGCCCGGGTGCTCGCGGGTGGCGAGCCCGTTGACGGTCCCGGCTGGTTCTACCCGCCGACTGTGCTCGTGGACGTGGACGACGGCATGACGGTGATGCGCGAGGAGACTTTCGGCCCGGTCGCGCCCGTGCGGGTTGTGTCGAGCTTCGACGCCGCGCTCGAGGCGGCGAACTCCGGGCGCTACGGGCTCGCCGCGTCGGTGCTCACGCCGTCGGAGGCGAACGCGAGACGTGCGTGCCGAGAGCTCCAGGCAGGGACCGTGAAGGTGAACGCGGTCTGGGGCGGCGCGCCCGGCGGAGCGGCCCATCCGCGCAAAGCGAGCGGAACCGGCTTCGGCTACGGCCCCGAGCTGCTCGACGAGCTCACGTGCACGAAAGTGGTGCACATGGAGCCGGCCGGGCCTTAGGGCTTCAGCAGCGCCTCGAGCACCGCGTCGAGGTCGGCGAGCGAGGGCAGCACGGCGTCCGCGCCCGACTGCGCAAGCGCCTCCTCGTCGTAGGGCCCGGTGGCCACTCCGACTGCCCGGGCGCCGGCGGCGCGCGCCGCGGCGACGTCGAGCGGCGTGTCCCCGATCAGCACGACGTGCTCGCGCGGGATCTCCACCCCGTGCTTTCGCTCAGCCTTGGCGCGGGCGATCGCCGGCAGCTCCGCCCGCCGGTGGTGGTCGGAGCCGTAGGCGCCGACGTCGAACTCGACGAAGCGGTCGAGCCCGAACGGGCTCAGCTTCACCGGCGCGTTGCGCTCCACGTTGCCCGTGAGGAGCGACTGGATCACGCCGGGCTCCCGGGACAGCCGCTCGAGCGCCTCACCCGCCCCGGGCAACGCCCGGCCGCGCTCGCGCAGCACGTCGCTTCGAGCCACCAGGGCGTCATGGAGCTCGCCGGCGAAGCGCTCCACGAACTCGCCGCCGTCGTCCACGCCGTTCACATGCGCCAGGTCCGCGGCGATCTCGAGGTCTGTCCGCCCCGCAAACGGCACCCACTCCGCGGGCGGCCGGCCCACGATCCGCTCGAAGGCCTGGTTGAAGGCGTCGAGCCCCGTGCCGCCTGAGTCGATCAGCGTCCCGTCTATGTCCCAGAGCAGCAACCGCATCCGACGGCGAGTCTACGACCCCCTACTGAGGCCAAGCGCGACCCCATAGGGGTATCCTGCGGCGGCCGCAGGGAGCGGCGCAGCAAACGGGCACGGAAATCAGGGGCGGTCCGCAGGGGCGGGCCAAGGAGGCTTCGAATGCGGGTTCGGGCGATCGTCGTCGCGGTGCTGGTCGTGGTGGTTGCAGGGGGCGCATTCGCAGCGCTGAAGCTCACGAGCGGCAGCGGCCGCGCGGAGGCACGCTCCTGCCCGAAGGGCTTCGTCACGCGGGAGCAGGCGGCCGCACGCGAGCGCCACACCGAGATCGCCCTCGGGCGTAAGCCCGGCAAGGAGGAGGCCCACCGCGAGGAGGGCAAGGGCCGCGAATGCCTGCCCCAGAAGAAGCCCGAGAGGTACGCCGAGCTCGCGGCGGCCAACAGCCAGCTCGCCAGCCGCACGACGGCTCCCTTCACCGCGCTGAAGGCCGGCGCCTACGAGCACGCTGTCAGCCAGAAGGGCAGGCTCGCCGAGGCCGGCAGCGCCGGGGTCGCCGGCGCCGACGGCAGCTGGTCGCCCTACGGCAACGGCCCGCTCGTTACCGACAACACCGACTACGACCAGTCGAACGGCTCCACCCGCGAGGGCTTCGGCACGGTCGCCGGGCGCACGAGCGACTTTGCCTACGACTCCGCGAGCGGAAAGCTGTGGACGGCCGCCTCGAACGGCGGCATCTGGGAGTCGAGCAACCTCGGCGACAGCTGGCACTCGATCGGCGACAACCTGCCCACGCAGGTCGTCTCGTCGGTGAAGTACTCGCCCGCCGGCGGCGGCACGCTGCTCGTGCTCACCGGCGACGGCTCCTTCGGCTTCGACTCCGAGAGCGGCCTCGGCGTGTACCGCTCGACCGACGACGGCGCGAGCTGGCAGAAGGCGGCCGGCATCCCCGACCGCGCGCTCGGCTTCAAGCTCGCGGTGGATCCAACCAACCCCGACATCGTCTATGCCGCGACCGGCCTGGGGCTGTTCCGCTCCACCGACGCCGGCCAGAGCTTCACCAGCGTGAACCTGCCCACGGGCGACGGCGTCGATCCCGGCCAGCCGGACTGCACCGGCGACTCGAGCATCGAGAAGGGCTGCTACCTCGCGAACGTGGTGACCGACGTGGTGGTGCAGGACAGCCCCAAGGCGCCGATCACGGGCACGGGCGGCGCCGTGATGGCGGCGGTCGGCTGGCGCGCCGGCAACAAGCTCAACGACGACGGCACGATCCAATCGCCCAACAACGGCATCTACCTGTCCGACGACGGCACGCCGGGCAGCTTCACCAAGGTCGCGCCCACGGGGGGCAGCGGGGACTTCCCGAACCAGGACAAGGTGGGTCGCACCGAGCTCGGCATCGCCAACGGCCCCGACCAGGACCACAAGATCGTCTACGCCGTGATCGAGGACGCGCAGAAGTTCCGCGGCGGCATCCCCGGCATCGACGCCGAGGGCAGCCAGACCGGTGCGCCCTACCCGTCGGTGTTCGACGCGGTCTACGTGACGAAGGACTTCGGCCAGACCTGGACGCAGCTCGAGGACTGGATGCAGCTCGGCACCGACCCCACCTCGGGCTCGTCGCTGTTTGCCGCGGGCTGCGCGCAGCTCTACTGCCCGGGCGTGCAGTCCTGGTACAACGAATGGATCCAGCCGGATCCGCTCCAGCAGACGGCGGCCGGCGTTCCCACGCGGGTGATGTTCGGCCTCGAGGAGGTCTGGTCGAGCAAGACGCCGGGCTCGGCGCAGGACAACGCGCTCACGAAGTTCAAGGTGATCGGCCGCTACTTCGGCGGCGACACCTGCTCGTTCGTGAACAACCCGCTTCCGCTGTGCCCGACGAACAACCCGCCCACGCCGTCGAGCACCACGCACCCCGACCAGCACGGCTCGATCGTGATCCCGGACGGCTCCGGCGGCGAGACGCTGATCGTCGGGAACGACGGCGGCGTCTACAAGCAGCACGTCGCGTCCGGCGAGGACTTCGACAACACCAGGTGGGGACGCGGGGCCAACGAGGGCTTCCACACGCTCCAGCCCTACGACGCCGAGATGGCGAAGGACGGCACGGTGTACGCCGGCCTCCAGGACAACGGCGAGATGAAGATCCTGCCCGACGGCCGGCAGTTCGGCGTGTACGGCGGCGACGGTTTCTTCAGCGCCGTGGACCCGGACAACTCCGACGTCGCGTACGAGGAGTACACGGGCGGCGACGTCAGCGTGACCACGGACGGCGGCAAGAACTGGACCGACATCGCGCCGCCGTTCAGCGCGGCGAGCTTCTCGAATCCGTTCAAGATGGACCCGACCGATGCCGGCCACCTGATGGCCCCGGGCCGCGAGGTGTTCGAGACCGTCTACGGCCCGGACACCACTTCGCAGCTCGACGGCTCGAAGGACTGGAAGCAGGTGTTCGACCTCGGTACGCGCAAGAGCCCGGGCACCAGCGCGAGCGCGAGCGGCTCGGACGACTCCGACAACAAGGCGTCGGCGCTCGACCTGAAGGGCGACAAGGCGTACGTGGCCTACTGCGGCTTCTGCGACGTGATCACCGAGGGCCGCCCGTTCGCGAGCGGTATCGCGACGAACGTCGGTGGCTCGGCGCCGGCGAAGCGGATGACCTCGGACGGCTGGCACATCGCGGCGGCCAGCGGCCTGCCCCAGCGCTACATCACGGGCGTGGCGATGGACCCCGCCAACACGAGCACGGTGTACGTGACGCTCGGCGGCTACGGCCGCCACTGGGCGCCGCCGGGCGCGGTGCGCGAGGACACGAGCAAGGTCGGCACCGGGCACGTGTTCCGCTCGACCGACGCGGGCGAGCACTTCACCGACGTGAGCGGCAACCTGCCCGACGTGCCGGCCGACTCGCTGGTCGTGCGCGGCGGCCAGCTCGTGGTGGGCACCGACATCGGCACGTTCATCTCGAACGATCCGGCCGGCTCGAGCTGGGCCGTGCTCGGCTCCGGACTGCCGAGCGTGCCGGTGTTCCACCTGTCGCTCAAGCCCGGTGACGACAGCACGCTCGTGGCCGCCACCTACGGCCGCGGCGTCTACACGTACAAGTTCCCGGACGCCTCGACTGCGGCCGCGGCAGGCGCCGGCGGCAAGGGCTCGGCGTGCGCGGCCACCGCGGGCTTCCCCGGCTTCAGCGCCACGTACGACAAGGGCAAGCTGCGGCTCGGCATCTCGCGCCGCTCACCGGCGGGAGCGACCGTCGAGGTGTTCCGTCACTCGCTCGGCGACCGCCGCGCGATCCGCAAGACGCTCGTGAAGCGATTCAGTGGGAAGACGCAGTCGTTCGACTACAAGAAGCGGCTACCGGACGGCATCTACAGCGTGCGCGCCGGCATCGCGGTGCCGGGCAGCAACGTCCGCGACTACCGCTCCCGCACGTTCGAGGTCAAGCAGGGCCGCTACCACGGCATGCGCGACTTCTACGGGCACGGCTCCTGCGGCACGATCCGCTCGTTCAAGCTGTCGAGCCCGGCATTCGGCGGCTCCACGCACCGCGGGCTGCAGATCGCATACCGGCTGGCGAAGCCCGCCACCGTGACCGTGACGGTGAAGCGCGGAAGCACGATCGCGACTCGCTTCAAGGCGACGAAGGGCAAGCCGCACAAGACGTACCGGCTTAACCTTCCGGCACGCGGGCTGCGCCGCGGCACCTACAGCGTCACGGTCACCGCCGCCTCGGGCAAGAGCAGAACGAGCCAGTCGCTCGCGTCGACACGGCTGTGAGAACGGGGGGCTGAGCTAGTCTCAGCCCCCCGTGATCATCACCACGATGAACGACCTCCCGGGCTACGAGATCGACGAGGTGATCGGCGACGTGTTCGGCCTGACCGTGCGCTCGCGCAACATCGGCTCGCAGATCGGCGCGTCGTTCAAGTCGCTCGTCGGCGGCGAGCTCAAGGGAATGACGAAGATGCTCGCGGAGGGCCGCTCGCACGCACAGGAGCGGCTCGTCGAGGAGGCCGAGGGCAAGGGCGCGAACGCGGTGATTGCCTTCCGCTTCGACACCTCCGAGCTCGGCACCACCTGGACCGAGATCTGCGCGTACGGCACCGCCGTGCGCGCGCGCAAGCTCTGAACGGCCGCTTCGCGCCGAGCCCCACCGGGGAGCTGCATCTGGGGAACCTGCGGACGGGCCTGCTCGCGTGGCTGTTCGCGCGCTCGGCCCGGTCGCGCTTCCTCGTGCGCGTCGAGGACCTCGATCGCCAGCGCTCGAAGCCGGAGCACGAGGAGCGCCAGCTCGCGGACCTGCGCGCGATCGGGCTCGACTGGGACGGCGACGTCCTGCGCCAGTCCGAGCGCACCGGGCTGTACCGCGACGCGCTCGAGCGCCTGCGCGCGCAGGGGCGCGTGTACGAGTGCTGGTGCACGCGCGCGGAGATACGCGAGGCCGCGCAGGCGCCACACGGTCCGCTCCGGGAAGGCGCCTACCCGGGCACCTGCCGGCACCTGAGCGAGGCCGAGCGCGAGGAGCGCCGGCGCTCCGGTCGGCCGGCCGCACTGCGCCTCGACGCGCGAGGCGAGGCGGTGCGCTTCCACGACCGGCTGCACGGCGACGTGATCGGGACGGTCGACGACCTCGTGCTGTGGCGCGGCGACGGCACGCCCGCCTACAACCTGGCCGTGGTCGTCGACGACGCCGCTCAGGGCGTCGAGGAGGTGGTGCGGGGCGACGACCTGCTCGACTCCACGCCGCGTCAGCTGCTGATTGCGCGTCTGCTCGGCCTGCCGGCGCCGCAGTACGCGCACGTACCCCTCGTACTCGCGCCGGACGGCAGCCGCCTGGCGAAGCGCCACGGCGCGGTCACGCTCGCGGACATCGACCCCGAGGACGCGCTGTCCTGGATGGCGGTGAGCCTCGGCATGGCGGAGCCCGGCGAGCGCGTGTCCGCCGCCGAACTCCTGGAGCGCTTCGACGCGGACCGGCTCCCGCGGGAGCCCACCGTGTTCAGTCCTAGCGCCGCCGCTCGCTGACCGAGCGCAGGAGCGCCCGCACGTCCGCGACCGGCCCGAGGTGACGGAGCTTGTCGGGGTTCACGATCGAGTTGACTCCCTGTACCTGGCCGTCGGCGATGTCCAGGGAGACCACGTTCACGATGGCGCCCTCCTCGTCGAGCGTCATCTCGCCGGGCTGGCCGTTCACCTCGACCATGCGCACCTCCAAGCCAAAGGTGACCGCTTGGCGCACCCAGCCCATCAGCACCTTGGCGACCCGGGCGCGGCCGTGGACCGGCCTGGCGAGCGCAGGCACCTTTCCGCCGCCGTCTCCGTGCAGCACGGCGTCCTGCGCCAGCATCGACTCGAGGCCCTCGAGGTCGCCCTCCTCCGCCGCAGCGAAGAAACGCCGCGCCAGCTCGTCCCGCTCCTCGCGCGAGGCATCGAAGCGCGGCCGGCGCTCGTCCACGCGCCGCCGCGCGCGCACCGCGAGCTGGCGCACGTTGTCCTGGCTCTTGCCCACGATCTCGGCGATCTGGTCGTACGGGTAGTCGAACACCTCGCGCAGCAGGAACACGGCTCGCTCCACGGGCGAGAGGTTCTCCAGAAGCACCAGGAACGCGGTCGAGAGCGAGTCGGCCACCTCGGCGTGGCGGCTCGTCTCGTCACCGGAGGTGAGGAGCGGCTCGGGCAGCCACTCCCCCACGTACGTCTCGCGGCGCGCGCGTGCCGACCGGAGCTGGTCGATGGCGAGCCGCGTGGTGGTGGTCGACAGCCAGGCCTTCGGCGACTGCACCTGGCGGGGCTCGCGGTGCAGCCGGAGGAACGCCTCCTGCACCACGTCCTCCGCCTCGCTCACGCTTCCGAGCATCCGGTAGGCGATCGAGAACATGAGCGGGCGGAGGTCCTCGTAGACGTCCGTGTTCATGCGGCGAACACCTCGGTGAACGTGTTGCGCCAGCTCGGGTGCCTCGGCTCCCATCCGAGCTCGCTCTTGGCCTTCTCGTTCGACGCTCCTCGCACCTCCGTCATCATGACGACCACCGCGTCGCCCGCGAGGACGCGGCCCAGCCAGAGCGGCACATGCCGCGGCGGCTTGCCGCCCGCGGCCTTCGCGGCGACCGGCAGCCACTCGGACACCCGCGCGGGCTCGTCGTCAACCACGTTGTAGAGGCCGCGATGCCCGTGCTCGACCGCCTCCACCGTGGCGGCTGCCGCGTCCTCGATGTGCACGAACGACCAGATGCCGCTGCCGTCGCCCACGATCGGGAAGCGGCGCTTGCGGATCATCTCGGTGTACTCGCCCTGCCGCGACAAGGAGGTGCCGGGCCCGTAGAAGCCGCCGTAGCGGAGCACCACGCCGTCGAGGCCCTCGGCGCCCGCCACGACGGACTCGAGGTGCCGGATCGCGTCGAGGGTGCTCTTGAACTTGGGTGCCGGGTCGGGATCGAGCGCGGCATCCTCGGTCTTCACCGGCGCGCCGTTTCGGGCGAACGGCCAGCCCGCGAAGCTCTGCGCCACAAAGCGCGTGGCACCGGCGGCAAGCGCGGCCGCGAGTAGGTTGTCGGTGCCCTCCGTGCGAAGCCGGTTCGTGAGCGCGAAGTCGCGGTCGAAGTGGCGCAGGTCGATCGACCCGGACAGTGCGGTCGCCTCGTGCACCACCACGTCGGGCGAGGCGTCCAGGACGGCCTCACGCACGGCTCGCGCGTCGAGCACGTCGAGCACCACCGGCTCGGCGCCGAACTTGCGGATCAGATCCACCTTCGCCTCCGATGTCGTGGTGCCGGTCACCTCGTGGCCGCGCGCGACGAGCATCGGCACGAGCTGCCGTCCGAGCGCGCCGCCTGCGCCTGCAACGAACACCTTCATGTCGTCCTCCTTTGTCTGCATGTCGTGCATGAGACGAGGCAGCGGCCACGCCTGTGACAATCAGCCGCCATGGCCGAGCTGCCGCACGAGGTTCGCGCTCTGCTCGACGCGCCCAACTTCGTTCATCTCGCCACGGTGAACCGCGACGGCTCGCCGTCTAGCGCGGCCGTGTGGGGCATCCTCGAGGGCGAGCGGATCGCGTTCTTCACACAGCGCCAGACGCAGAAGGCGCGCAATCTCGAGCGCGACCCGCGCGTCGCCATCTCGATCGTGGACCACGAGGACCCCTACAAGACGGCGCGCCTGCGCGGCAGGGTCGTGGAGACACGCACGGGGCAGGAGGCGGCCGATACCATCGATCGCATCTCGCAGGGGTACATCGGCGAGCCGTTCCCATTCCACACGCCCAACGAGGTGGTGTTCGCGATCGAGGTGGAGCGCACCTCGTTCGTGGAGCTGCCGTTCGAGCACACACCCAGGAGCTGACTTGCACCACGACCCGATCTCGTACTTCCAGGCGATCATCCTCGGCCTGGTGCAGGGCGTCGCCGAGCCGTTTCCGGTGTCCAGCCTTGGCCACGGGGTGATCCTCCCCCGGCTCCTCCACTGGAACATCCACCAGAACGACAAGTTCTTCATCACCTTCCTGGTTGCCACCCACCTCGCCACGGCGATCGTGCTGCTGGGCTTCTTCTTCAAGGACTGGGTGCAGATCGCACAGGGCATGGGCCGCTCGCTGCGCGACCGCGAGATCGCCGAGGACGACACCTACGCCCGCCTCGGCTGGCTGCTCGTGGTGGGCACGATCCCGGCCGGGATCATCGGGCTGCTGCTGGAGCACCCGCTCCGCAGCCTGTTCGCCTCCGCACAGTCGGCGGCTGCGTTCCTGATCGTGAACGGCCTCCTGCTGTTCGGGTTCGAGCGGCTTCGCCGCAGGCCGCCTCGACCCGGCGACTGGGAGGGCGACGCTGACGCCCGCATCGCCAGGATGTCCTGGAAGCAGGCGACCGCAATCGGCACCGCCCAGGCGGCCGCCCTCGTGCCCGGCATCTCGCGCTCCGGCATCACGATGGGCGGCGGGCTCATCGCGGGGCTATCGAACGAGAACGCGGCGCGCTACGCGTTCCTCCTCGCCACGCCGATCATCGGGGCCGCGGCCGCACTCAAGCTGCCGGAGCTGCTCGGACCGGAGGGCAACGGCGTGCGCGGGCCCGCAGCGGTGGCGGCGCTGTGCGCCGGCTTCGCCACCTTCTTCGCGGTGAAGTTCCTGCTGCGTTTCTTCGAGACGAACCGCCTCACGCCGTTCGCGGTCTACTGCGTCACGGCCGGCGTGATCTGCACGCTGATCTTCGCGTTCTAGACGGCCGGCGAGCGGTTGGCGGTGCCGGGCCCGCTCTGGAACCAGGCGAAGATGAAGCATGCAATCGCCACGACGAAGGCGGCGATGCCGTGCTTCACGTGGTGGTGGGTGGAGCCCGCCGTGTGGCCCGGGAAGAACGACGGCAGCGACTTGGCCGGCTCTACCCAGTAGATGACCGCGATCACCAGCAGGACGATGCCGGCGATGATGGCCGGCCAGATCAGCGCACGATTCTTTGTCATGCGGCCGAAAGTATGAAGGCAAGATAAAGCGCCTCTAAACGGCCGCGGCAGGTGAAGCCGCGCCCGAGCCGAACGTGCACGCATGACCAAGGGCCGGCTCGAGGCGTTCAGCGACGGCGTGTTCGCGATCGCGATCACGCTGCTCGTGCTCGAGATAAAGGTGCCGCCCGCGGGCGGTGGCCAGTCGCTCGCCCACGGGCTGCTCAAGCTGTGGCCCTCCTACGCCGGCTTCGCCGTGAGCTTCGTCACCATCGGCATCATCTGGGTGAACCACCACGCCGTCATCGCGCGGGTGCGCAGCGTGGACCGGAAGCTGCTCTTCAGGAACCTCTGGCTCCTGCTGACGGTCTCGTTCATCCCGTTCCCCACCGCCGTCATGGCGGAGTACCTGCGCGAGGGCAACGGCCAGGACGTCGCGGTCGCCTTCTATGCGGCCTGGTTCTGCGTGATGGGCCTCTCGTTCCGCCGGATCTGGCCCAACGCGGCCCGTACCTGGACGAGCAGGATCGGCCCGGCGCTGTACTTGGTGGCCGCCGGAGTGGCGTTTATCAACGCCTACGTGAGCCTCGGCATCTGCGCCGGGCTCGCGCTCTACTACGCGCTACCGCGGTCGATCGAGCAGCAGCTCAGTCAGCAGACTTCCTAGCTCCCCGCCCGAACTGGAGCACGAGCAGCCGCTCGAGCATCTTCGTGCGCGACTTCTTGTACGGCAGGAAGTTCGGGTCCCGCTTCATGCCAAAGCGCGTGACGAGGATCGAGTGCGTGCGGCAGTACTTCTGGATGCCCTTCGCGCCGTGCCGGGCGCCTAGGCCCGACTCCTTCACGCCGCCGAACGGCTGTTCGAGCGCGAGGTAGTTCACGAGCGCGTCGTTCACGCAGGTGGCGCCGGCCTGCACCTGGCGCGCCACCTCCTCGCCCCTGCGCACGTCCTTCGACCACACGCTCGAGTCGAGGCCGTAGGGAGAGTCGTTCGCGAGGCGCACCGCCTCCTCCGCGTCGCGAACCTTCATGATCGGCAGCGTCGGCCCGAAGGTCTCCTCGGTCATGATCAGCATCGAGTGGTCCACGTCGGCGAGCACGGTCGGCTCGAAGAACTGGCCCGGCCCCTCGCCGCGCCTGCCGCCCGCGAGGATGCGGGCGCCCTTCTCCCGGGCGTCGGACACGTGCTTGTCGACGATGTCCACCTGCTCGTCGAACGTGATCGCGCCGACGTCGACCGAGCCGGGCTCGCCGGGCACGCCCTGGCGCAGCTCGCGCGCCTTCGCGCCAACCTTGTCGACGAACTCGTCGTAGATCTTCTCGTGCGCGTACACGCGCTCGATCGAGATGCAGGTCTGGCCGCTGTTCGACAGGCCGTAGGTGATCGCCGCGTTGGCGGCCCGCTCGAGGTCGGCGTCCTCGAGAACGATCATCGGATCCTTGCCGCCCAGCTCGAGCGCGACCGGGATCAGCCGCTTGGCCGCCTGCTCGGCGATCTTGCGGCCGGTCTCGGTGGAGCCCGTGAACATGATCATGTCGCAGGTGTCCACGAGCGCGCCACCGGCGCCGCCCGAGCCGCATGCGATGGAGAACACGTCCTCCGGACAGCCGGCCTCGCGCATGCCCTCCGCCATCAGCAGTGAGCTGTACGGTGTCACGCTCGACGGCTTCAGCACCACGGCGTTTCCGGCCATGAGCGCGGGAATCACGTCGCCGAAGTTGTTCACGAGCGGGTAGTTCCAGGGCCCGATCACGCCCACCACGCCCATTGGCCGGTAGCGCACCAGCAGCTTCTTGCCGAGCAGCATCGGCGAGTGCGGCCGGATGCGCTCGTCGCCCAGGTACTTCTCCGCCTTCTTGGCCCAGAAGCCGAGCGAGTCGGAGGTGTAGAGCAGCTCCTGCAGGAGGGCGTCCTCGTAGGTCTTGCCGCTCTCCTCCATCAGCGTGCGGATCACGCGCTCGCGGTTCTCGACGAGCCAGCCTCGCATGTTGAGCATCACGCGCGCCCGACCCTTGTAGCCGAGCGCGTCCCAGGCCGGCTGGGCTGCGCGAGCCTTCGAAACGAGCTCCGCCACCTCGCCGGCTCCCATGTTCGGGAGCGTCCCGATCACCGCGCCCGTGGCCGGGTTGATGACCGTGATCTCGCCGGCGCTACCGGCGCCGTTTGTTGAAGCCTCGGTGGCCTGCTCGACGGTGGACATGCGGAGCTGCTCCTTCGTCGCTGAAGAGTGAGGCGACATCTTATTCCGGGCACAATGGGGGTCGTGGACTCAGACTCCCTGCGTGGACAGCTGCTGATCGCCGGACCTGCGCTGATCGACCCGAACTTCAGCCGCGCGGTGGTGCTCGTGACGGAGCACAACGACGAGGGCGCGATGGGCCTCGTTCTCAACCGGCCCTCCACCTCCACGGTCGACGAGGCGCTGCCGGACCTCGAGCTCGACGTCGCCGAGCCGGAGGACGTGGTGTACGTGGGCGGGCCCGTGCAGCCGGCGGCGGCGATGATCCTCGCGGAGTTCGACGAGCCGGGCGACGCGGCCACGATCGTGCTCGAGGACGTGGGCTTCGTGTCGGTGGAGCCGGACCTGCCGGGCGTCTCAGTCGCCACGCGTCGCGCGCGCGTGTTCGCGGGCTATGCGGGCTGGGGCCCGGGCCAGCTCGAGGCCGAGATCGAGCGCGACGACTGGATCCTCGAGGAGGCCGCGGTCGAGGACGTGCTCGGCGACTCTTCGGAGGAGCTCTGGAGCGAAGTGCTCTGGCGCAAGGGCGGCGAGTACGCGCTGCTCTCGCGCATGCCGCTGGATCCTTCCCTCAACTAGAAGACCGATTCCTACGAACTAGATTCCGGAGTATGGACAGGCCTGGTCAAGCCGCAGTCGGCACGTGGAGCGGAGGGCGCTTCATGCAGTTCGGCGAGCCGCTCGACGACGCCCGCTTCGAGGCGCTGGTGCGCCCGGGTGACGGCATCGACACGGTGCTCACGGCTGATGTCTATGGCCAGGGCGAGGCCGATTCGCTGCTCGGCCACGCGCTGCGCGGGGTGCCGCGCGACGACTACTTCCTGATCGGCGCGATCGGGCACGACTTCTACGAGGGCGAGCGCGAGGGCGCGAAGGGCTTCCCGCGCTTCACACACCCATCGCTCCGCGGCCCCGAGGGCTACGCGGACTACGTGCGCATGGCCACCGAGCGCAGCCTCGAGCGCTGCGGGGTCGACTCGTTCGACCTCCTGCTGCTGCACAACCCGGACCGCATCGGCTATACGAGCCAGGCGGTGTGGGACGCGCTCGAGTCGGTCCGCCGCGAGGGCCTCACGCGCCAGCTCGGCGTCGCGCCGGGGCCGGCGAACGGCTTCACGCTCGACCTGATCGGCTGCTTCGAGCGCTTCGGCGACTCGATCGACTGGGCGATGATCATCCTCAACCCGATGGAACCGTGGCCGGGCGAGCTGGCGCTGCCCGCCGCGCGCGAGCACGGCGTGGAGCTGATCACGCGCGTGGTCGACTACGGCGGCCTGTTCTGGGACGACGTGCGCGACGGGCACGAGTTCGCGAAGTTCGACCACCGCAAGTTCAGGCCCGACGGGTGGGTCGAGGCGGGGCGCGGGCGGCTCGAGCAGATGCGGGCGATCGCCGAGCGCCACGGCCTCACCCCGATGCAGCTTGCGTGTGAGTGGAACCTGTCGCAGGCGCCCGTGCGCGTGGTCGCCCCCACGCTGATCCAGGAGGCGGGCGAGGCGGCGCGGCCGGTCGAAGAGAAGCGGGCTGAGCTCGCGTCGCTCCCCGCGGAGCCGGTGCTGTCGGCCGACGAGGTCGCGGAGATCCGCGCGATCGGCGACAACACCAACTGCATGGCGCTCAAGGGTGCGTCGCCGGAGCACGAGGGCGAGGAGCGCCCCGACCGCTGGCCGCTCACGCCCGAGCACTCTGAGCTGGCCGAGCGCTGGCACATCGCGCCCGAGCGCGACCTCGTGAAGACGCCCGCCTAGCCGCGACCGAGCAGGCGCGCCAGCAGGCCCGGGCGGCGGCCGCGCTCGGCGCGCAGCCATTCGTCACGCGTCGGCAGGCGGCCCGCCTTTCGCGCCGCGAGCGTGCATGGGGTGTGTGCGTGCCGGCGCCGCGAGGTGTCGCCCTCCGGCGCGATCAGCATGTGCTCGCTCATGGACGCGAGGAAGCCGCCGCAGAACGGGCACGTGTAGGTCGCGGGCTTGCGGTTCTGCGCCCGCCGGAGCGACCACCAGCGCGCGTCCGGCAGCTTCGCCATGCGGCGAATCTACGCCGCTTCGTGTGCGAGCGTGGCCGCGTGGCGGCGGCGGGCGGGGATCGCCAGGCCCACCAGGAAGGCGGCCAGGACGCCGACCGCCGACATCGCGAAGGCGGCCGTGTAGCGCGATTCGGCGGGATACCCGCTTGCCAGGTGAT
The DNA here is from genome assembly GCA_045805385.1 of Thermoleophilaceae bacterium. GTDB lineage: Bacteria > Actinomycetota > Thermoleophilia > Solirubrobacterales > Thermoleophilaceae > JADGHQ01. The sequence goes on from JBJMLG010000239.1 coordinate 30,650, forward strand.
GGCCGGCGAGGATCGTCGCGGAGATCTGCGCGCCGAGCGCGCCGCCGATCGTTCGGGAAATCGTGTTCATGCCCGTCGCGACCCCGGTCTGGTCCTGCGGCACCGCCTCGACGATGAGGTTCGCCATCGCGGCGAACGCGAAGCCGATGCCGAGGCCGAGCAGCGTGGTGGCGGCGTAGATCTCCCAGCGATCGTCGTGCGCGAGAGCGAGGAAGGCGTAGGCCGCGGTGGCGAGCAGAGCGCCGGCGAGCAAGGGCAGCTTCGAGCCGTAGCGCTCGCCGAGCGAGCCCGCGATCGGGCCGGCCGGAAGCATCACGAGAGCCGAGGGCAGCAGGAACAGGCCCGCCGTGGTCACCGACGCGCCGAAGCCGTAGCCCGTGGAGACCGGCGCCTGCACGAACTGCGGGATCAGGATGAACGAGCCGAACATGCCGAAGCCCACGAAGAGCGCGGTCAGGTTGGTGGTGAAGACGGGGCGCTCCCGCATCATCTTCATGTTCACGAGCGGCTCGTCGACGCGCATCTCGACCCACACCCAGACCACGAGCACGACCACGCCGGCGGCGAACAGCCCGAGCACGCGGCTGGAGCCCCAGCCCCATGCGTTGCCCTCGCTCACCGCGATCAGCAGCGCGACCAGGCCGGCGGACATGAGCCCGGCGCCGAGCCAGTCGACCTTCGCCTTTGCCTTCACGGGCGACTCCGGCACGTAGAGATGCGTGGCCACGATCGCGATCGCGACGAAGATCAGGCCCAGCCAGAAGATCCACTCGTAGCTGAGGTGGTCCACCAACACGCCGCTGATCACGAGGCCCGCGCCGCCGCCGATGCCGAAGGTGGCACTGATCAGGCCGATGCCCGCCGCGACCTTCCTGGGCGGGAACTCGTCGCGGATGATCCCGAAGGCGAGCGGGAACACGGCGCCGCCGGTGCCCTGGATCGCACGCCCGAGGATGAGGATGCCGATCGAGTGCGAGAGCGCCGCCACCAGCGAGCCCGCGCCGAACACGGTCAGCGTGAGCACGAGCATGCGCTCCTTTCCGAAGATGTCGCCGAGGCGGCCCAGGATCGGCGTCGCGACCGATGCGCTCAGCAGGTAAGCCGTGAGCACCCACGTGACCGTGGTGGTCGACGTGTTCAGCGTGTGCTGGATGTCGGGCAGCGCGGGCGCCACCATCGTCTGCGAGAGGGCGTACGCCAGCGCGGAGACCGCGAGGACCCCGAGCGTGATGTTGTAGTGCTGGCGCTGAACCCCGGCGTCAGAGCTCATCGATCACCTGAGCGATGCGAGTCAGCAGGCGCTGGGCCTGCTCCCGCTCGTTCGGGCTGAGGCTCTCGTACACCGCGCGCCGCTTGCTCTCCACGTAGTCGCGCTTCGCCTCGACCGCCTCGCGGCCGGAAGCGGTCAGGCGGACGGCCACCACGCGGCGGTCGTCGGGAGAGTGCTCGCGCGTGAGCGCGCCATCGCGCTCGAGGCCGTCGAGCATGCGAGTGGCGCTCGGCGCGGACACGGATGCCGCGGCGGCGAGCTCCCCAACCGGGCGCGGCTCGGAGGTGAGCAGCGGCTCGAGCAACTTGAACTGCGACAGCGAGAGGCCCTCGGAGCGGTCGCGCTCGGCGCGTCCGCGTGCTCGGCGGATCGCATTGACGAACTCTTCGAACGACTCGTTGAACGCCGCGATGGCTGCCCGCTTCTGCGCTCTTGTGGAAGTAGTTGTGCCCACGACGTTTAGCCTAGCAAACGATTAGGTACACTAAGGGTCCTGAGAGTCATGGCGGCCGGGGCGCCCCGCAAGTCGTCCCGGCCGCTTCTCAGCTGGAAGGGGAGCTGAAGCTCGCGGCGACCTGCTCGGCCGTCGGCGGCCCGGGCTGGAGGCGGGCGCCCGAGCCGGGACGCAGGGCATCCATGAAGAGGGAGTCCTCGGCGAAGAGGCGGCGCTAGCGCCGCGAGGCGATGAAGAAGTAGAGGAGCTGCCCGAGCGCGGCCACGAAGCCGGCCACGTAGGTGAGCGCCGCGGCGCGGAGCACGTCGCGAGCGCCGCTCAGCTCCTGCGGCGC
>JBJMLG010000240.1:0-6240 GCA_045805385.1 Thermoleophilaceae bacterium
CGGTCCTCCTAGTCGTAGTTCTCGATCACCCGGACGCTCAGCGCGAGCATGATCACGCCGAGCACGGCGACAACTCCGAAGCCCAGCAGGATCTTGCCCCATTCGAGGTGCACGAGAAGGAGCGAGCGGAGCGCCTCCATCACGTAGGTGACCGGGTTCACCGTCGCGGCGATCTCCATCGGTCTTGTCAGCAGGCTCCGAGGCACGAAGTTCGGCGTGAGGAACAGCAGCGGGAAGAAGACGAGACCCGCGGAGTTCGTCGCCGCCGCGCTGCGCGTCTTCAGCGCCACCAGCTGCATGAAGCCGACGAAGACAACGCACCAGAACGCCGTTAGCGCCACGATCAGCACGAAGCCGATCACGCCGCTCGCAATCGAGATGCCGAAGATCAGCCCGAGCAGCAGGATCGCGGTGGCGATCACCACGCCTTTCACCGACTCGGCGATGAGGCGGCCGAACACGAGCGCGGAGCGCGGCACGGGTGCCGCCCGCAGTTTGTCGAAGTAGCCGCCTTCGATGTCCTCGACGAGGAACAGTGCCGCCGTGCCGAACGACGCGGCGAGCAGGAGCGAGTTCGGCAGCTGGAAGGCGCCGTAGCCCTGTCCGTGCAGGAACGACGTTGACGACGAGGGGAAGATCTTCGCCGCCTGGCCGATGTTGACGACGAGGAAGAACAGCGGGATGAACAGCGTGGGCAGAAGCGCCTCCGGCGTTCGCCATCCCTCGCGCAGTGCACGCTGGCCCAGCACCCAGGCCTGATTCATGCGGACACCTCCTGCACCTCGCCGGCGACGCGGTCGCGGCTGCGCCCGGTCGCATCCAGGAACACGTCGTCGAGCGTGGGCTCGGTCGTCAGCGCGCGACGCTGGCGGAGCTCTGCCTTGAGCCGCTCGGGCGTCCCCTCGCGCACGATCCGGCCGTCGTCGATGATTGCCAGGCGCTCGCAAAGCTGGTCGGCTTCCTCGAGGTACTGGGTCGTGAGGAAGACGGTCGTGCCGCGCTCGTTGATCCGGCGCACCTCCTCCCAGACCGTGAGCCGGCTGGCGGGATCGAGGCCCGTTGTCGGCTCGTCGAGGAACAGCACCTCCGGCTGGTGCACGAGCGCTGAGGCCAGATCCAGCCGGCGCTTCATGCCGCCCGAATAGCCCTTGATCATCCGGTCGGCCGCGTCCTCGAGCTCCACGAGCGCGAGCAGCTCGGCTGCGCGCGATTTCGACTCATCGGGCGACATGCCGAACAGTCGTCCCTGCAGGACCAGCAGCTCGCGCCCAGTCTGGCGCGGATCGAGCCCCGCCTCCTGGAGCGCAACGCCGATGCGCTTACGCACGGCGTCTGGATCGGCCGCGACGTCCACACCGGCCACCCGGGCGGTGCCCGAGGTGATCGTCAGCAGCGTCGTCAGCATCCGGACGGTCGTGGACTTGCCGGCCCCGTTCGGGCCGAGGAAGCCGAAGACCTCGCCGGACTCGACCCTCAGGTCGACGCCTCGGACCGCCTCGACCACTCCGGAGCGGTCGCCGAAGTGCTTCACCAACGCCTCCGCCTCTACGGCAGCAGAGCTGCCGCTCGGGCGCGCTACGGGCGGTTGCTCCTCGCCCATCGCTGCGATTTCCGCCACGTCAATCTCCTCGGGGTCGTCGTTGCTTACGGGCCTGGACGGGCGCGCACCCAGAAAGTAATCGGTCGCCGCTCGAAGCCCTATCGGGGCAGCGGCCGCCGCGGCACCGGCGGGATCACGCCCTCGCCGCTGAAATGCTCGGGCGTGCGTGCGCCGGGCAGCACGATCACGCCTTCCGATGGATCGCCGAGCCAGTTCGCGTGTGCGAGCGCGTAGCGGTGCGCCGCGAGGGCGCACGCCGCCGCCTCGATCTCCTCGATGCGCCGGTGCCAGAGCTCCCCGCCGTCGTCCTCGATGTGATCCTCGACCAGCTCGTCGATACGGCGCGCCACGCCGAGCGGATGCCGCCGTGCGGGCAGCCGGCGCCCCTGAAGCGCGGCGAAGACGCCCTCCACGCTTGTCTCGAAGACGCGCGCCGAGTGGAACGCGCCCTCCTCGACCTGGCCCTCCCGCAGGCCGGCTCCGTCGCCGGGCGTGTAGAGGCCGAAGGACCCGAGCCGCTCGTAAAGCTCGTGCGCGGCAGCGAACGCGGGCACCGGCGGAATCCCGCGCTCCCCGAGCTCGGCGTCGCACGCACGCCCCTCGCCTGCCGGCGCTCCGACACCGATGGCCACCTCTCGCCCGAGGCTCGCTATGGCAGCGACGACCTGTGCCGGCGAGCCCGGCTCGAAGAAGGTCGCCCTCAGGCGGATGGGCGGCTCGGGCGTGCGCACCTCCTCGAGCGCGACGAGCTGCAACGAGCCGGGACCCGGGGCGATTCCGACGTAGAGCACGGCCGCGCTAGCCCCCCAGGCTCGAGCGCAGCCGCTCGACGGCCTCGGTGAGCCGCTCGTCGGGCACTGTGAGCGAGATGCGGAAGAAGCCCTCGCCGTTCGGCCCGTACGCGCCTCCCGGCGACAGCACCACGCCGGACTCCTCGAGCACGAGCTCGCAGTACGCCGCGGCTGACTCGTGGCCGTCGGGAACCGGCGCCCAGATGTAGATCGTGCCCTTCGGCGGCGTCACGTCCACGCCGATCTCGCGCAGCGCGTCGCACACGAGATCGCGCCGGCGCGCATAGACCTCGCTCATCTCCTTGGGCACGTCCGCGCCGTCGGTGAGCGCCGCCACCGCGGCGAGCTGCACGGCCTCGAACATGCCCGAGTCGATGTTCGTCTTCAGGCGCCAGTAGGACTCGACCGCCTGGGCGTTGCCCACGATCGCAGCGGTGCGCCAACCGGTCATGTTCCAGCCCTTCGAGAGCGAGAACACCTCCACGCCGACCTCCTTCGCGCCCGGCGTCTCGAGGAAGCTCGGCGCCACGTAGCCGTCGAACGTGGTCTCGGTGTAGGAGGCGTCGTGCACGACGAGGACGTCGTGCTCACGCGCGAACTCCACGACCCGCTCGAAGAAGCCGTCCGGCACGATGGCGCCCGTGGGGTTGTTCGGGTAGTTCAGGAACATGAGCCGCGCGCGTTGGGCGTCCTCGGCGGCGATCGAGTCGAGGTCGGGGATGAAGCCGAGCTCCGGCACGAGTGGCATCAGCACAGGCTCGGAGCCCGACAGCACCGGACCGCCGGTGTAGACCGGGTAGCCGGGGTCGGCCGCGAGCGCGACGCTGTCCGCGTCGAGGAACGCGAGGTTCAGGTTGAACACGCACTCCTTGGCGCCGAGCGCCGGGATGATCTCTGTGTCCGGATCGATCTCCACGGCGAAGCGGCTCCGGTAGAAGCGGGCGAACGCCTCCCGGAACTCGGGGCGGCCGCGGTTCGACGGGTACTGGTGCGTGGACGGGTCCTGCGCCGCCTTCGCGAGCGCGTTCACCACAACGTCCGGGGTCGGCGTGTCGGGATCGCCGATGCCGAGGCTGATCACGTCCACGCCCTGAGCCTTCTTGGCCGCGATCTTGCGCTCGAGCTCCGCGAACAGGTACGGCGGCAGGCGGTCGAGCCGCTGGCTGCGCCTCATCCAATCTCCTTCAGGAAGTCGTCGGTCAGCTCGCCGGCGTAGACGGGGATCGCCCAGCCGGTGAGGTCCACGTGCAGGTCCTCCCCCACCTCGACCTCGAGGTCGCCGCCGTCGAGGTGCACGCTCACGGGGCTGTCGACGCCGCGCAGCACCGCGGCCACCGCCGCGCCTGTCGCGCCGGTGCCCGACGAGAGCGTCTCGCCCACGCCGCGCTCGAAGATTCGCGCGGTGATCTCGCTGTCCGAGTCGCGGCGCCAGAACGACACGTTCGTGCGCTGAGGGAACAGCTCGTGACTCTCGATCGGCGGCCCGTAGAGCTGGAGGTCGAGCTCCTCGAGGCCGTCGGTGACCTCGATCGCGCACTGCGGGTTGCCGATCGACACGTGCTGGAAGGCGAACTCGCGGCCCTCCACCGTGAGCGTCCCCGTGCCGTCGTCCGGGCTTGACGGGTAGGCGTCCGAGCGCAGCTTCGCGCGCCCCATGTCCACGCGGCAAGTGCGCTCCCCGGTGATCTGCGGCCTGATCTCGCCTGCCGCCGTCTCGATCGAGAAGGTGTCGCTGTCGGTCCAGCCGCGGCGGCGCAGGTAGAGGATCGCCTCGCGGGCGCCGTTTCCGGACAGCTCCGCCTCCGACCCATCCGGGTTGAAGATCCGCAGCTTCGCGACGAAGCCGCGCTGCTCGGGCTCAGACAGCAGCAGGATGCCGTCCGACCCGACGCCGGTGTGCGGCGCGCAGATGGCGCGGATCCTCTCCTGTGTGAGCTCGAACGGCAGCTCGGACTGCTCCACCACGATGTAGTCGTTGCCGAGCGCCTGCCACTTCTCGAAGCGCATGACTGGCGTCCCCTTTGATGCCGGGCGCGCATGCGACAGCGCCGCGCCCGGGTCGAGTCGGCGCGGGACTATATGAGACGCGCGATCTCGGCCGCCACGTCGCCCGCGTCGCGGCCGGTCACGTCGATCGCGCGGACGCCCGCGAGCTTGCGCATCCAGGTGAGCTGGCGCTTGGCGTAGTTGCGGGTCCGCCGCTTCATCGCCTCGACGTCGCCCGCGAGCAGCTCCTCGTAGCCGAGCGCCTTGCGGGCGGTGTGCGAGGCGCCCGCCCGCTCGGCCGCCTCCACCTCGGCGGCCGCGCCTGCGGCGACCATCTCGTCCACGCGCTCGTCGATCCGCCGGTAGAGCGCCTCGCGCTCCATCACAAGTCCCGCGAGCAGGGTCGGGTGTCGCGTGTCGCTCGTCCACAGCTGCGACTCCGCGGCGTCTTCGCCCGGCGGCTCGAGCGCGCCCATCTCGAGCAGCTCGAGCGCGCGCACGATCCGGCTTCGGTCGGTGGCGGGAATCGTCTCGACCGCCCACGGCGCATGCTCGGCGAGTTCGGCGTGGAGCGCCTCGGGGCCGGACTCGCGCATCCGCTGCTGCCAGCGCTCGCGCGCAGCGGGCGAGGGAGGCGGCTTCAGGTCGAGTTCAGTGAGCGCGGCGCGCAGGTAGAGGCCGGTGCCGCCCACCACGATCGGCGTGCGTCCTGTCGCGAGGGCCGTGTCGATCTCCATGTGGGCGAGCGGCGCGTACTCGCCGACCGAGAACGGCTCGCTCGCCGGTAGGAACGACAGCAGCCTGTGCTCCAGGCGCTCCTGCTCGTGGGCGTCGGCGGCGCCGCTCAGCGTCTCGAGGCCGCGGTACACCTGCAGCGCGTCCGCGGAGACCGCTAGCGGTTCGCCACCGCGCTCGCGCAGGATGTCGGCGAGCCCGATTGCCACAGCGGTCTTGCCGATCCCTGTCGGGCCGAAGATCGCGACGACGGTCGGCCGCTGGTCGGCCACGGCCTCAGGCGAGGCGCGAGAGGAGGAGCTGCTCGCCGGCGAGCGTGGTGCTGGTGGCCGAGCCGATCTCGACCTCCACGTACTCGCCCGGCTGCGCCACGCCCTCGAAGTTCACGGTCTTGTTGTGCCGGATGCGCCCGCGGAGCCTGGCGGGATCGGTACGCGACGGGCCCTCCACGAGCACATCCATCGTCCGCCCCACGAAGCGCTGCGAGCGCTCGCTCGCGCGGCGCTGCACGAGGTCCACGAGGCGCTCCATCCGCTCGACCTTGACCTTGTGGGGCACCTGGTCGCCGAGGTCGGCGGCGGCGGTACCGCGCCGCGGGGAGAAGATGAACGTGAAGGCCGAGTCGTAGCCCACCTGGTCCACCACCTGGAGCGTCTCCTCGAAGTCGGCCTCGGTCTCGCTCGGGAAGCCGACGATGATGTCGGTGGTGAGCGCGCAATCGGGGACCATCTCGCGGATCATCGCCACGCGGTCCATGTAGCGCTCGCGGTTGTAGGTGCGCCGCATCGCCTTGAGGATGCGGCTCGAGCCGGCTTGGAGCGGCAGGTGTATGTGCTCACACAGCGCCGGCAGCTCGGCGTGCGCGCGGATCACGTCCTCGCGCATGTCCTTGGGGTGCGGACTCGTGTAGCGGATGCGCTCGATCCCGTCGATCGCGTCGACCATGGCGAGCAGCTCGCTGAAGCTCGTCTTCGCGCCTTTGGGCAGGTCGCGGCCGTAGGAGTTCACGTTCTGGCCGAGCAGCGTCACCTCGCTCACACCGTCGGCCGTAAGCCGCTCGATCTCGGCGATGAGCTCCGCCGCCGGGCGGCTCTGCTCGCGCCCGCGCGTGGATGGCACGATGCAGTA
>JBJMLG010000241.1:0-13398 GCA_045805385.1 Thermoleophilaceae bacterium
CCGGGAGCGCGACGAGGCACGCTCGGCGCTCTCCCGCGCCGAGCGGGAGCTCGAGCGCATCCGCACCGCGCTCGAGGGCGCCAAGCGCGAGCGCGACGAGGTGCGCCGCACCCTCCAGTCGACCGCCGGCGAGGAGGGCCGCACGCGCGCCGCGCTCGAGGCCATCACGCAGGAGCGTGACGAGGCGCGCGCCGAGCTGGCAACGGCGGCCGCCGACCGCGACGAGGCGCACCGGAATGCTGCGACCGCGACGACAGAGCTCGAGAAGCTCCGCGCGGAGCTCCAGTCGGTGGCGGCGGAACGCAACGACACCCAGCGAGCCGCCGCCGCCGCCACCTCCGCCCGCGAGGAGCTGCGTGCGGCGCTCGAGGGCGCGGTGGCGGAGCGCGACGATGCACGGGCAAAGCTCGAAGCGCTACGCCGTCAGGCACAGGACGGGCGCGAATCCGAGCGGAACGAGGCGCGCGCCGAGCTCGAGAGCGCGACTGCCGCGCTCGCTGCGGCCGAGGCGAAGCTGTCGGAAGCGACGAGCGAGCGCGACGGGCTTCGGACATCGCTCGCGCAGGCCGCAACCGAACGCGACGACGCGGTCGCCGCGCTCGACGCCGCCACGCGCGACCGCGACTCGGCGCAGGCTGCGCTCGAGCGCGCCGTGGCACGGTCCCACCACGAGGCCGAGACCTCGCGCGCGGGCCTCGTGGACCTCGCGGCCAGCGCCGACGAGCTGCGCGGCCGGCTGGCCGACGAGCGCGACCGCCGCGCCGGGCTCGAGCGCAAGATCGCCGAGGACCGCCGCCGGCTCGCGGAGGAGCACCGTCGCGCGGCCGAACTGGAGCTGCGAGTCGCGGAGCTCGAGGCGGAGCGCGAGCGCGGCTTCTCCCTGCCGCCGATTCCCTCCGAGCTCGCGCCCGACCCGTTGCCCGAGGACCCCTCGAACGTGCGCGCGGGACTCGACGACGTGCCGACGCCGCGCGCCCACATCGACTTCCAGGGTCACTTCAGCGCGCTCAATGCCGCCTTCTGCACGCTCGTCGGCTACAGCGAGCGAGAGTTCCGCATGGCGGCATGGCCGCCCATCGTGGACGCCGAGAGTCGCGAGGCTCTGCGGGAGCTGACGCGGCGTATGGCGTCGGGCGAGATCGAATCCGCGCCCGTGCGCACCCGCTACATGCACGCCGAGGGCCTGCTCGTGCCGATCAGCGGCACGATCACGGTCGAGCGCGACGACTCGGGCCGCCCGCTTCACATGGTGCTCGACGCGAACGCACCGGACCGGATGCCGGTGGGCTTCCGGCGCTGATAGCGTCCGCTCCCGTGGCAAGCAACCCCGGTGCGGGCGATCCGGCTCCCGACTTCCAGCTCGACGGCACGGACGGCCCGTTCCGGCTGTCCGACCAGCGCGGCAAGCCTGTCGTCCTCCTCTTCTACCCCGGCGACGAGACGCCCGTCTGCACCAAGCAGTTCTGCTCCTACCGCGACCGCGCGGAGGAGCTCGAGAACCTCGACGCCGTGGTCGTCGGCATCTCGGCGGGCTCGCTCGACTCGCACAACAGCTTTCGCGAGCACCACGGCCTCACGGTGCCGCTGCTCGCCGACACCGACCGCAAGGTGGCGAACGCCTACGGCGCCGCCGCGAAGCTCGTTGGCACCCGTCGCGCGGTGATAGTGATCGACGAGGACGGCATCATCCGCGACCGCCACGTGCACGCCCTCGGGGTGACCTACCAGACGGTCGACGACATCCGGCAGATGCTCGAGAAGCTGCCCGCCCCAGCCGCCGGCTAGAGCGCCTTCTTGATCGCGGCGTCGAGCTCGCCGGCGCTGAAGGCGCCCTCGATGCGCCCGGCGATCGTGCCGTCCGACTTGATCGTGAAGACCCACGGCTCGGTCGGCAGGTGCCAGGCGAGCACCTGCGGCCGGAAGCCCTTCGACACGTTGTTGTCGTTGTAGATCTCCATGTGGATGAAGGCCGCCTGCTTGCCGTACTTGGCCTTGAGCTGCTCGGTGATGTCGGCGACCGGACCGCAAACGCGGCTCTGGCAAAGCGCCGGGGTGGCGAAGAGCAGCACGACCGGCTGCTTGCCGAGCACGTCCTTCAGGTTCACGTCGTGCATGTCGTCGTGCGGCTGGCGGGTGTCGATCTTCTCGATCGAGCCGGCCGAGGCGACCGTCGGGGTGTCGACAGGGATCGCCTTCTGCCCCACGTCGGGCACCGGGCTACGCGACACGGCGCGGGTTGGGCCGGCCGGATCGGCCGCGACGAGGCGGTCGTCGAGCCTCGCCACGCCGAGCACGTTGTAGTCGCCGACCTTCGGAAGCCTGATGTTCGCCACGTAGACCGACTGTGCGGCGGTGGGGTCGTTGGCCACTGTCTGGCTCCGATACGGAGCCTGGACAGCGAGCGACTCGTCGCGGGCGACGAACGGCCCGAGCACGCGCCCGCCGCTCTTCGGCTGCACGTACACCGCCACGGCGGCATCGGAGATCTGCTTGCGGGCGCGGTCGAAGAGGGCGAAGGCGAAGCGGTTGGGGCCGCGCTCGAGCACCGACATGGCCGGCGCGAGCACGGGGCCGGACGCCATCTGGCTGCGCATCTCGACGAGCGAGCGTCCACCCGGCTTCGGGAAGTCGGCCGGCTTGGCCACCGTGGGTTGACTGCTCGTGCCGCCCGACGACTCTCCTCCGCCTCCGCATCCGGCGGTCGTGGCCGCGGCAAGCACGACGAGCGCGGCGCACGCGAGTTTCGTCCCCATTCGGTCCGGAAGCCTAGAGCGGGGCGGATGAAATGCGCGTTAAGGCCCGCCCGGTTAGGGTGGCGCGGTTCAGGCGACCGAGAGGAGTTGGTACATGGAAGGGCGTGCTGCCCTGATCACGGGCGGGTCGAGCGGGATCGGGCTGGCGATCGCTCGCGCGCTGGGCCAGGATGGATACGGGCTCACCGTGTCCGCCCGCCGTCCGGAGAAGCTCGAGGAGGCGGTGAAGGGCCTCCAGGACGAGGGCTTCGACGCCGAGGCCGTGCAGGCGAACATGGCCGACGAGGACCAGATCAAGAACGTGGTTGAGCGCCACCGCGAAAAGTTCGGGCGCCTCGACGTCCTCGTGAACAACGCCGGCGTGGGCATCGGCGGCGCGGTCGAGGAGGCGGAGACCAAGAAGGTGGACATGCAGCTCGACGTGAACCTGCGCGCCGTGTACCTGACCGCGCGCGAGTGCATCCCGCTGCTGAAGGAGGCGGGCGGCGAGCACGGCAAGGCGCTCATGGTGAACACGGCGTCGATCGCCGGAAAGCACGGACAGGGTTGGCTGGCGATGTACTCCGCCACCAAGGCGGGCGTGGTGGGGTTCAGCCAGGCGCTGCAGCAGGAGATCGGCGAGTCCGGCGTGCAGGTGACGGCGTTCTGCCCGGGCTTCGTGGACACACCGATGACCGACTGGACGAAGGGTTCGGTGCCGGCAGAGGAGATGATCCGGCCCGAGGACATCGCCGAGGCGGTGCGGTTCTTGCTGAAGACCTCGCCGGCGTGCCTCGTGCCGGAGATCCAGTTCGTGCGGCCGGGCGATCGGCTCTAGGCGACCGGCTCGCGCGCGCGCTCCGGCCACTCGAGCTCGGGCGCGCGCGAGAGGTCAGCCGCGGCCTCGCGCTCGAACTCGGTGCGGCGGGCGGCCTTGTTCTCCTCGACCACGCGGGCGAGCTCGCCGGTCGGCACCCCGAGGCTGCCCTCCAGCATGGCCTCGAGCGCACGTACCTCGCGGCGGGTCGCTCGGCGCGGGCCGCCGATCGCGCCGGTGTAGCGGTCCCAGGCGCGGGCGAAGCTCGCCATCGCGGTGCGGCCGCCGCGGCGGTGCGCGGCGAGCATCGGGCAGACGCCGCCGTCGGGGTCGGTGTAGGCGCCTGCGATGATCCCGCCCTCGCGCACGCCCGCGAGCATCGCCATGCGCGTGTGCTCGGGCAGGCACTCGACCGCCGTGCGGAGCTCCCGCGCGGGGTTTCGCCTCTTCGTATTCCGCTTCCCCATAGGATTCCGGCCTCTTGGCCGGGCGACTCGCAATCTACGCGCAGCACCGCGCTGCTTCAAGTCGCCCCGGCCTCCCTGAAAGGAGACTTGCATGCGCCTAGGCCTTCAGGTGGGCTACTGGGGACTCGGGCTCACGCCCGAGCAGCAGCTGGAGATGGTGAAGTCGGCGGAGTCGGCCGGCTTCGACTCCGTGTGGTCGGCGGAGGCCTACGGGTCGGACGCCGCCACCGTGCTCGCCTGGATCGCCGCCCAGACCGAGAGGATCAAGATCGGCTCGGCGATCTTCCAGATCCCCGGCCGCTCACCCGGCCTCACTGCGATGACCGCGGCCACGCTAGACAACATCTCGCACGGGCGCATGCTGCTCGGCATCGGCTCCTCCGGCCCGCAGGTCGCAGAAGGCTGGCACGGCCAGCGCTTCCCCAAGCAGATCCAGCGCACGCGCGAGTACATCCAGATCGTGCGCAAGGCGCTCTCGCGCGAGCGGCTCGAGTACAAGGGCGACGTCTACGAGCTGCCGCTCCCCGACGGCCCCGGCAAGGCGCTGAAGCTCACGATCGCCCCGGTGCAGGAGCGGATCCCGATCTACCTCGCAGCGATCGGTCCGAAGAACACGCAGCTCGCGGGCGAGGTGGCCGACGGATGGCTGCCCACCTTCTTCTCGCCGGAGCACGTGGGCGAGTTCCGCACGCTGCTCGAGGAGGGCGCCCAGCGCGCGGGGCGTGACCTGAACGGCTTCGACATCGCGCCGAACGTGAACCTCTGCATCGACGACGACATCGAGAAGGCGCGTGACGCCATGCGACCGCTGCTCGCGCTGTACGTGGGCGGCATGGGCTCGCGCGAGCAGAACTTCTACAACAAGCTGATGCAGCGCTACGGCTTCGAGGAGGCGGCGAAGGAGGTCCAGGACCTCTACCTCGACGGCAAGAAGGACGAGGCCGCCGCCGCGATTCCCGCCGAGCTGATCGACAAGACGTCGCTCGTGGGCCCGGCAGAGCAGGTGAAGGAGCGGCTCGAGCTCTACCGCGACGCGGGCGTCGGCACGCTCATCACCACTCCGCTCGCGTGGAGCCTCGAGGACCGCAACCGCATGCTGCAGACGCTCGCCGAGCTGGTCTGACGGCCTCCGCCGCCAAGCCGCGCCTGCGCGTTCTGCTCGCCGCGTTCGGCGACCCGGGCCACGCCTTCCCGGCCATCGCGCTCGGGAAGGAGCTGGCCGCGCGCGGGCACGAGGTGTGCCTGCAGACGTGGCAGCGCTGGAGCGAGCACGTGGAGCGCGAGGGCATGCGCTTCGAGCCCGCTCCCGAGTACGAGGTGTTCCCCCGCGAGGGCAGCGCGCTCAAGCCCTACCAGGCAGCGGTGCGCGCTGCCGAGGAGACCGTGCCGCTGATCCGGGAGCTCGATCCGCAGGCAGTCGTGGCCGACATCCTCACCACCGCCGCGGCGCTCGCCGCGGAGATGGAATCGCGCCCATGGGCCACGCTCGTGCCGCACGTGCTGCCGAGCGGCGAGCCCGGGTTCCCGCTCTACTCGGTCGGTGCCCGCTACCCGCGCACGCCGCTCGGCCGCGCGCTGTGGCGGCTGCTCGATCCGCTCGAGGACATGGGCGCCAAGCAGGGGCGGCGCGAGCTCAACGAGGCGCGGAGGCGGGTGGGCCTTCCGCCGTTCGACCATCTGCACGGCGGCACGTCGCGACAGCTCGCCCTGATTGCCACCTTCCCCCAGCTCGAGTATCCGCGGCGGCGCTGGGAGCCGTGGATGCGCGTGACCGGACCGCTGGTGTGGGAGCAGCCGTATGGCGACACCGAGCTGCCGCCCGGCGACGACCCGCTGGTGCTGATCGCGCCGAGCACCTCGCAGGACCCGGAACATCGGATGCTGCGAGCGGCGTTCGAAGCGCTGGCGGGTGAGCCTGTGCGCGTGCTCGGCACGACCAACGGCCGGGAGCCCTCCGAGCCGCTGGCCGTCCCGCCGAACGCGCGGCTCGTGGACTGGGTGTCCTACTCACGGACGATGCCGCTGTGCGACGCCGTCGTATGCCACGGCGGGCACGGCACCGTGGTGAGGGCCCTGTCCTACGGCGTGCCTGTGCTCGTGTGCCCGGCCGCAGGCGACATGGCGGAGAACGCCGCCCGCATCGCCTGGTCAGGGGTCGGCGTCGCGCTACCGCGCCGGCTCGCGAGCGCTCGCGGGGTGCGAGCCGCGGTGCGCCGGCTGCTCGGCGACCAGCGCTTCGCGCACAGAGCGGCCGAGCTCGCGGGCTGGTCGCGCGCGCACGATGGCGCCGCGACCGCTGCGGACGAGGTGGAGCGCTTCGCTAGCGCACGCCCATCGAGCGGCGCGGCTTAGCGCCGACTAGCGCGAGGTCCGCCATCGTGAGCAGCTCGTTCGCGGACATGCCGTCGTCGAGTTGCGCTACGCCGCAGCCGATCGAGAGGGACTCACCCGTCGGCTCCCGGCACGTGACCGCCATCGTCTCGCGCAGCCTCTTGGCCGCGGCGCGGGCGCTCACCGAATCCGTCTCGGGCAGCAGGATCACGAACTCGTCGCCGCCCCAGCGGAATGCGGAATCCATGTCGCGGAGCGACGAGCGGACCGCGTCCGCCACCTGGCGCAGGCAGCCGTCGCCCGCCAGGTGCCCGTGGCGGTCGTTGATGCCCTTGAAGCCGTTCACGTCGATCACCAGAACGCTCAGGGTGCTGCCGGTGCGCTCGCAGCGCGACACCTCGGCCGCCAGTGACTCCTCGAGCGCGCGCCGGTTGCCGAGTCCGGTGAGTGGGTCCACGCGGGCGAGGCGGCGGGCGGCCTCGCCCTCCTGCTGAAGCCCGGCACGCTGGGCGCGCACGCTCGTCGCATAGATGCTCGCCACGATCGCGATGGCGGTCCAGATAAGGATCTGCGACGCCATGCCGCCGGCCGCCCGGGAGTCCCAGCCGTCGTACGCCAGAAAGGCACCGGCCGCAGCCGTGAGGAAGAGCAGAAACGCCGCGAGCCGGCGCGGCGGGTTGAGCGAGCCCGTCAGGAGTGCCCAGGGCAGGTAGAGCTCGTGGTAGGAGTCGTGGCGCGAGCCGGCAAGCCACTGGAGCAGCGCGACCAGCCCGACGCCAAGGAAGCTCAGCTTGAACAGCGTCTCGTGCGGAACCTGCTTGCCGCGCAGCAGTGCACGTCCACCGGCGATCGAGCCGGCGACGACGGCCGCTACCACGAGCCAGCCGGACCAGCCGAATCGCGCTGTGGGCGGCGCGAGCGGCGCTGCCGCCACCGTGAGGCCGCCCATCACGAGCCACAGGATCCCGCCGATCCTGTTAGCAATGGCGATGTCCGAGCCCACGTAGGGATCGGCCTGCCGGGAGAAGAGCTCCTTCAGCGAGCCGGGCTTCATGCGGCTTCCACGCCGGCCGCCCCGCGTGCGAGCGCTCTGATGAACGCCTCGACCACCTGCGGGTCGAACTGGCTCCCGGCGCACCGGCGCAGTTCCGTCACGGCTGCGTCGGCGTCCATGCCCGGCTTGTATACGCGGTCGGCGCGCATCGCCTCGTAGGAGTCCGCGACGGCGATGATCCGCGCCTCGAGCGGGATCTCGTCCGCGCTGAGAGCGAGCGGGTAGCCGCCGCCGTCGGGGCGCTCGTGGTGCGCCAGCACCCACGCGCTGATGTCCTCGAGGTTCGCCCCGTCGAGGATCCGGGCGCCCAGCTCGGGATGCTTCCGCATCTCCGCCCACTCGTGATCCTCGAGCGTGCCGGGCTTCTGCAGGATCGTGTCGGAGATTCCGATCTTGCCGATGTCGTGCAGCATCCCGGCGAGGTGCACTCGCTCGACGGTCTCCTCGGAGAGGCCCAGCTCGCGCGCGATCTGCTGCGCATAGCGGCCCACACTCTGCGAGTGGGTGGAGGTGCCGCTGTCGCGGATGTCGAGGGTCTCGGCGAGCACCAGCACGGCGGCAAGGTGCTCCTCGCTCTGAGCGCGCTGACGGACGCTGGCGGCGCGGATGTTCGCGGAGATCTCGGCGTTGAAGATGACGGTGCGGTCGCGTCCGAGCTGCTTCGCGGCGCCGACCGCGCGACCGGCGCTCAGCATCAGCTCCTCGGCGCTGCCGCCGTGGCGCGGGAAGCTGGCCACGCCGAAGCTCGCGGTGAGGCCCGAGCTGCGCGCGAACTCCTCGCGAACGGCGCGCCGCACCCTGTCAGCCAGCACGTAAGCGCCGTGCTCGTCGGTGTCGGGCACGACCAGGGCGAACTCCTCGCCGCCGAGGCGAGCGAGCGTGTCGATACGGCGCTTGCGCGTGGCGAGCACCTTCGCCATCCGCCGCAGGGCGTCTTCGCCCTTGCGGTGCCCGTGCTCCTCGTTGAAGTCCTTGAACAGGTCGATGTCGCACACCACCACCGAGAGGCGCGAGCCGCTGCGCTGCGCGCGCTCGAGTTCGCGCTCGATCAGGTCGTCGAAGCCGGCGGCGTTGAGAAAGCCGGTGAGCGCGTCTGTCTGGTGCGCCCTGCTGATGTGGGCCACGAGGCGCTCGACCCGCGAGCGCAGGAATGCGACGAGCCCGCCGGCCACGCTCACCACGACGAGCGTGAGCAGAAGTCGGTCGAGCGCGAAGCCGTCACCGCTGTCGAAGGCGAGCAGCGCGGTGTAGGACACGGCGATCAGGCCGATCTGTGCGACCGCCCCGCGCCGCGACAGGAAGAAGAAGCCGTTCAGCCCCGACCAGACGTAGAGCAGCGACAGGTCGCTGGTGGCGGGGCCGTCGAGCCAGACGACCAGGCCGATGAGCGCCACGCCGGCGCTCATGCCGACCGCGACCACCCAGGTGGGCAGGCGCTTGGCGAAGACCACCAGCGTCGTGCCGAACACGAGCGCCAGAGCGGCCAGCGCGACGAGCAGCGTACGCGACACACCGAGGTTGCCCGGCACGGCGAGCACCAGGCCGAGCAGCGCACCGCCGAGGTACGTGAAGCCGAGCACCCGGATCACCGAGACCGGGCCGGGCAGAAGGGCGGGCGGAAGCGCCGCGGGCTCCTCCGCGTGAGCAGGTAGCGCGACGGGTGACGACATTGCGTCCATTCCGTCGTTTATTCGGCTGGTGCGCGGCTTTCTAAAGCCTCAGGTGGCGTCTTGCGCACCCGCCAGGAGGGAAAGCTCCCCGGGTAGGACTCGAACCTACAACCTAACGGTTAACAGCCGTTCGCTCTACCATTGAGCTACCGGGGAATGCGGCGTTCGCAAGCGTAGCGAACGCTCAGGTTTCTTCCGCGGCAGTGCCCTCGAGCCGGCCCGCGTCGGCGTTCTTCAGCTTCATGAGGGTCTTCGACTCGATCTGCCGTACGCGCTCGCGCGTCACTCCCACCTCGGAGCCGATCTGCTCGAGGGTCATCGGCCCTTCGCCCACGAGGCCGTAACGGAGCTCCAGCACGCGGCGCTCGCGCCACGGCAGGGTCTCGAGGGCGGCTTGGAGGTCGGCCTCGCGCAGCCGGTTGGCCACGGCCTCGAGCGGGCGGTCGGTGGCCTGGTCCGCGATGAAGTCGGCGAGCTGCGCGTCGCCCTCCTCGGAGCCGACCGGCGCCTCCAGCGAGACCGGCTCCTGGCCGAACTTGAGGATCTCCTCGACGCGCTTGGGCGTCATCTCGAGCTCGTTGCCGATCTCCTCCGGCGTGGGCTCGCGACCGTTCTTCTGGATGAGCGCGCGGCGCACGCGGGCGACCCGGTTCATCCGCTCGACCATGTGCACGGGAATGCGGATGGTGCGCGACTGGTCGGCGAGCGCACGGGTGATCGCCTGGCGGATCCACCAGGTTGCGTAGGTGGAGAACTTGAAGCCGCGCCGCCAGTCGAACTTCTCGACCGCGCGGATGAGCCCGATGTTGCCCTCCTGGATCAGGTCGAGCAGCGTGAGGCCGCGGCCGCTGTAGCGCTTGGCGATCGAGACGACGAGGCGCAGGTTGGCCTCCACGAGCGCGTTCTTGGCAGTCATGTCGTTGCGCTCCGAACGGCGGGCGAGGCGGACCTCGTCCTCCCGCGTGAGCAGCGGGACCCTGCCGATGCGCTTGAGGTAGAGCCGGACGCTGTCCTCGTGGCCGCCCTCGGGCGGTGCCGCGGGCAGGCCGGAGGTGACGACGCCACCCTCCTCGAAGAGGTCGGCGACCTCTTCGGGCTCTTCGCTCTGCGCTTCTTCCTGCTCGAGCTCGCGCTCGGGGTCGTCAAGCGCGGCGGTGAAGCTGTTGTCTTTGGCGGTCACTACGTCTCTCCCATGACGAGTGCGATGCGCTCCCGAACGTCCTCGCGGGCGGACCAGAGTCGACGCTGGCGGTCGAAGTCGCCCGATTCCCCTGCCTGACGCAGATCGCGCTCTATCCGCCGCAGTTCGAGCTGCAGGAATCCGAGGCGAAGGGCAGGCTCCGAGGAGGGCTCGTGCTCAGCGAGCATAGCCACGTTCGTCACGATTGCCGATACTTCCGGATCCTCGGGCGAGAGCCCGGCAAGCGGGTCGTCGAAATGCTCGGCCAGGTGGTCGCGCACGCGCCGCAGGGCGTCGGAGTTCAGATGTGCGTCGGTGAGCTCCGACAGGTAGGTGCGGCCGCTCTCGCCCTGGGCGAGGCACATCGACATGAACGCGCGTTCGGCGCGGGTGGCCTGGTCGATCGAGAAGCGCGGCCGCGACCCGTTGTCGCGGCCCTCGCGCGCCGGCGCGGTGCGCTCGCTGAGCGTGGTCTCGAGGTAGTGCACCGGCACGTCGAGCCGGTCCGCCGCGTGGCGGACGACTGCGTCGCGGGTGGCGGTCTTCTCTGGAATCGCTGCGATCAAGGGCCGTACCTGTGCCAGGGCGCGATCTCGCCCGCTCGGGGTACTTAGATCTGAATCGGCAAGCACGCGCCGAACCTGAAACTCGGGCACGGTCGAAGCAGAGCCGAGAAGGCCCTTGAACGCCTCGGGGCCGCGCTCCGCGACGAAGTCGGCTGGGTCCTTGCCCTCGGGCATGCCGACCACCCGCAACTCGATCCCGGTCTCATCCGCCGCGCGGGCCGCTCGCAGCATGGCTTCCTGGCCCGATCGATCCGCGTCCAGAGCCAGGAAGACCGTGCCGGCAGCGCGTGAAAGCTCGGTCAGCTGGTCCTGCGTCAGGGCGGTGCCCATGATCGCCACGGTCTCTGTCACTCCCGCCTGGTGAAGAGCCAAGACGTCAGTGTAACCCTCAACGACCACTATGCGTCCTGCTTTCGAGGCGGAAACTCGTGCAAGGTCAATGCCGAATAGCTGCTTGCCTTTGTGATAAAGGTCACTTTCGGCGGTGTTGATGTACTTCGCCTGCTGCGCCTGGCCGAGCGCCCGGGCACCGAATCCGAGCGTCCGCCCGCGCGAATCGGCGAGCGGGAACATGATCCGCTCGCGGAAGCGGTCGTACATCCTGGCCCCGCGGCCGCGCCGCCCGAGATCAGCCGCCTGGATCTCCTGCTCGCTGAAGCCGTCCCGGAGCGCCCCGCTCACCACCCTGTCCCAGGCGCTCGGCGAGTAACCAACCCTGAAGGTCCTGAGCACCTCCTCCCCCAGCCCGCGGCCGAGCAGGTACTCGCGTGCCCCGGCCGCCTCGCCCGACTCCCACAGATAGCGCGCGTAGTAGTCGGCGGTGCGCGTCACCAGCTCGAGGAGGCGCTCCCGCCGGCGGCGCCGCTCCTCGGCCTCGGGGTCCTCGTTCTCGAGCTGAAGCTCGACGTTGTAGCGGTCCGAGAGGAACTCGAGGGCGCCGCGGAAGTCGAGCCCCTGGGACGCCTCCACGAAGCGGATGGCGTCGCCGGACTCCCCGCAGCCGAAGCAGTGGTACAGCTTGTGCTCGGCGTTCACGCTGAAGCTCGGCGTGCGCTCCTCGTGGAACGGGCACAGCCCGGTCCAGCGCGTGCCGACGCGGCGGAGGTCGGTGCGCGCCCCGACCAGGTCGACCATGTCGACGGCCTCCTTGAGCCGCTCGACCGAATCCCGTGTGTATAGGGACATGACCCGCCGAGACTAGTGCGCTAGAAGCCCTGCGGCAGCGAGAGCTCCGCGAAGCGGCGCAGGGCGAAGCGATCGGTCATTCCGGCGAGGTAGTCGGTGACCCGCTCGCCCTCCGTGGCGTCCGGCGTGGCGGAGGTCGGCGGGTCGGCCGCAAGGCTTTCGAACAGGGCGGTGAGCATGCGCTCGATCCGGGGCTGCTCCCGCTGCGCGACCGGCCCGAGGTAGACGCTCTCGAACATGAACGTGCGGAGCCGTGACATGGCCTCCCCCACCTGCTCGCTCTGCGCGATGTCGCCCGCCCGCTCCGAGCAGTCGACGAGGTCGCGCACGAGCGTGTCGATCCGCTTCGAGCCGGTGTCACCGAGCACTTCGATCTCCCGGGCCGGCAGGTCCGCGTAGGCCAGGATGCCGGCGCGGACGGCATCGTCGATGTCGTGGTTGATGTAGGCGATCCGGTCCACCAGCCGCACGATCCGGCCCTCCAGCGTCGCCGGCATTTCCGGGCCCGTGTGGCGGAGGATGCCGTCGCGCACCTGCTGGGTGAGATTGAGACCGCGGCCGTCGCGCTCGAGCCGCTCCACCATCCGCAGGGAGTGGTGGTTGTGGCGGAAGCGGACGCCGTATCGCCGTTGCAGGCAGCCGTCGAGCACCTGCTCGCCGATGTGCCCGAATGGCGGGTGGCCGAGGTCGTGCCCGAGTCCGATCGCCTCGGTGAGGTCCTCGTTGAGCGCAAGGGCGCGTGCGACGGTTCGGGCGATCATGCACGTCTCGAGCGTGTGCGTGAGCCTTGTCCGGTAGTGGTCGCCCTCGGGTGAGATGAACACCTGAGTCTTGTGCTTCAGCCGCCGGAAGGCCTTGCTGTGCACGATGCGGTCGCGGTCGCGCTGGAACGGAGTGCGGACCGGCGAGTCCTCCTCGGGCAGCTCGCGCCGAGCCGGGTACGAGCGCTGACCCAGGGGCGAGAGGAATGCGTCCTCGAAGGCGCTCTGACGCTCGGCGAGCGGGACCTGCTGAGGCTGGAGTGCGTGCGAGGCCATGTACCGATTGTCGCAGCGGGCGCGGCGGCTCTCGGTGCGGATTCCGCACAGTGCGTGACAAATCTGCACGGCGGGCGGCTTCGCGCCTACCGCGGTCGATTTTGGGCCTGTGCGACCCAAAAAGCACCACGCTAGGCCTGAAGAGTCCTGGACGTTGGGGCCATATGTCCCAAAAGCAGGACGGTTCGCCGATCTCGCCCCGCCGAACGACCGGCAGCCCGGCATCCCCGCTTTTCAGCGTTGCGCGCCGCAACTCGACCGTTGCGCGCCGCAACTCGACCGTTGCGCGCCGCAACTCGACCGTTGCGCGCCGCAACTCGACCGTTGCGCGCCGCAACTCGACCGTTGCGCGCCGCAAC
>JBJMLG010000242.1:0-7798 GCA_045805385.1 Thermoleophilaceae bacterium
GCCCGGATCGCCGAGCACGACCGCGCGGCCCGCGGTCATGTACTCGAACGCGAAGCCCTTGATGTTCGCGCGGTCGGCGATCCCGCCAACCTGGTCGCGCAGCGGTCCCTCCGGCTCACCGCCGATCACCACATCTGCCCCGGAGAGCCGGATGCAGAAGCGCGAGTCGGCGTTGCCCTGCACGAAGAGCCGGCCACGCTGCGCCCCGTAGGCGAACGACTTGCCCACGGAGCCGTTCACGCGCCTCCCCGCCCGGTTGCGACCCTTCATGATCGACACCTTGCCGCCGAGCATCGTCTTCGCCGCACCATCCTGGGCGCCGCCTTCGACGGTGATGTCCACGCCGTAGACGTTGAAGGCGCCAAGCCCCTGGCCCGCGACCGAGCCGCCGTCGAACTGGATGTGCGCGAGCGTGTCATCGGTTGCCTCCGGCGCGCCGCCGAAGATCCGCGCGCGAGCGAGCTCGCCGGACAGCTCCGTCCCGAGCACCCGGTCGTGGGCATCCGCGGTACGCGGGAACTGGCGGCGCACGCGCGTGCCCGCGACGACCTCCGTCGCGAGCGCGGCCACCTCGTGCGACGCCTCCTTCGGCTTCATCCGGATCGGCCTCGCCACGACGAGCCCCGGCTCCTGCCGCTCGTCGGCCGGCGTGGGCAGGTCGAGCGGCTCGAGGTCGAGGAACTCCTCGAGCGGAGCGATCAGATCCGTCACGTCCACGGAACCCGTCGCGTGGGCCTGCACGAGCAGATCCGAGCGCCCGACGAGATCCTGCGCGCGTTCGTAGCCGAGCGAGGCGACGACGCGCCTGACCTCCTCGCCCATGGCCTCGAAGAAGCGGGCGCAGGATTCGGCCGCGCGCTCGTACTCCTGCGGCGTGAACTTCTTCAGGCCCTTGAGGTCGGCCTCCTGCTTGGTCTCGATCTGCGTCGCGATGCCCACGTGGCAGGTGTCGAGCTGGCAGCCGCGGCAGATCGTGCAGCCGAGAGACACCATCGCCAGCGTGCCGAAGCCGACGCGATTCGCGCCGAGGCAGTGCATCTTCACGATGTCGTGGGCGTGGCGGAAGCCGCCGTCGGCCCAGATCTCCACGCGGTTGCGGATACCGGCCTCGAGCAGCGCGCGGTGCACGGCGCGCGTGCCGATGTCGGACGGCAGGCCCACGTGGCGAAGCGCGTGCGAGCGGGCGGCGCCGGTGCCGCCCTCGAAGCCGCTCAGCGTGATGATGTCCGCCCCGGCCTTCGCGATCCCCACGCCGATCGTGCCGATGTTGGGCACCACCGGCACCTTCACCGACACGCGGACGTCGGGATTCGCGGTCTTGAGCTCGTCGATCAGCTCCGCGAGGTCCTCGATCGAATAGAGGTCGTGGTTGTTCGAGGGCGAGATCAGATCCGTGCCCGGGGAGGCGTTGCGGGCGAGCGCGACCTTCTCGGTCACCTTCCTGGCCGGCAGGTGGCCGCCCTCGCCCGGCTTCGCGCCCTGGCCGATCTTGATC
Organism: Thermoleophilaceae bacterium; assembly: GCA_045805385.1. Classification (GTDB taxonomy): domain Bacteria; phylum Actinomycetota; class Thermoleophilia; order Solirubrobacterales; family Thermoleophilaceae; genus JADGHQ01. Next base: position 1,496 of record JBJMLG010000242.1, read on the forward strand.
TCGACGAGGTACGACGAGTTCACCATCTCGCTGGTCACGCCGAAGCGGCCCGATGCGACTTGTTGACCACGCCATTTCGGGTACTTGCCGTACATGTCCTGGATCTCGCCGCCCTCGCCGTTCATCGCGATCACGTTGATGCGCTTCGCGGCCTCGGCGTAGGCGCGGTACGCGGTCTCGCCCTGCGAGCCGAAGCTCATCGAGCTGATCACGATCGGGTAGCTGTGCAGGCCCACCGACGCGTCGGCCTCTGGCACGGGCTCGCGGTCTCCCTCGAGCTCGAGGATGTGGCGGAGCGACACCGGCTGCTCGAGCTCGAGCTCGCGCACCTTCTGCGAGTACTCCTCGTAGCCGCCCGAGCCGTTGGCCGCGGCGATCGCGGCCTTGTAGACCTTCGGGTAGAAGTGGAACGTCTTCGCGGGCTTCGATTCGAGCTCGTCCTCCAGGATCCGCTGACGCTCGGCGCCGTCTGAGTCGAGTTCCTCGAAGCCCAGGCCGCCGGACTCCGAGCCGAAGTACGCGGGCGTGTCGAGCAGCGCCACGAGCTCGGGCTTCAGACCGATGCAGGAGAAGAGGCGCGCGTAGCCGCGCACCTCGTGGATGCCGATCGTCGAGATCACCTTCTCGATGCCCTTACGCAGCGCGGCGCCCAGGTTCTCGATGTCCCGGCGGTAGTCGTCCATGCAGGCGACCTCGACCATTACGTAGGGGCAGACGCCGTCCGCGCCGAGGCCGAGGGCGAGCACCACGTCGTGCACGTTCCGCAGCGCGCCGGAGCGCAGCACGAGCCCGCAGCGGCGCCGCAGGTTCTGCTCGCCCGGCTCCATCCATGCCTGGCGCAGCGCCAGGTCGACCGCGCTGAGCGCGAGATGCGGATCGATGTAGCGACGGTCGCCCTCGTAGGCGGTGCGATCCGAGAGCACGATCAGCTCCGACCCGTCCCGGGCCGCGGTGGTGGCCTCGTGGCGGAGGCGCTCGATCGCGCCCTGGGTGGTCTCGGCCTCGAGGCAGGAGATGTCGAGCACCTTCGCGCGCCCGCGGTACACCTCCCAGAGGTCCTCGAGCAGGTAGGTCTTGTGCTCGCTCGCAACCGTGCGGTAGACCGCATCGGAAAGCGGCGCCAGCCCGTCGTGGCCGCCGAGCACGATCGGGAACGCGGTCTCGATCGTGTGTGGCACCGGGTCGAGCTCGCTCAGGCGCGGGCGCCGCCCGAACACCGCGCGGCAGGAGAAGTGCTCTATCTCGCGCTCGCGGTCGATCGCCGGGTTGGTGACGACGGCCACGGACTCCTTGAAGTAGTCCGCGAGGTTCTGGCGCTCGGGGGAGAGGCAGGCGAGCGGCCCGTCGTAGCCGAGCGAGCCGATCGGCTCCTGGCCGGTCGCGGCCATCTGCTGCACGAGCTTCATGTCGTCGCGCTGCCAGCCGAAGCCGCCGAGCACGCGGTCCTCCACCTTCACTGGCTCGGCGGGCCCGGCGCTCGTGTATCCGGGGATCTCGGGCCCTTCGAGCGGACCGCCGACCGGGATCATCTCGCCGAAGCCGTGGATCGGCTCGGCGCCGGTGCGCGCGATCCAGCGCTCCTGCGCCAGCCATTGCATTCGCGCGTGGTCGCGCAGGCCGGCACGACGCTTGCGCCGCTCGATCGACACCATCACCTTCTCGCCCGGCGCGAGCGGCTTCGGCTCGGACACCACATCCGGGATCGGCACCACGCCGGGCTCGGAGCTGAACACATATGCGCCCTGCGTCTCCACGAGCCAGAGCGGCCGCAGGCCGAGGGCGTCGACGCTGAACACGCACTCGTCGCCGTGGCGCGAGAGGAGAGCCACCGGGCCCTGGGCAAACGGACCGAACGCCTGGCGCAGGTACATGTAGAACGAACGCAGGTCGTCGGGGAGCTGCTTCACCTCGTTCACGATCGGCGGCAGCACCAGCTCGACCGCCTCCACCAGCGAGAGCCCGCGGCGGTTGATGAGCGCCTCGACCGTGCGGTTGAGGTCCTGGGAGTCGGAGCCGTCCTCGTGGATCGGCACGCCCAGCATCTCCGCCTCCTGGCGCAGCCGGGCGATCGTGTTGATCTCGCCGTTGTGGCCCAGCAGCGAGAACGGCTGCACGCGCTTGAACGAGGGCCACGTGTTCGTGGAGTAGCGGTTGTGGCCGAGCAGCGCGGCGGTCTCGGCGCGCGTGTCGTGCAAGTCGGGGTAGTAGGCGCCGAGCACGGCCGGCGCTCCCATGACCTTGTACACGCACGTGTGGGTGGAGAACGAGGCCACGTGCACGCCGAGCTCGCTCTCGAGCTCGACGGTGATCTCGAAGCACAGTCGCGGCTCGTCGATCAGGCCGGCCACCTGCCAGAAGACGGGCTCCTCCTCGCGCGCTGTCGCGCCGAGCGCCGAGGAGTCCACCACATGCTCGCGCTCGGCGAGCACGCGCAGGCCGAGGCGGCTCATCAGCTCGCGGGCGCGCGCCTGGATCTGCGGCACGTCGCCACCGCTGCGCGGGATGAAGATGTGGCCTACGGCGAAGTGGTCGTCGAGCGCGAGGCTGGGGTTGTGGCCGCCGGCGCGGACCTCCTCCTGCCAGATCCGGCGCGGGATGTCCATCAGCACGCCGCAGCCGTCACCCTCGCCGTCCACGTTGCCGGCGCGGTGGAGCATCTTCTGGAGCGCGACCAGCGCGGTCTCGATCGGCTCGTGCGACGCGGTGCCGTTCTTCTCGACGGCGGCGTAGAGCGCGCAGGCGTCCCTGTCCTCGACCGTTTCCGGCGGGCGCAGAGGCCGGTAGGCCTGCGTACTGGAGAACCGGGTGCGGGGTGGATCGCCCACGGCTATGGCCTTTCCTCCGGATTCCGCGCCTTCTCCGAGAGGGCGCGCGACGGTGGAGCGAAGGCGCAACTATATTCGCGGGTCGGATGGCAGTCACCGTCGCGGTCTTGTCGCAGAAGGGGGGCACCGGAAAGACCACAACGGTGCGCACGCTGGCCGACGTGTTCAGCCGCGTCGGGCTCCGCGTGCTCGCAGTCGACATGGACCCGCAGGGCAACCTCTCCGACTACTTCGACGTGCCGCCAGACGCGGAGCCCACGATCGGCGACGTGCTCGCCGGCCGCTCCAAGGCAGCCGACGCGGTCCACGACGAGGCGATCATCCCGGCGAACCTCGGCCTCGCGGAGGCGGAGCTCGTGCTCAGCGGGAAGATGGGCCGCGAGATGACGCTCAAGCGCGCGCTGCGGGAGGTGAAGCGCGGGTACGACATCGTGCTGATCGACTGCCCGCCCGCGCTCGGCCTCCTCACCGTGAACGCCGTCGTGGCGGCCGACTACGCGCTCATCTCCACCGAGGCGCAGTACTTCTCGCTCCAGGGCGTGGAGCAGGCGCTCGAGGTGATCGAGCTGGCGAAGGACAATCTCCACCCGGACCTCGAGTGGCTCGGGGTGGTGCTCAACATCGCCGACATGCGCACGATCCACTCGCGCGAGGCGCTTCAGCAGCTCCAAAGGCGCTTCGACAACAAGGTCTTCACGAGCGCGATCCGCCAGTCGATCCGCTACGCCGAATCGGCGGAGCGCGGCGTGTCGATCCTCGACTACCGCCCCGAGCTCGGAGCGGACTATCTCGATCTCGCGCAGGAGGTGCTCGAGCGCCTCGGGTTCGAGGACGAGGGGCGGCGCGTGGCTGAGATCCGCCGCGAGCTCGTCTCGGCGTAGCGGTCAGGCGCTGAAGCGCAGGTCGTTGCCGTTGGCGTTGCCGTTCTCGTCGCGAACCGAGCCGGGCGCGAGCTCGATGGTGGAGCCGGGAGCCGCAGGCACCCTGAAGACGCCGTCCGGCTCCGGGCGGGCCGTCAACTTCCGGCCGTTCACGAGGAACGTGGCCTTCCCGGAGAGCGCGCGCTCCGGCCGCGCCGTCAGGTCGGCGCTCGAATCGCCCGCCGGATCGCCGACCGCCTGGTGCGCCCGGGCGGCCGGGTAGGCGAGCTCGATCGCGGCGCGCCCGGGCGCCGCGTCCACCCGCTTCGCGACCAGGGCGTTGGACGGCATGAGCCGGAAGGCGTCCGACTGGATCGAATAGCCGTTCGCGGTGATCGCGAAGCGGTAGCTGCCGGAAGCAGCGTCGAGGGGCGGCTCCCACTCTGCGCGGTAGATGCCGTTCTGGTCGACGGTCCAGAGGATGCTGAGCCCGAGGTCGTCCGCCACCGTCTGCCAACCGTTCGCGCCGCGGTGCTGGATCGAGACAAACGCGCGATCGAGGGGCCGGTCGTAGCCGCGCTCGCCACCCTGCCATCTGAACGACGGATGCCCGAGCCGCTCCGCCGCGCCGGGCTGCGCGACTGCGGTTGCGCTGTCGGCGCCCGCCGGGAAGTCGGGTGCGTCGGGTTTCAGGCCGTTCGCGGGGTCGTACTCGAAGGGCGCCGGCCCGGGCTGGTTCGACACGAGCGCGTCTCCCAGCTGCACGAGCACCTGCTGAAGCGCATCCGAGCTCGCCCTGCCGTAGACGGTCGCCGCTCCCTCGTAATGCTGGGCGTCGTACTCCTGCGGCGTGGTGAAGTAGTCCGCGTATTCGTTCGCCAGGCCCGAGATTGCGATGTCGCGGATGCTCCCGGTGCCCATGCTCTCGAGCATCGCGGCGCGGATCCGCCGCCCCATGTCCACCGTCATCTCCCCCGGCACCGAGGCGATCGCCCGGTCCCCCACGCGCGCGACCATGAGCGGAACGCCCTTCGGCACGTCCACAGGAATCGGCGTCTGAACTTTGTCACCCTGTGCGCCCACGCCCACCGGCAGGTGGTCGCCCTCGAAGGGGATCCGCGTGACGTCGAACAGCGGTCCCCGTCCCTCTTCCGAGCCGGTGAACTCGGACATCCCGAACACCGCGCGGTCCGCCACCGGGCCGTCCGGGGTGTCCTGCCCGCACCAGCACATCCGCGTCCAGCGCGAGTCGAGCACGGTCGAGCTCTGCATGCTCTGTCCCGCCTGACGCCACGCGTCGAGGAACGCGCGCGCCTCGACACGCCCCACGTAGTCGGCGGCAGCGGGCCCGCTTCGGCGAAGGCCCGACGACATGTCGCCCTCGTCCGAGTTGCCGTAGGCATCGACCACGTCCTGCCCCGCCGGCACGTTCCCCTCGCGCCGGATCTCCTGCTCCGTCACGTGCGTCGCCGACCCGTGGTGGTCTTCGTTGTAGTAGGTGAACTGCCACTTGTTCACCGTCCCGTGGTTGGCGAACGTGGACCACATTCCCACCGGCACGTCGCGACCGGCGAGCTCCTTGTCCACCCGCAGCACGCTCACGTTCGGATCGATCGTGTGAAGCGGCCCCATCGGATCCATCTGCGGCGTGCCCTTGCCGTAGGGCACGTGGATGCCGTGGTCGTAGAGGTGCGCCTCGAGCGAGCGGTTCTCCGTGAGGTCGTTGATATGCGTCTCGCCCCAGCCCACGGAGCCCGGCCCGAGGTTGTCGTTCGCGCGGCGGATCGCCAGTGCCAGGCGCTTCACCATGAACGTGTAGAGCTGCGGGTCGACCTTTCCCTGGAGGTCGAACTCGGTCGGCGAGTTCAGCGTCATGAACACCGAGTTGAAGGTCGAGAAGTTGTAGAAGCCCGTCGGCGCCGCGTGGGTGTGCGACGCCGAGTCGAGCACGTTCTGCTCGCTGAAGCCGAGGTCCGAGTCGAGGTTCGCGGCTTGCGCGAGCATGCCGCCGGGAATCCCGTTCAGGTCCTCGGACACGAGCGCGAGCTTGCGTCCCCCCTGCTCGAGCACGATCACGCGCGCCCACAGGCGGGTGTGGGCGCCGCTGATCTTCGCGTCCGAGCGGACCCAGCCCATCATGTAGTAGCCCGTGGGCGGCGTGATGTCGGCGCGGCCCACGCCCACCTGGATCCGATCGGCAGCGGACGCAGGGGCAACGGCCGCAAGCAAGCCTGCCGCCACGAACGCCGCTGTGAGAAGCCCCCGCCTCACGTCGCCTCGGCGGGGAGTGTGACGACCGCGCACCGCCCACGCGCCGCACGACGCAGTTGCGCGGCTCGGTAGCGTTCGGCCGATGCTGATCGAACGCGATGGCACGGTCCCCTCGGTGGACCGCAGCGCGCGCATCGCTCCCACCGCCGTGCTCGTCGGCGACGTGCATGTCGGCGCCGACACCTATGTGGGGCACGGCACGCTGATCGAGTCCACCGGGCCGGCGGTCACGATCGGCCGCGCCAGCGTGATCATGCAGAACGCCGTGATCCGCTCGGTGGGCGGAGGCTCGGCCGGGCTGCCGGTCTTCCCCACCTGGATCGGCGACAGCGCGCTGATCGGCCCGC
>JBJMLG010000243.1:0-8477 GCA_045805385.1 Thermoleophilaceae bacterium
CCGGCGCAGGCTCACGGTTATCCCCTGCGGGGTGGATCTCGAGCTGTTCAGGCCGCGCCCCGGGCTTCCCGAGCGCGAGCCGGGCACGCCGCGCCGGCTGCTGTGTCTGGGCCGGCTGGTGGAGCGCAAGGGAGTTGGCGACGCCGTCGCCGCGCTCCGCGACGTGCCGGACACCGAGCTGCTGGTCGCCGGCGGTCCGGCCCCGGAGGAACTTGCCGGCGACCCGGAGGGGTGCCGCCTGCTCGAGATCGCGGAGCGCCATGGCGTGTCCGATCGGGTGAGGCTGCTCGGGCGCGTCGAGCGCCCCGACCTGCCGGACCTCCTGCACTCCGCGGACGCCGTGGTGTGCGTGCCGTGGTACGAGCCGTTCGGAATCGTGCCGCTCGAGGCGATGGCGTCGGGCGTGCCGGTCGTGGCCGCGGCGGTGGGCGGCATGATCGACACGGTCGTCGACGGCGTGACGGGCGTTCACGTCCCACCGCGAGAGCCGCGCATCCTGGCGCGGGCGCTGCGCGAGCTGCTCGCGAATCCCGAGCGCGCCCTGCGCCTCGGGGAGAACGGCGCCCGGCGCGTGCAAGAGCGCTATGGCTGGTCGCGTGTGGCCGCGTCGACCCTCTCGGTGTACCGCGCTGTCACGGGGCACGCGGCTCGCCGTCAGGGGGTGATGGCGTGAGATTCCGCCGTGACTGCTCCCTCTCGCGCGAGCATCTGGGCGCTCTTCTCGCACCGCTCGCATGGCTCGACGCCGAACTGCCGCGCGTGGAGTCCTGGGGCGACGAGATCGCCGCCGTGCTGATGTCGGGCGGCAGGTTGCTCGCCGCGGGCAACGGCGGCAGTGCGGCGGAGGCTCAGCACCTGACGGCCGAGCTCGTGGGCCGCTACCGGGACGAGCGCGTTCCACTGTCGGCGATCGCGCTGCACGCCGAGACCTCGAGTCTCACCGCGATCGGAAACGACTACGGGCCCGAAGAGGCGTATGCCCGCCAGGTGCGGGCGCACGGACGCCCGGGCGACCTGCTGCTGGCGATCTCGTGCTCCGGCTCGAGCCGCAACGTGATCGCGGCGGCAGAGGCCGCGCGCGAATGCGACATGACCGCCATGGCCCTCACCGGCCCGCCACCGAACGAGCTCCAGGAGCTCTGCGACGACTGCCTCGCGGTCGAGGCGGACACGACCGCGACCGTGCAGGAGATCCACCTCGTGGTCGTGCACCTGCTGTGCGCGGCGGTGGACCGCCGGGTTGCGGCTTCGTCGCTCAGCGAGGGGGTGCGCTCATGAGCCCCGCGCCGGTTGTGGTGGTGGGCGACGTGCTTCTCGACCGCGACCTCGACGGGCACATCGAGCGACTCGCTCCGGACGCTCCCGTGCCGGTGGTGGACCAGAGCAGCGAGCGCGTGCGCCCGGGCGGGGCCGGCCTTTCGGCCGCGCTCGCCGCCGCCGACGGGCGGGAGGTGGTGTTGATAACCGCGCTTGCCCGCGACCAGGCGGCGGCCGAGCTGCGGGCCGCGCTCGATCGCGCCGGGGTCACCGTCGTGGACCTCGGCATGCGCGCTCGCACGCCGGAGAAGGTCCGAGTACGCGCGAGTGGGCGCTCGATGCTGAGGATCGACCGCGGCGGCCGCGATCCCGCAGACGTGGGCGCCCCTGGCGCGGACGCGTGCGAGGCGCTCAGGAGCGCGCCGGCCGTGCTCGTGTCGGACTACGGCCGGGGCGTGACCGCGCAGCCGGGGTTGCGCGCGACCCTCGAGGCAGCCGCGCGCCGGAGGCCGGTGCTGTGGGACCCGCATCCCCGCGGCGCCATCCCGATCCCGGGCTGCCGCGTGGCCACCCCGAACGCTGCCGAGGCCGCCGGCTTCGCGCCCGAGGTGCCGGGCGAGGGCATCGCCGGATCGGAGCGCCGGGCTCGCACGCTCGCGCGCGCGTGGAGCAGCCGGCAGGTGTGCGTCACGCTCGGGGCCGACGGTGCGGTGCTCGCCGGGGAGTCGGGTGCGCCCCTTGTGGTGCCCGCACCCGAGGCGTCCGGCGGCGATCCGTGCGGAGCTGGGGATCGCTTCGCCTCCGCGTTCGCGGGCCTGCTGGCGGACGGCGCCGAGCCCGCCGAGGCGATGGTGCCGGCGGTGGCTTGCGCCTCGCGTTTCGTGGCGTCCGGCGGCGCCGGCGCGGTGCGCCTCGACTCGGCGCGCCGACGAATCGAGCCCCACGGCGCCGATGTCGATGACGCGGACGCGGACGCCGTAGTCGCGCGCGTGCGCGCGCGAGGCGGCACCGTGGTCGCCACGGGCGGCTGCTTCGACATCCTCCACGCGGGCCACCTCAGCCTGCTGCGCGCAGCGCGCGCGCTCGGCGACTGCCTTGTGGTGTGCATCAACTCCGACGAGTCGGTTCGCAGGCTGAAGGGCCCGGGGCGCCCACTGGTGCCTGAGCGGGAGCGCGCGGCGCTGCTGGGAGCCCTCGATTGCGTAGACGCGGTCGCCGTGTTCAGGGAGGACACCCCGCACGAGATCCTCGCGCGCCTGCGGCCCGAGGTGTGGGCGAAGGGCGGCGACTACACCGTGCCGGACCTGCCGGAGGCCGATGTGGTGGAGGCAGGCGGCGGCCGCGCTGTGATCCTGCCCTACGTGGAGGGCCGCTCCACCACCCGGCTGATCGAGGAGGCGATGACCCGTGGCGCCGCTTGAGCCCGGGACGGTGCTCGTGACCGGCGGGGCCTCGGGGCTGGGCGCGGCGACGGTGGATGCGGTGGAGCGCGCCGGCGGGACGCCGGTCGTGCTTGACCGGGCGGACCCGCAGAACGGCTATGACCGCGAGCTCGTGGACCTCGCGAGCACGCGCGACGCGGAGGAGGCGGTGCGTCGCGCGGCGGAGCGCCACGGCGGCCTCGACGCGGTCGTCGCGGCGGCGGCGTTCGACGTGCCCGGCGAGCTGCGGAGCGTCGACGCGGCGGTATGGGAACGCATCGTGACGGTGAATCTGCTCGGCACGGCCGCGGTGATCCGCGCCGCGCTGCCATATCTCGAGCGCTCGGCGGGCCGCGTCGTCACCATCGGATCCACGCTCGGGATCAAGGCGGTGAGCGACGCGACCGCGTACTGCGCGAGCAAGTTCGGGGTGGTGGGGTTCACGCGTGCGCTCGCGGCGGAGACGGCGGGGCGCGTGGGCGTGACCCTGGTGATTCCCGGCGGCATGCAGACTCACTTCTTCGACGAGCGCGAGGAGCGCTACAAGCCTGGGCCGGACGCGTCGCTCAACCCGCCCGAGAACGTCGCCGAGGCGATCCTCTTCGCACTGCGCCAGCCTGCCGGCTGCGAGCTCCGCGAGCTCGTGATCACCCCGGCTGTCGAGCCGTCGTGGCCGTAGAGGCGCCGCGACTGCTCATCCTGCGGGCGCTCGGGCTCGGGGACCTGCTCACGGCGGTACCAGCGCTGCGGGCACTGGCCCGCTCGTTCCCCGGCCACCGTCGAGTGCTCGCCGCCCCGCGAGCGCTCCGGCCGCTCGTGGACCTCGTCGGCGCGGTCGACGAGATCGCCGACGTGCGCGGCCTCGCCACGCCGCTGCCCCGTGGCGCTGACATCGCGGTGAACCTGCACGGCCGCGGGCCGCAGAGCCACCGGCTGCTTGTTGAGGCGCGGCCGCGCCGGCTGATCGCGTTCCACCACGACCAGATTCCGCTCACCGATGGCATGCCCGAGTGGCGGCCCGGCGAGCACGAGGTGTCGCGCTGGTGCAGGCTGCTGTCGTCCGCCGGCGTCGCGGCGGACCCGTCCGACCTGCGGCTCGCGCACCCGGAGGGAGAGCCGCCCGAGGTGGCCCGCGGCGCCGTGCTCATCCATCCCGGCGCAGCGAGCGAGGCACGCCGCTGGCCGGCGGAGCGCTGGGCGGCCGTGGCGCGCGCGCAGATCGCCGCCGGCCGCCACGTTGCGGTCACAGGCGGCCCCGAGGAGGTGGAGCTCGCGCGCGCGGTGGCTTCCAAGGCGGGGCTGGCCGATGACGCGGTCTTGGCGGGGCGTACCGATCTGGCGCACCTCGCCCGCGCGGTGGCCGCCGCGGATCGCATCGCGTGCGGCGACACCGGCATCGCCCACCTCGCCACGGCGCTCGGGACGCCTTCCGTGGTGCTGTTCGGCCCCACGCCGCCGTCGGAATGGGGGCCGCCCGCCCACAGCGCACGACATCGGGCGCTCTGGTCCGGAGGACGCGGCGACCCGCACGCCGCCCGGCCGGATCCCGGGCTACTCGAGATCGAGCCCGAGACGGTGATCTCGGCGCTCGGCGCATGAGCACCGCGGCTCAGAGCGTGGGCGTAGTCGTGGTCACGCGCGACCGGCGCGACCACGTGCTCGGCTCACTCGAGCAGCTCGAGTCGCTGCCGTCGCGGCCGCCGGTGGTGCTCGTGGACAACGGGTCGGCCGACGGCACGGTCGAGCACGTGATGAGCCGCTTCCCCGCGGTGGCCGTGATCGAGGCTGGGCGCAACATGGGCGCGGCGGGGCGCAACGTGGGTGCGCGTGCCGTGGACACGCCGTTCGTGGCCTTCTGCGACGACGACTCGTGGTGGGCCCCGGAGTCCCTCGGGCGTGCCGCGAACCTGCTCGAGCGCCACCCGCGGCTGGGTCTGCTGGCCGCCCGCATACTCGTGGGTCCCGAGGAGCGGCTCGATCCGGCGTGCGAGGAGATGGAGCGCTCACCGCTGCCCCGCGACGAGGAACTGCCCGGCCTGCCGGTGCTCGGCTTCGTGGCCTGCGGCGCCGTGGTGAGGCGCGATGCCTTTCTCGCGGCCGGCGGATTCGAGGAGCGCTTCAGCGTGGGGGGCGAGGAGCAACTCCTGGCCCTCGACCTCGCGAGCGCGGGGTGGGGGCTCGCCTATGTGCCAGAGGTGGTTGCCCACCACCATCCCGACCTCACACACGACCGCGGCGTCCGCCCGGCCGTGGAGATTCGCAACGACCTCTGGTCGGCATGGCTGCGGCGCCCGCTGCGCGTCGCGCTCGGGGCGACGTTCGCCACGGCGCGCCAGGCGCTTCGGAGCCGCGCTGCCCGCGCCGCCTTGAACGACGCGCTGCGCGGGCTCCCGTGGGCCCTCCGGCGCCGCCGTGCGCTGCCCGCCCGCGTGGAGCGAAGCGCGCGCCTGCTCGAGCGCGCCCGCTAGAACACTCGCCTGTAGAGCGAGCATCCGCGGCACACCGGCGGCGGCTCGCCCTCGAGCAGCCGCTGCCTGAAGTCGCGGTACTCCTCGCTCCCCCAGATCTCGGGGAACGAGGTGTTGTCGAGCTGCCCCAGGGTCGCGCGATCGCTCCCCATCACCATGCAGCACGGCTGCACCTCGCCGCGGTGCGTCACGTAGGCGGACTCGAACGGCCACGTGCAGCCCGGCGTGCCCTCAGGCCGGGGCGACGGCCGCTCGTCGAGGCGCGGCAGGCGCAGCTCGAGCCCTAGTTCCGCGGCCCGCTCGCGAGCGACCCGGAGCGTGGCCCGCATCGCCTCTTCGTCGTGCCCGAAGATCGCCTCCTCCGCCGCGTACTCGCGCAGCCCGCGGTAGCCGCCGGAGGGATCGGTGTCGCTGAAGTCGTGGCTCAGATTCTGCACCCACACGGAGTCCACTCCGACGTCCGCGCCAAGCTCGACCAGCGCCTCGAGCTCGTCGATGTTCCGCCGCATCGCCACGAACACGAGTTGGATTCGGGGCAGCTCCGAGCCGGCTCGGGTGCGCGCCTCCACGAGGCCGCGCAGATTCGCCACCACGCGCTCGAACTGGCCGGGGTGGGGACGGAAGTCGGTGCCGTGTCGCACGTCCTCGTATGTGGGGGCCGTCGCGCCGTCGAGCGACACGTGCAGCCAGCCGAGCCCCGCGTGCACCAGCTCCTCCGAGCGGCGGCGCCCGAGCAACGTGCCGTTCGTGTTGAACCCCACGCTCGTGCCCCGCGACGCGGCGTGGGCGACCATGTCCACGAGGTGCGGCGACAGCAGCGGCTCTCCCAGCCCCTGCAGGGTCAGCTTCCGCAGCTGCGGCAGCGAGTCGACCAGCTCGAGGAACTGCTCGTAGCTGAGCGCCCCCTCGCGCCTGCCCATCGCCGGGGCGTAGCGCACGAGGCACATCCGGCAGCGCAGATTGCAGGCACCCGTGACCTCCACCTGAAGCTCCTCGGGGAGGTCTGGGACCAGTGCCGTCATGTGCGGCGGGTACCCGAGCGAGCGGCAGGGAAACCGGGCGCCCAGACGGGGTATAAGACGCGTTTCCGTGGCCCGTAACGGGTATTGCGAACCTGTGGGAGGACGGGTCAACCGCCCTCGCTTCAACAGGAGGAGGGGAATGCAAGATGGCCGTTTATGCGGGCCGCCCCGTCACACGTGGCGCAGGTGAGGAGGTCGTCACCGCCGCGCATGCGCCGATAGCCGATCCGGCGCCGCTCGGCCTCGCTGCCTTCGCGGGCACCACGATGATGCTGTCGGCGATCAACGCGGGCTGGGTGAGCAAGGCAGTCGCGCCGGCCGTTCTGGGCATGGCGCTCTTCTACGGAGGAGCCGCGCAGCTGCTCGCCGGCATGTGGGAGTTCCGCCGCAACAACACCTTCGCTGCGGCGGCGTTCAGCTCGTTCGGAGCGTTCTGGCTCTCGTTCTGGGCGCTGAACCAGTTCTACGCGGACAAGATCCCCGCCGCACAGGCGGGCGACGCAGTGGGGCTTTTCCTGCTGGCGTGGGCGATCTTCACCACGTACATGTTCATCGCTTCGATGCGGGTGTCCGTCGCCGTTGCGACGGTCTTCATCCTGCTCGCGGCGACGTTCTGGTTCCTCGCGTTCGGCGAATTCCAGACGAGCAGCAACCTCACGAAGATCGGCGGGTATATCGGCATCGCCACGGCGGCGGTCGCCTGGTACACCGCATTCGCCGGTGTCGTGAACGAGACGTGGAAGCGCACGGTCCTGCCGGTCGGGCACACCGCACCTCCGGCAGCGGCGATCGGCAAGACCGAGCCGACCGAGACAGCCGGATAACGCGACAGAGCGCCGCTCAGCCGCCGATGGCGAGCCGGGCGGCGTTCAGCCGCTCACCCTGCGACGGGTAGCAGCCCGCCTGCAGCGTCTTCTGGGCCTGGAACAGCACCGGGCCCATCTCCTTCGGGTGCAGCTTCCCGACGGCGATCAGCGAGCTGACCGCCTTGTGGAGCGAGCCGTCCGTGGCCGTCGTCGGAAGCGATCCCTGCGGGTTGTCGAGCGACTTCGACGCCTGCGCGCAGTAGGACGCGATCTTCGCGTTCGCCTGCTGCACCTCGGCACGGGCGCCGGCCGGAAGCTCGGCGAGCGACGCCGGCGTGCTCTTCGTCGCCGAGTTCGGCACCGAGCCGCCGTTCCCGTTGCCGCCGCCGCAGGAGGCGAGCGCCAGCGCGGCTGCCGAGGCCGCTGTGAGCGCAAGCACGCGCATGTGAAAAATCGTAGGGCGTGGTGGCGCGCGTGCGCGCCGGTCGCCGCAACGAGCTCAGCGGTGACGCGAGCGCTTCTTCTTGGCCTTCGCCTGCTTCAGCGTGACGACCCGGCTCGAGGCGAGCTCCCTGCCCGCGGGGTCGCGAGTGCTCGCCTGCTGGAGCGCGGAGAAGCGCTTGAGCCGCTTGAGCAAGCGTTGCCCGGTGCGGGTGATCTTCACGGTGAGTCCCGTCGACCTGCCGGGCGCGAGCGAGAACTTTGCGCTGCCCAGGTTCACCAGCTGGCCCGTGCCGGTGGCCGACTTCCCGTTCGAGAGACGCACGAGGAACGCCGTCACGCCGGTGCACGCGGAGGGGTTGCCGGGCGGGCAGGCGACCGTGACCCGCGTGCGGCCGCTCTTCACCACGTAGGTCGCGCCGCCGGTGAGCACGGCGGCGCGGGCGCCGCTTGCGCCTGTGCCGCCGCCGCTGTCGCCCGAAGCGGCGTGGTTCGCCACGGTCACGTAGAAGACAACCGCCGACGGGTTCCCGACGCCGTCTTTCGCGTCGCAGCGCACGAGCGTGTTGCCGAGCGCGAACGCGCTCCCGGAGGCCGGCGCGCACGCCAGCGACGAGACGCCTGACGGGTCAGTCGCCGCAGGCAGCGGGTAGGTGACGACGGCCGACGTCTTGCCCGCGCCGGCGTAGGCGAGCACGTTCGACGGCTGCGCGAGCGTCGGGCCGGTGCCGGCGATCACGTTCACGTTGAAGCTGCCGGTGTCCAGCGGCACCGACACGCAGTCGACCGCGGTGGTGCCCACGTTGAAGCTCGAGCCCGGTTGGGGCGAGCAAGTCGAAGTCACCGGGACTGGCCAGAGGGTGCTCTGGGTCGGCGGGTCGTAGTTCACGACGGCGGGGTTGTTGCCGAGCGCCTCCTGGGTCACGTCGCTCGTGACCAGGTTCGCCGAGGCGGTGCCTGCCAGAGCGACCACCAGAAGGGCCGTGACCGCTGCAATCCTCATGCCGTCGCGCAAGTTACGCGCCGCGCAGCGCCCGCGCGCCGATTCTCGACGAAGCTCCG
>JBJMLG010000244.1:0-17713 GCA_045805385.1 Thermoleophilaceae bacterium
CGCGGCCTTCGGCGCCGAGCGGACCGAGCGCACCTGGGCTGCGACATACGCCTGGATCGCCCGGCGCCGCGGCCCTGTCCGGGCGCGGCTCTACGCGGCGTGCGCCTGCGCCGGCACGCTCGTGCGAATGCCGTTCGCGCGCGGCCGCGAGCGCGAGCGGCTGCGTTGGTGGCTGCGCCTCCATGCCCGCGGCCTGCGCCCGTGAGGAACCGGCGCGCCCGGCGCGGAGGCGCCCTACCCTGCTGCGCCATGACGACGCTCGACGGCAGGGGCGCGCTCCTCGAGCGCGCGGCGGAGATCGGTTGGTACCACACGATGGAGCTGGCCCCGGGACAGATCACGCCCGGATTCGTGGACACGCGCGGGATCGTGGACAGCTACGGGCTTCCCGAGCGGATGGACGGAATGCGCGCGCTCGACGTGGGCACCTGGGACGGCTTCTGGGCTTTCGAGATGGAGCGGCGCGGGGCCGAGGTGGTGGCCCTCGACCTGGACGACGAGCGGGAGCTCGACTGGCCGCCGCGGCGACGGCCCAAGGTGTTCCCCGACCAGCCGCGCGGCCAGGGCTTCCGGCTCGCGCGGGAGATCTACGGCTCGAGCGTGGAGCGCGTCGTGTGCTCGATCTACGAGGCGAAGCCGGAGGACCTCGGCACCTTCGACATCGTGTTCTGCGGCTCGGTGCTGCTGCACCTGCGCGACCAGCTGCTAGCGCTCGAGCGCATCGCGAACCTGTGCAGCGGCACGTTCATCAGCGCCGAGGAATACGACCGGCCGACCAGCCTGCTGCCGATTCCGGTCAGCCGCTACCTCGCCGATCGCGACAAGGCGGTGGTGTTCTGGCTGCCGAGCATCCACACGTGGAAGCGCATGCTCTGGACCGCCGGCTTCGACCGGGTCGAGCGCAAGGGCCGCTTCAAGCTGCCCTCACCGCAGGGCTGGAAGATCCCGCACGTGGTGCATCACGCGCACAAGCGCTGAGCGTCGCGCAGGCCGAGATACCAGCCGCCGAGCTTCGCGGCGCGCTTGGGGCTCACCCGAGCGCGCGTGCGCGAGCGGTAGGGAGCCGTGTCCCGCCACCAGCTGTGCGCCAGCTCGGTGGCGCTCGGGGCGGGCAGGTCGAGGAACATGCCGAGCCCGCACCACTCGCGACGCGCGCGCTTCAGGTGGTACAGCGGCGGCTCGTGCTCGTGGTCGTGCTCGACCGCCAGCGCGGGATCCACGATCGTGCGCCGGCCGCGCTCGAGCCAGTGCCACGCCCACTCCTTGTCCTCCGTGCCGGGCATGTCCGCGCGGAACCCCCGCTCGCGCCAGAGCTCGCTGCGGAGCGCCCCCGCGTTGTTGGAATAGCCGTAGAGCGGGAACTCTCGCGCGAGTTCGCGGTCCTGCACCAGCCGCTCGGTGAGCGCCGACCCGTCGGGTGCTGAGTCGTAGCCGCACGCGCACGCGACCGACTCGTCCTCGAGCGCCTCGAGCATGCGCTCCGCCCAGCGCTCGTCGTGAGGGAAGGAGTGCGCCGAGAGCGCGATGCCGGCGGGGGCCTCGATGCCCTCGAGCCCGGTGTTCAGCGCGCCTCCGAACGTGAAGGTGTTCGCGGGGATCTCGATCACGCGTGCGCCCGCCGAGCGCGCGATGTCGACCGTGGCGTCGGAGGAGCCGGAGTCGACCACGACCACCTCGAGCTCGCGCGCGACGGTCTGCGTGCCGAGGATCTCGAGCACCCGCCCGATCGATGCCGCCTCGTCCTTCGCGCGGATGACCACGCGGGCCGCCGGAGTGCTCATGCCGCGTTCGACCCCCTGCGGCGGCCTAGCTCGAGCGCCCACATCCCGGCGGGATCGAACAGGCACACGATCGCCTCGTCGCGGCGGCCACGCGCGAGGGCGCGGAGTCCGCGCAGCGCGCACTTCGCGGTCCAGACCATCAGGTTGCGAAGGGGAACGGCCTCGAACGAGCCCGGATGGCGCTCCGCCAGCCAGGCCGCGCCCGCGCCGTAGCGCGCGCGCTGGCGCAGGAAGCCGCGAAGCGTGCTCCGGCTGTGGTGCAGCACCGCCGCGGCCTCGCGCGGCTCGATCTCCCAGCCGCGCTCCCGGAGGCGGAAGCAGAGGTCGGCGTCGCCGCCCGAGCGCACCGCCGGCTCGAAGCCCCCGGCCTCCTCGAACGCCTCCCGCAGCACCGCGCAGTTCGCGGTCTGCGCGTAGCCGCGCTCGCCCCGGAGCGTGTTCTGCTGGCTCATCAGCGAGCAGATCGACGCGTAGCGCTCGGCGAGCGTGGGGCGCGCCGAGCGGTGTAGCGGCACGTCGCGCACGCCGCCGGCGAGAACGGCCGTGTGCGGTCCGGGCGGAGCAGTGAAGTAGCTGTCGATCAGGCCGGCCGGAGGCTCGGTGTCGGCGTCGAGGAACAGCAGCCACGCGGCCCGCCCGCCCGCCGCACCGGCGTTGCGCGCGAAGTAGGACGACTGGAGCGCCGGGGCGCCGAGCACCCGCCGGCGCTCGCCGAAACGGGCGCTGGCCGCGTCCGCCCTGTTGTCCACGACCGTGAGCGAGTCGCCGTCGCGCAGCCGCAGCCCGGCGAGCCGCTCCCGCAGCTCGGCGAGCTCGTTCGCGGTCCCGTGGAAGGGCACGACGACGTCCACAGCCGGACGCGTCTGACCCGTTTCGGACGCGCGCGCGGGAGCGCTCCCTGCCAGCTCCATGGACCCGGAATCTACCCGGCTCGAACGGCCGCGGCGCCGTTAACGGGGAAGCTACGCGCCCGCTCTTCTGGTCCGGTAATGTCGCTCGTCTCACTTCGGACGGTACGGGAGGCCGCCGATGGCTGTCGGGCTTGGCAGGGCCCCAGCGGAGGGGGACACAAGGCCCCCCGGGACGGGACAAATTGGAGAGGAGATCGGCCCCGGGAGGTTCCGGGGGCGACGCTCTTCGCTCGTGCGCTTCAGGCGCCGGACGGATCCCGGATTCGAGATCAGGGAGGGTCTTCCCCGCGGTGCGGCGCTCGGCCGCGACGCCGCGTTCAAGCGAGCCTTGGTGACGGCCGACATGCTGGCCGCGCTCGGCGCTCTCGTGCTCGTCGCCATAGCGGGAAATGACCCGCTCCAGCCGGCGGCCGTCGCGCTGCTCCCGCTGCTCGTCATCGCGAGCAAGACCTCCGGCCTCTACGACCGCGACGAGCACGTGCTCGGCAAGGGCACCCTCGACGAGGCGACGTCGCTCTTTCACGTGGCGGTGGGCTTCACGCTGCTCGCCTGGCTGGCCTCGCCCTTGGTTTTCGCCGGTCGTCTGGGGCGGATCGAGGTCGTCGGTCTCCTCACAGCGCTCTTAGCCGCCCTCGCTGCGGGCCGCGCTGTAGCGCGGCGCATCGCGCTCGCTGTCACGCTGCCGGAGCGCTGCCTCGTGCTCGGCGATGCCGTTGCCGCGCGCGAGCTCACCCGCCGGATCGAGCGGAGCGGCCTCGTGAACGCGAGGGTGGTGGGCCGCGTACCGCTCGACGGGCGCCGCTCGCACGGCCTCGACACGAGCGCGCGGCCGGCGACCGTGCCCGGCGACCCGCCCGTGCTCGGCAACCTGCCGGGGCTGGCGGCCGTGCTGTGGGCACAGCAGATCGACCGCGTCGTGATCGCTCCGGAAAGCGACGCCGGGTCGGACCGCCTGCTCGACAAGATCCGCCTGATCAAGGCGGTTGGCGTGAAGGTGACGCTCGTGCCGCGCCTGCTCGAGGTGGTGGGATCGGCCGTCGAGTTCGACGACGTCGACGGCATGCAGCTGCTCGGTGTGCGCGTGTCGCAGCTGTCGCGCTCCTCCCGCCGCCTGAAGCGCATGCTCGACGTGACCGCTTCGCTCACCGGCCTCATCCTGCTTGCGCCGCTGTTCGCGGTGGTCGCGATCGCGATCAAGCTCGACTCCCGCGGCCCGGTGTTCTTCGGTCAGCGGCGCGTGGGCCTCTGGGCGGCGGAGTTCCCGCTCCTCAAGTTCCGCACCATGGTCGAGGACGCCGACGAGCAGAAGGCATCGCTCAGGGAGATGAACGAGGCCGAGGAGGGGTTCTTCAAGATTGCCGACGACCCTCGCCTCACACGCGTGGGGCGGGTGCTGCGCCGGCTCTCGATCGACGAGCTGCCGCAGCTGTTCAACGTGCTCCGCGGCGAGATGAGCCTTGTCGGCCCGCGGCCGCTCGTGCCGGAAGAGGACGTCCACGTGGAGGGCTGGCTGCGGCGGCGCCTCGAGATCCAGCCGGGCATGACGGGCGTTTGGCAGGTGCTCGGCTCCTCGCGCGTCCCGCTCCGCGACATGGTGCGGATCGACTACCTCTACCTGGCCAACTGGTCGCTCTGGCTCGACCTGAAGATCCTGCTGCGCACGGTTCCGCTGGTCCTCGGACGGCGGGGTCAATGAGCGCGAGGGTCCTGTTCCTCACCACGGTCGCGCCGCACCGGCGCTCGAGCGGGGGAGAGGTGGTGTCGCAGGCGTTCGTCGACGGCCTGCGTGCGGCGGGGCACGACGTGCTCGTGGTGGGCTACTCCAGGCCTGACGACGGGCAGCCGCCCGCAGGGACCCTGCTCGCCGGCGCACGCCACATCGAGACCGACTCCGCCCCGCTCACGACCGTGGCGCCCTGGATGGCGGGCGCACTCGCTCACCGGCTGCCCTACTCGGTGGCCAAGTACCGCTCCGAGGGCTATGTGGAGCGCGTGAGCCGCCTGCTGGAGCGCGAGAGCTTCGACGCGATCGTGATCGACCATGCGCAGACGGGTTGGCTCATGCCGGTGGTGGAAGGCGCCGCCCCGAGGCTCGTGCTGCTCGCCCACAACGTCGAGCACCTGGTGTATGCGGAACGTGCGCAGCATGCGGGGAGCCCGCTGGCGCGCGCCCTCTACAAGCGCGAGTCGCGCGCGGCGCGCTCACTCGAGGAGCGGCTGGCGCGCGCCGCCACGGACGTCTGGACCCTCACCGCCGCCGACGCCATGCGCTTCCGGCGGCTCGGGGCGGGCAACGTCGCCGAGTTCGCCGTCCCGTCCGCGGTGAAGCCGCGAGCGG
The DNA here is from genome assembly GCA_045805385.1 of Thermoleophilaceae bacterium. Taxonomy (GTDB): domain Bacteria; phylum Actinomycetota; class Thermoleophilia; order Solirubrobacterales; family Thermoleophilaceae; genus JADGHQ01. The sequence continues at coordinate 5,031 of JBJMLG010000244.1, forward strand.
CCGAGACCCGGAGGCCCAAGCGCTTCGACGTGGGCCTGATCGGTACCTGGAGCTGGCGCCCGAATCGGGACGCCCTGCGCTTCTTCGTCGACGAGGTGCGGCCGCGGCTGCCGGACACGATGAGCGTGGAGGTGGCGGGGCGCGGGGCACAGTGGCTCGCCGGCGCACACGGCAACGTGCGCTACCGCGGCCCCGTCCCGGACGCGCGGGCCTTCATGGCCACCGCGCGGTCGCTCGCGATCCCGTGCGTGGGGGGCGGCGGCATCCAGGTGAAGACTCTCGACGCCATCGCCTCGGGCACGCGGGTGGTGGCGATGCCGGGCGCGCTGCGCGGCATCAGCGACCCCCCGGAGACGGTGCGGGTGTGTGTCGACGCGGCTGAATTCGCCCACGGGATCAGGGAGGCCGCGGCGGGCGGGCGCAGCCACCACGCGAAGGCGCTGGAGTGGTCGGAGGTGCGCCGGGAGCGCTTCCTCACCGAGCTGGCGCTGCGCATCCACAGAAACGCCGACGCGATCTATAGGGGGCATGCAGGGGCCGTAACTCCCTAGGCAGGGGTGATGAAAACCGAGGTTGGCTATCTCTGCAGCCGCTATCCGGCTGTGTCGCACACCTTCGTGCTTCGGGAGGTGCGTGCTCTACGTGCTCGCGGGGTCCACGTGCACACGTTCTCGATCCGGCGTCCTCGCGACTCCGAGCTGCTCTCGAGCGCCGATCGCGAGGAGCGCAAGCGCACGTGGTACGTGTTGCCGGCGAACCCGCTGCGCCTGCTCGCGGCACATGCCTCGGCGTTCGCGCGCAGGCCGCTGCGCTACCTCGCCACGTTCGCCGAGGCTCTGCGGCTGAGCCCCGGTGGTGTGCGGGGCGCGTTCTGGCAGCTCTTCTACTTCGCCGAGTCGATGCTCGTCGCGCGCGAGTGCCGCCGCCGCGGCATCCGGCACCTCCACGTGCACTTCGCCAACGTGGGCGCCGACGTGGCGCTGCTCGCGGCCCGCTACGGAGCGGTCGATGGGTTCAGCTTCACCCTGCACGGCCCCACCGAGCTGGCCGACGTGGCAGCGCACAGGCTCGCCGAGAAGGCACGCGCGGCACGCTTCGTGGTCTGCATCAGCGACTTCGCCCGCTCACAGCTGATGGCGCTCCTGCCTGCCGATGAGTGGCCGAAGCTGCACGTCGTTCGCTGCGGTGTCGATCCGCGGGAGTTCGCGGCGGTCACGCGCAACGGCGGCGCCGACGCCAACGGATCCGGCGCGGTTCGCGTCCTCAACGTCGGGCAGGCGGTGGAGCGCAAGGGCCAGGCGCTGCTCGTGGAGGCACTGGCGCAGCTCGCAGACCGCGGCCTCGACGTGCGCGCGACCGTCGTAGGAGACGGTCCGGCCCGCGCCGCGCTGGAGCGCCTCGCCGAGCGCGGGGGAGTGGCGGACCGGATCGACTTCGCGGGCGCGGTCGGCCAGGACGAAATCCGAGCGCACTACGGGCGGGCGGACGTGTTCTGCCTGCCGAGCTTCGCCGAAGGGGTGCCGGTGGTGCTCATGGAGGCGATGGCGACGGGACTCCCAGTCGTGGCGAGCTCCGTCATGGGAGTGCCGGAGCTGGTTGAAGACGGGACGGCAGGGTTGCTCGTCCCGCCCGGCAGGGTCGACCGGCTGGCCGACGCGCTTGCGCGGCTTGCCGGCGACCCGGGCCTGCGTTCGCAGATGGGGGCGGCCGGCAGGCGGACGGTTGAAAGCGACTGGTCGCTCGAACGCTCGGCGGAGCAGCTCGAGGGCCTGTTCGAAGGGGCGAGAGAAGGGGCGTAGCAGCGGCGATGCCGACACGAATCGAAATCATGGGAATGGAGGTCGACCGCCTGTCCGAGCACGACGTGGTCGACCGCGTGGACCGGGCACTGGAGCGCGGCAACGGGGGCTGGGTGATCACGCCCAATCTCGACCACCTCCACACCTTCCGGAGCGATGCCGCGGTGCGGCGCATGTTCCAGCGCGCCGACGTCGTCGTCGCGGACGGCATGCCGCTCGTGTGGGCGAGCAGGCTGCTCGGAGCGCCGCTGCCGGAGCGAGTGGCGGGATCGGACCTGATCTGGTCGCTCACCGAGCGGGCGGCTGCCGGCAACCGCTCGGTGTTCCTGCTCGGCGGCGCGCCCGGTGTGTGCGACGAAGCGGCGCGGCGGCTGTGCGAGGCCTTCCCGCAGCTGCGCGTCGCGGGCACGCTCTGCCCACCGCACGGATTCGAGCGCGAACGCGGCTGGTATGCGCGGATCGCCGAGGAGCTCGAGCGGACGCGGCCCGACATCGTCTACGTGGGCCTCGGGTTCCCCAAGCAGGAGCGGCTGATCGGCGAGCTGCGGCCGCAGTTCCCGCGCACGTGGTTCCTCGGGATCGGCATCAGCATCAGCTTCGTCGCGGGCGACGTGAGCCGCGCTCCGCGCTGGATGCAGCGCTCCGGCCTCGAGTGGCTGCACCGGCTCGCGCAGGAGCCGCGCCGACTGGTGCGACGGTATCTCCTGATCGGGATTCCCTTCGCCGCGAGGCTGCTTCTGTGGAGCGCGCTGCACGGGCCGGCGTCGCCAAGGGAACCTGCGTATGTGCAGGAGGAACTGAGCTACGATGCCGCCTCCGAGGCCTTGACCGGTGTGCAGGAGCCGGTTGCGACGGGGCCATCGGGATGAGCAGGGGTAGTCCCACACGGAAGCGGGAGACGGGATGATGCAGTCGACGTTCGACGTCGAGCGCCGGGATATGGCGAGCGAGCTGCGCAGGTTCGGGCGTCTGCTCACGGAGCAGTGGTGGCTGATCGCGCTGTGCGCGGTCCTCGCGGCCTCGGTCGCGTGGGCGTGGTCCTCGAGCAGGCCGCAGGTGTACGAGACGAGCGCGAAGCTGCTCTTGCAGCAGAGCGGCGTCCAGCAGCAGCTGACCGGCGTGCCGGGCATCGACCCGAACCGCCAGACGGCCACCGACGTCCAGCTCGTCGCGCTGCCCAAGGTCGCCGCGCAGGTACGGCACGACCTCAAGCTCGACGAGCCCGCCGGGGCGCTCCTCGGCAAGGTGCGGGTGTCGGGCGGCGGCGATTCGAACGTCGTCTCGATCATCGTCAGCGACGGCAATCCGCGACGGGCTGCCCGCCTTGCGAACGCGTTCGCGCGGGCGTACATCGGCTTCCGCAGCGGCGTGAACCGGCAGAGCGTGCGCAGCGCGGCCGCCACCATCGGGCGCCGCCTGGCCCGCCTGCGCAGGGTGCACGGCGACCAGGGCGAGATCGGGCGGCTACGGCAGCAACAGCGCTCGCTGCAGCTGGCGTCGTCGCTCGAGAACGGCGACGCCTCGCTGATTCAGCCCGCGGGCGTGCCCGGTGTGCCGGCGCAGCCTCAGCCCAAGCGCGACATCGGCCTCGGGCTCATGTTCGGGGTGCTGATCGGCCTCGGCCTGGCGCTGCTGCGCGACCGGCTCGACCGGCGCGTGAAGAGCGAGGAGGACGTGCGCTCGATCTTCCCCGGTGTGCCGATCGTCGCCGAGGTGCCGCGCCCGGGCAAGGGGGCGGAGTCGAAGACCATGGCGGTGGAGAGCTTCCACGCGCTGCGCTCGAACCTCGACATGGTGCGGCCGAACGGCCCGCTGCACAGCCTGCTGATCACCTCCGCCGGCGCGCGCGACGGTAAGTCGAGCACGGCGGCCAACCTCGCGCTGGCGATGGAGGAAACGCACCGCGATGCGCTCGTGGTGGAGGCGGATCTCCGCCGCCCGGCGCTGTCGAAGGCGTTCTCGGTGAACGGCGGCCGTGGCACGGCCAAGGTGCTCGCCGGCACCGACCGCCTGGACGAGGCCGTGAAGGAGGCGCGCGTGACCTCGCAGCTGAACGGCGACGGGCCGCTCGTGGTGATGAACGGGCGCTTCGCGATGGTCCCTGCCGGACCCGTGCCGGCCCGGCCCAGCACGCTGCTGAACGAGCAGGCCCTCGAGTCGCTCCTCAGCCAGGTCCACCAGCGCCAGGAGACCGTGATCGTGGACGGCCCGCCGATCGGGCTGTTCAGCGACATGCTGCCGCTGGCCAAGAAGGTCGACGGCGTGGTGGTGGTCGTGCGCCTGTTCCATTCCACCGTCGACGACCTTCGCCGCTTCGCCGACCGGATGTCCGAGGCCGGGATCCGGCCTCTCGGCGTGGTGCTGACGGGCGCCAGGGCCGATGCGTCGCGCTATCGCGACTACTGAGAACGCCCCCTGGGCGGCAGGCGGCGCCGCGCTCGCGGCAGCCTCGGGCGCGCTCGCGGTGCTCGCGCCGGGCGCGCTCATCGTCACGGCGCTGGCGGCGCTCGGCGCCGCGGCGGTGATCGCGTTTCCATTCGAGGCGCTGATCGGCCTGCTCGTGCTCGAGGCGGCGATGCCCTCGAGCGTGATCCTGTCGCTCTTCACGCTCGCCGGCGGCGGCCTCGCGCTGCTGCTCGCCGCGCCGCGGCTCCCGGCGCGCCGCGCGACGCTGCCGATGCTCGGATTCCTGATCGTGGCGCTGCCGGCGTTGCAGCTCGCGCCCACGCTCGACGAGGGGCCGAAGCCCGACGGGCTGTACCTGCCGATGGTGGGCGTGCGCTACCTGCCCATGCCGTCGGACGAGCTGCTCGGCTGGCTGCGCCTCGCCGCCGTACTGGCGCTACTGGCGCTCGCCGCGTGGACCGTGCGCGACCGCCGCCGGCTCGACATCGCGGTGAACGCGCTGCTCGCCTCGGCCGTGGTGCCGATCCTCGTGGCGCTTCACCAGCTCGCCACCGGCCAGCTCTCCACGCGTGCCGGCTTCTCCGCGGTGAAGGGGCCTTTCACCCACCCGAACTACTTCGGCTACTTCTTGATGGTGGTGCTGATCCTCGCGGTGGTCGTGTTCCTCGAGCGGCCCACGCTGGCGACGAGGGTCCCACTCGGGCTGCTGATCGCGGCCGGAGGCGTCTGCCTCGTGTCCACGTACACGCGCGGCGCCTGGGTCGGCTTCGCTGCCTCGCTCCTCGTGCTCGGCGTCCTGCGCTACCCGCGGCTGTTCGTGATCGGCGCGGTGGGGCTGCTCGTGTCGGTGTTCGCCTTCCCCGGCACGGTCGACAAGGTCACGGCCCGCTTCGGCGACCTCACCAGCCAGAACGAGTCGGCCTCGAGCAACTCTTGGACCTGGCGCACCGGGCAGTGGGGCCGGATGGTGCACTACGGAAGCGACCATCCGCTCAGCGGCGAGGGCTTCGGCACCTACCCGCGGCTCACCGTCGAGGAGTTCGGCACGAGCGACCGCACCTACCCGACGATCGCCGCTCAGTCAGAGGTGACCCGCGCACACCGTGGCTTCACGGCACACAACGACTACGTGCGCTCGTTCGTGGAGCTCGGCGTTCCGGGGCTGGTGCTGTGGGTCGGCTTCCTGGGCGGGATGCTCGCCGCGGGCATCGCGGCCTGGCAGCGGCCGCAGGTGCGCGACATCGCCACGGCGTCGATCGCGGTGTCGGCCGGTCTGATCGGCGTGAGCGCCGCCGACAACCTGATGGGCTACGCGGTTGTGCTCGGCTTCGCCGTGGTGCTGTGCGGGGCGGTAGCCGGAGCGGCTTTCGGGGCCGGCCGGGCTTGCACCACTCAAGCAGAGTGACCCATTCGGACGATGTAGGCCGTGGGGATGGATTCCCACGGAACCGAGAGGATCCTTAGAAGCGCCTGGGGCGGTGTGTGGATCACGCTGCTCTCCTGCGGCGCTGCCGGGGCCTATGCGGCGAGTACCTGGCACGAGCCGCATCGCGCGGCGATCGTCGCGCTGATCGGGGGCGCGCTGGGATTCGGACTGCTCGTGCCGCTCGTGCCGTTGCGGCGGCTGCTCGCCACGCGAACGCGCGAGGTGGCGTTCACGCTGTGCTGGAACCTCGGCGTCATCCTGCTGATCGCGACGGGCACCGCGCTCGACGGCGGTGTGCGGAGCCCGCTTTCGTACCTCGGTTTCGTGGCGCTCGTGTTCGCGAGCGTGTCGTACTCGAGCACGCGCCTCGTGGCGGCGGTGGCGGGCGTGGACATGGGCTCGTTCGTGCTGGTGGGGCTCGTCGCCAGCGAGACCGCCTGGGCCCACGTCATGCTGTTCCTCGGCTGCCTCACGATCGTGGGCGGCGCCTGTGTCTGGCAGACGAGCACGGGGCGCCGGCAGCGCCGCGAGCTCGCGCTCGCCTCGCGCACGGACCCGCTCACGGGCTGCCTGAACCGGCGCGGGGTGGAGGAGAAGCTCGAGGCCGCGCTGGTGGACGCGAGGCGCGACAAGCTCCCGCTCTCGCTGATCCAGCTCGACTTCGACAACTTCAAGGCCGTGAACGACACGAACGGCCACGCCGCTGGCGACGCCATGCTCGTGCAGGCGGTGAAGAGCATGCGGGCAGTGGTGCGCGACACCGACGTGCTCGGCCGCATGGGCGGCGACGAGTTCGCGATCGTGGCCGTGGGTACCGGGCGCCGTGACACCGAAGCCCTCGCGGAGCGTCTCGAGGCGGCGATCGCGCCGGCGTCGGCGTCGGTCGGCATCGCTCTGTTTCCGGTGAACGGCGAGACCGCCGACGATCTGCAGCGGGCCGCGGATGACCGGATGTATGAGGTCAAGCGGGCCCGCGCCGCGGTTGCCTGAGCGCTCACAGCAGCAATAACGGGTGGCCGGGAGGGGGTGGATGACTTTTGTCGCCCTATACGCGACTAAAGTCATCCACGCCTAGGACGAGGTAACCCATTCGCGGTATCCCGAGGGTCTCGCGGAGCCCGCCCACCGCTCGTCCCACCATCATTGCCGGTGTCTACGCCCGTCGACGGCCCCAAACAATCTAAGTCCGGGCCGCTAAACTTACTATCCGTGAGTGACACTAACGAAGGCACCACATTGGAAAACTTGATCCTGATACCGCTGGAAGACACGGTCGTCTTCCCGAACATGAACGTGACCCTCGCCATCGACACCGGTGACGAGGATCGAGTGCTTCTCGTGCCCAGGCACGAGAACGAGTTCGGCCGTGTCGGCACGGTTGCCGAAGTGGTCGAGAAGGTTCGCCTCCCGGGCGGGGCACACGCTGTCAGCCTGTTCGGTCAGCATCGCGCCACCATCGGCGCAGCTTCGACCGGCCCGGACGGCCGTCTCCGCGTGCAGGTCGAACCGCACCCGGACGAGACTCCGGTCGACGGTCGCACCCGCAACGCCGAGCGCGAGTACCGCGCCGTGGTCGAGGAGATCCTCGAGATGCGCGGCGACGACGGCCGCATCGCCGGCTTCATGCGCTCGATCGTCGAGCCGGGCGCGCTCGCGGACACCGCTGGCTATTCGCCCGACATCAGTTTCGACGACAAGCGCGAGCTGCTCGAGACCCTCGACGTGACCGAGCGGCTCGAGCTGGCGCTCAAGCTCCAGCGCGAGCGGCTGGCCGAGCAGCAGGTGCGCGACCGCATCCGCGAGGACGTGCGCGCCGGTGCCGACAAGCAGCAGCGTGAGTACTTCCTGCGCAAGCAGATGGAGTCGATCCAGAAGGAGCTCGGCGAGGACGACGGTTCTGTCATCGACGAGTACAAGATGAAGATCGAGGAAGCCGGCATGCCCGAGGCAGTGCGCGAGCAGGCCGACAAGGAGCTCGGCAGGCTCGAGCGCATGGGCGAGCAGTCGCCCGAGAGCTCGACCATCCGCAGCTACCTCGACTGGCTGATCGCCGTGCCGTGGAGCAAGCGCTCGGACGAGCGCCTGGATCCCGTGCACGCGCGTACGGTGCTCGATGCCGACCACGCCGGCCTCGAGGACGTGAAGGAGCGCATCGTCGAGTACATCGCGGTGAAGAAGCTGCGTGAGGAGCGCGGCATCGCCGAGGACAAGCGCTCAGGCGCAATCCTCACGCTGATCGGGCCGCCCGGTACGGGCAAGACCTCGATCGGCGAGTCGATCGCACGCGCGACGGGTCGCGAGTTCGTTCGCATGTCGCTCGGCGGCGTGCGCGACGAGGCCGAGATCCGCGGCCACCGGCGCACCTACATCGGCGCCCTGCCGGGACGGCTCGTCCGTGCCCTGCGCGACGCCGACACGATGAACCCGGTGATCATGCTCGACGAGGTCGACAAGGTCGGCGCCGATTGGCGCGGCGATCCTTCGGCGGCCCTGCTCGAGGTGCTCGACCCGGCTCAGAACCACTCGTTCCGGGACCACTACCTGGACGTGGAGATCGACCTGTCGCAGGTCCTCTTCATCGCGACGGCGAACGTGGCGGAGACCATCCCCGCGCCGCTGCTCGACCGTATGGAGACGATCCGCTTCGACGGTTACACGACCGAGGAGAAGGTCGCGATCGCCAAGGGATACCTGTGGCCGCGTCAGCGAGAGCGCAACGGCCTCAACGAGGACGAGGTGTTCGTGTCGGACGAGGTGCTGCGCCAGGTCGTGAGCGAGTACACGCGTGAGGCGGGCGTGCGAAACCTCGAGCGCGAGCTCGGGCGCGTGCTCCGCAAGACCGCCACTCGCATCGCGTCGGGTGAGGCCACCGCGCCCGTGGAGATCGGCACCGAGCAGGTGCGCGACGCCCTCGGCCGCCAGCGCTTCCACCAGGAGGCAGCCGAGCGGACCGCGGTCCCCGGTGTGGCCACCGGCCTTGCCGTGACCGGAGTCGGCGGCGACGTGCTGTTCGTCGAGGCGACCGGCATGCGCGGCAACGAGGGGCTGGTGCTCACCGGCCAGCTCGGTGACGTGATGAAGGAGTCGGCGAGGATCGCCCTCTCCTACGTGCGCTCGCACGCGGACGAGCTCGGGATCGATCCCGACGAGTTCGAGAAGCGAGAGTTCCACGTGCACGTGCCGGCAGGCGCCACGCCGAAGGACGGCCCGAGCGCGGGCATCACGATGACCACCGCACTCGCGTCGCTGCTGTCGGGCCGCCCCGTGCGGCACACGGTGGGCATGACCGGCGAGGTCACGCTCCAGGGCCGGGTGCTGCCGATCGGCGGGCTGAAGCAGAAGGTGCTCGCGGCGCATGCCGCCGGGCTCACCGACGTGATCCTGCCGGAGCGCAACCGCGGCGACCTCGACGACGTGCCAGAGGATGTCCGCGAGCAGATGGCGTTCCATCCGGTGATGACGATCGGCGAGGTGCTCGAGCTCGCGCTCGAAACCGCGCCGGCCGCGGCCGTCGCCTAGAAAGGCGGCGGCCGGGCCACCGGCCCGCATTTCCAGTTTGGCCAGGTGGATGGCGGGAAGCCCCCACCCGAGCAAGCCGATTGGGAGGCGAACGATGTTGGAACAGCTGAAGCCCTGGGCCGACAGAGGCCTCGGAACCGTGCGACGCACCTCGCGGCAGCTTGAGCGGCTCAGCCGCCGCGTCGCGAGCGAGGCGAACGGCATGGTTCAGCGGGTCCGTCACCTCAGGGCGGAGCCCAAGCCGGACATGGACGACGTGACGCTCGCCCGCAAGGTCGAGACCGTTCTCTTCCGCGCGCTGCCCGAAGCAAAGGGGAAGGTGGACATCAACGTGGTCGACCACGTCGTCGTGCTGCACGGGGAGGCCAAGAACCCGGCTCGCATCAAGAAGATCGAGGCGACCGTTCTCGCTGTGCCCGAGGTGACCGGTGTGGAGAACCTGCTTCACCTGCCGAAGACACCGGCCCCGTCGCGAGCCGACTCGCCCGGGGCGCGCAAGGGCGGCACGCGGCGGCGCAAGACCGCCAGCCCGCGCGGCACCGGCAAACGCTTCAACGCCGAGCGAACTGCGGCCGAGCCAGGTGACACGCCCAGCGAGGTGGCCGCCGGCGGTGGCGGCCGCCGCGCAGCGCCGCTCGGCTCCACGAGCGACGAGGGGACGGAGGGCAACAGCACCGCCTGAGCGGGGCTTATTTCCGGATTCTCGCGAGGCCGGGCCGTCCGCTAGTTGCGGACGTGCTCGGCCTCATTCACATAGGTCCAGAACTGGCGCTCGAAGCGCGACCAGCGCGATCGCCTGGTGGGCACGAACAGACACGCGAAGGCGGTCAGTTGCAGCCCGGAATAGGCGACTGCCAGCGCAGCTTCGCCATGGCCACCGGTGGTGAGTGTTCCGGCTGCCAGGAGCAGGAGAGGCGCGGGCATGATCATGCGGATCACGTAGTCGGCGGACAGCGGCAGCCGCGGACGCAGGTACGGCGCCGCGGCAGCGGTGAGGGCCAGGAGGAGCGAGAAGGTGATCGCTTCGGCGAGCATGTTCCCAACCTAATCGACACGCGAGCCCCTTTCCAGCACCCGTTTCGGGTGAAGTTGACGCGCTTCCCCTGATCTCGCGGAATCGCGTCGTTTTTCCGTCCAGGGCTGGGCAGGGTGGCCGCGTAGCGGCCGACTACCCGGGGCGTGAGACGCCTCGTCCCGATCGCGATGCTGGTCTGCGCCGGGGCGCTAGCCGCCGCGCCGGCCGCCCATGCCGTCGACGCCGCTCCGGCCGCGCCGGACCAGGTGCTGGTGCGGTACGAGCCCGATTCGGCCCCGGTAGAGCGGGCGGACGCCCGGGCCGAGGTGGGAGCCAAGGGGGAGAAGCCCGCGGGCGTGCCCGGCTGGTCGCTCCTGCGGGTGAAGCGCGGGACGGTCGAGGCGGCAGCGAGCGCGCTCGAGGCGAGCGATGCCGTGGCGCAGGCGCAGCCGAACTACCGCTACCACGCCACGATGACGCCGAACGACCCCATGTTCGGCGCGCTGTGGGGTCTCGTCAACCACGGCCAGCCCGTGCTCGGCAACGAGGGGCTTCCAGGTGCCGACATCCGGGCGTCGCAGGCCTGGGACATCACGGCCGGGGGGCCGAGCGGGACGGTCGCCGTGGTCGACACCGGCGTCGACCTGAACCACCCCGATCTCCGCGGCGCCGGCTGGGTCAACCCGGGCGAGAGCGGGAATGGCCGCGAGACCAACCGCGTCGACGACGACCACGACGGCTTCGTGGACGACTGGCAGGGCTGGGACTGGGTGGGCTGGGACTCCTCGCCCGTCGACGAGGACGGGCATGGAACGCACGTGGCCGGCTCGATCGCCGCCCGCGGCAACAATGGCGTCGGCGTGGTGGGGGTGGCCTGGCGCTCGAGCGTGATGCCCCTGCGGGTGCTCGACGCCGGCGGCAGCGGCTGGACCTCCGACATCGCGGCGGCCTTCTCGTACGCGGCCGCCCACGGTGTTCGGGTCGTGAACGCGAGCCTCGGCGGGCCGGGCGCGGACCCGATGCTCCGTGAGGCGATCGCGAACGCACCGAACACGCTGTTCGTCGTCGCCGCCGGCAACGAGGGCGAAAGCAATGACAGCAAGCCGGAATACCCCTGCGCCTACCCCGAGGCGAACATCGTCTGCGTCGCCTCGACCGACGCCTCCGACCGCCTCTCCACCTTCTCGAACTGGGGCGCGGGCTCGGTGGACGTCGCCGCGCCGGGCGAGTCGATCCTGAGCACGCTGGCGGGCGGCGGCTACGGCTACATGGACGGCACCTCGATGGCCACGCCACAGGTGTCGGGCGTCGCTTCACTCGTGCTCTCCGCCCATCCCGACGACACCGCTTCGCAGCTGCGCGCCGCGCTGCTAGGCGGCGCCGATCATCCGGGCCTCGGGCGCCCGCTGTCGAGCGGCGGCCGGGTGAACGCGTACGGCGCCGTCACGTTCGGCACGCCCGCCGCGACCGGCGTGCCGACGCCGGCAAGGGCGCCCGCGACGACGCTCAGCCTCCCGTCGTCGGCGCGGCTCGCCAAGCTGCTGGGGCGGGGCGTGCCGGTGCGGTGCAAGCTCGACGAGGCGGGCACGTGCGCGCTTGAGCTGCGGGTTGGTGCCCGCGACCGCAAGCGCCTCGCCATGCGCGCATCCGTGCTCGCGAGCGCCCGCGCGAGCCTCGGCGCCGCCGGGGCGGCCACGCTCAGGCTCCGACTGCGCGGCGCGAACGCCACCCGTATCCGCTCGGCGCTCCGCCGCAGCGCGCGCGTGCGCCTCGACGTTCGCGTCGTGGCTGCCGATTCCGCGGGCCACCAGACGCGCCTCGCGCGCCGCCTCGCTGTGCGGCGCTGACCTCCGTGGGGCCACTCTTACCCCGTCGTTTCAGCCGTTCCGGGCCCGGGTAGACACGGTGCGGACCAGGCGATCGCCGGAAGGTATTCGCCCCGGGACGGAGCATCAGGGAGGGGACAGCGGGAGCGCCGACGCGCTCGCCGGCTGGACGAGACCCTGCCCCACCCGACCATAAGGCACGTACCCCTGATGTCTGAACGATTCTCCCGGCCCGCCGGCTGGGACCAGCGCAATGACGGCTCATCCGTGTCGATGCTGCACGACGAGCTTGCTCTCGAGCGGGCGAGGTCGCTCGGCCGCTGCCCGGCATGCGGCGGTTCAATCGGGCACGAGGACGACTACTCGCGCGTCCACGGCTTCCTCTTCCACGCCACCTGCTTGGCGCCCGATGTTGCCGCGGCGTCGGACCGCTAGGTCGCGCACGGGCGCTCCCCGCTCCGTGCGCGACCCGGCGGCCCGGCGCCGTTCAGAGGTGGCGCCGGCCGTCCGTCGCTCTAGAATGGCCTCACCCGGCGGGCGAAGTGTTGTGGTTGCACAGAAGCCTTCCAAGCTTCTAGGGCGGGTTCGATTCCCGTCGCCCGCTTCGGGGCGTGGCGCAGTCTGGTAGCGCACTCGGCTGGGGGCCGAGCGGTCGCTGGTTCGAATCCAGTCGCCCCGATAAAGGAAAAGAC
>JBJMLG010000245.1:0-23069 GCA_045805385.1 Thermoleophilaceae bacterium
GGCTCGAAGGTGACTCTGCTCGAGGCGCTGCCGCAGATCCTGCCGCTCGAGGACGAGGAGATCGCGAAGGCGGCCGCGCGCGAGCTGAAGAAGCAGAACGTGGACGTGGTCACCGACGCGAAGATCGACGGCGCTGAGGCCAAGGACGATGGCGTGGAGCTCACCTGGGGCGGCGAGACGAAGAAGTTCGACTACCTCGTGATCGCCGCCGGTCGCGGCGCGGACGACGAGGGCCTCGGACTCTCGGAGGCCGGCGTGAAGACCACACAGAGCGGCCAGGTCGAGGTCGACGGGCGCATGCGCACCTCGCTCGACCGGGTGTACGCCATCGGCGACCTCGTGTCGGTCGGCCCGGCGCTCGCGCACAAGGCCTCCGACGAGGGCATCATCGCCGCCGAGGATGCGGCCGGCATGGACACCCATCCGCTCGACTACCCCAACATCCCGAGCGTGACCTTCTGCTACCCGCAGGTGGCGAGCTTCGGCCTCACCGAGAAGCAGGCTCGCGAGGGCGGGCACGACGTGGTGGTCGGCAAGATCCCGATGGGCGCCGTCGGCGCTCCCACCGTTTACGGCGACCGCGGCGGCATGATCAAGATCGTCGGCGAGTCGAAGTACGGCGAGCTGCTCGGGGCGCACATCGTGGGCGTGAAGGCGGCGGACATGATCCAGGAGCTCGTGAACGCGCAGGCGCTCGAGGGCGGGTTCAGCGAGGTTGCACGCGTGGTGCACGCGCACCCCACGTTCTCCGAGGGCGTGATGGAGGCCGCGCGCGCGGCCGACGGCTGGCTGATCCACGGCTAACGCGGCGGATGATCCGCCTCTACCGAGCCGACTGGTCCACCAACTGCGAGCGCGTCGCGCTGGCGCTCGCGCACAAGCGCCTCGAGGTGGAGTCGATCGTGATCGACTACGGCGACCGCTCGATCGTCGAGCAGGCGAGCGGCCAGGGACTCGTCCCCGTGATCGACGATGACGGCCGCGTGATCGCGGACTCCACGCGCATCCTGCGTTACCTCGAGGAGCGCAATCCCGAGCCGCCGCTGTTCCCGCGCGACCCGGCGCGGCGAGCCGAGCTCGACGTGTTCCTCGACTGGTTCAACCGAGTCTGGAAGCACGCGCCGAATGCGATCGAGGCCGAGCCGGCGCGAACCGCAGAGCTTGCGCTGGTGATGGGCGAGCACCTCGACCTGTTCGAGCGGATGCTGGACGGCCGCGAGTACCTGTTCGGTGACGACTTCTCTGCGGCCGACTGTGCCGCCTTCCCGTTCCTGAAGTACGCCGCCTACCGGGACCCCGCCGACGACGAGAAGTTCCACGTGATCCTCGGCACGCATCAGAGCGTCGAGGGGCGACCGAACCTCGCCGCGTGGATCGCGCGGCTGGACGAGAGGCCGCGGGCGTGAGCGACGAGCGGCCGGTCTTCTACTACGACCTCGGCTCGCCGTACGCCTACATCACGGCCGAGCGCATCAACAGCACGCTGCCGGTCGTGCCCGAGTGGCAGCCGATCCTGCTGGGCGGCGTGTTCAAGGCGACGGGACGCAGCTCGTGGGGCCTCGGCCCCGACCGCGCGGCCGGCATGGCGGAGTGCGAGCGCCGCGCGGAGGCGTACGGGCTGATGCCGTTCCGCTGGCCGGCAAACTGGCCGGGCGACTACCTCGTCGCGATGCGCGCGGCAACGTTCGCCAAGAAGTCGGGCCGCGCGGTCGCGTTCTCGCTCGCTGCGTTCCGCCAGCAGTTTGCGGCGGGGCGCGATCTGAGCGAGCTCGACAACGTGCTGCTCGCGGCCGCGGCGTGCGAGCTGCACCCGCGCGCGGTCACGACCGGCATCGAGTCGAAGGGCGTCAAAGACGAATTGCGCCGCGCCACGGAAGAGGCGATCGAGCGCGGCGTGGTCGGCGTTCCCACGATCCGCGTGCGCGACGAGCTGTTCTGGGGCGACGACCGCCTGGGTGAGGTCGCAGACGCCATCGGGTAACGTCAGGTGGGATGGCGTCCGAGCCTGCTGCAGCGCAGCGTAAGAGGGGGCAGAAGGAGCAGAACGGGAGGCCGGCGGCACACAAGCTGCCGTCCAAGGACACCTGCGCCACGATCGTCTCCAAGATGATGCTCATCCGCCGCTTCGAGGAGCGCGCGGGCGAGATGTACGCGAAGGCCAAGGTCGGCGGCTTCCTGCATCTCTCGATCGGTGAGGAGGGCACGATCGTCGGCTCGACGCAGGCGCTTCGCGAGACCGACTACCTGCTCTCCACCTACCGCGAGCACGGGCAGGCGCTGGCGCGCGGCACTTCGCCCAACGCGGTGATGGCTGAGCTGTTCGGCCGCGTGGACGGCTGCTCGAAGGGACGCGGTGGCTCCATGCATCTCTTCGACATGGAGCGGCGCTTCCTCGGCGGCTACGGGATCGTGGGCGGCAACCTGCCGCTCGCCACGGGCGTCGCGCTCTCGGCCGCCTACAGCGAGACCGACGACGCCGTGCTGTGCATGTTGGGCGACGGCGCGACGAACCAGGGAACCTTCGGCGAGTCGATGAACATGGCCGCGCTGTGGGACCTGCCGGTCGTCTTCACGGTGATCAACAACCAGTTCGGCATGGGTACGGCGCTCGAGCGCCACTCCGCCGTCACGGACCTCTCGAAGAAGGCCGAGGGCTTCGGCGTGCCCGGCCACAAGTGCGACGGCATGGACGTGCTGGACGTGCACGCCGCCACGCTCGAGGTGCTCCGCTGCGCGCGGGAGGAGCGCCGACCGCAGCTGCTCGAAGCCGTCACCTATCGCTTCCGCGGCCACTCCATGGCGGACCCCGAGGAGTACCGCACCAAGGAGGAGGTCGAGGAGTGGCGCCGCCGCGACCCGATCGCCTCGTTCTCGGCCCGCCTCGTGGATGAGGGCGTCTTCACCGACGAGGAGATCGAGCAGTTCGACAAGCAGGCGATCGAGACCGTCGACGAAGCGGTGCGCTTCGCCGACAACAGCCCGTTCCCGGACCTCGACTCGCTGTACGACGACGTGTACGTGCTCGGCGAGCAGGTGCGCGGCTGGTGGACCGTGGACGAGCGTTCGCCGGAGCCTCACCCGGGCGAGCGTGAGCGCGAGGCGGGCAAGCTCCCGCACGAGCTTGCCGAGGCCGGCGCCGCCTACGCGAGCGTGGGCGACGTGCAGGAACGCCGCCGCGAGCACGCGCAGGACGACGGGGAGGGAGAGGGCGAGCCGGCCGCGGACGACCGCGACCAGGAAGGTGGCGCGGACTGATGCCGGTCATGCGCTACCGCGAGGCGCTCAACCAGGCGCTGCGCGAGGAGATGGAGCGCGACGAGCGCGTCTACATCATGGGTGAGGACATCGGCGTGTTCCAGGGCGCCTTCAAGGTCACGCAGGGGCTTCTGCAGGAATTCGGCGAGAAGCGCGTGCGCGACACGCCGATCTCCGAGAACACGATCGTCGGCGTGGGCGTCGGCTCGGCCATGTCGGGGTTGCGGCCCGTCGTCGAGCTGATGACGATCAACTTCTCGCTGCTCGCGATGGACCAGATCGTGAACCACGCCGCGTCGATCCACTACATGTTCGGCGGCCAGGCGCGGGTGCCGCTCGTGATCCGCATGCCGCAGGGCGCGGGCCATCAGCTCGGCCCGACGCACTCCCACTGCTTCGAGGCGCTCTACCTGCACGTGCCGGGGCTGCTCGTCGCAGCGCCCAGCACCGCCGCTGACGCCAAGGGGCTGCTGAAGGCCGCGATACGCGACGACAACCCCGTGATCTTCATCGAGCACGAGTGGCTCTACGGCCAGCGTGGCGAGGTCCCCGAGAACGGCGGGCTGATGCGCTTCGGCGAGGCCGCCGTGCGGCGTGAGGGCGACGACGTGACGATCGTGGGCGTGTCGCGTATGGCCGTGACCGCCGAGCGCGCAGCCGAGGCGCTGTCCAACGAGCACGAGATCGAGGCCGAGGTGATCGACCCGCGCACGCTGCGACCGCTCGACCTCGACACGATCCTCGAGTCGGTGCGCAAGACGAACCGCGCGGTGATCGTCGAGGAGGGCTGGCCGCACGGAGGCGTGGGCGCGAACCTCGCCGCGCTGATCCAGGAGCATGCCTTCGACTATCTCGACGCGCCCGTCTCGCGCGTCACCGGCGCCGACGTGCCGATGCCCTACTCGAAGCCGCTCGAGCAGGCCGCCTTCCCGCACGAGGAGCATGTAGTGCAAGCGGCCCTGGCCCTCTTCCGAGACCTGTAAGGAGCACGATGGCGACCGACGTGATGATGCCGCGGCTGTCCGACTCGATGGAGGAGGGCACGGTGCTCAAGTGGCTCGTGGAGGTCGGGGGCGACGTGAAGCGCGGCGAGCCGCTCGTAGAGATCGAGACCGACAAGGCGAACATGACCTACGAGGCCGACACCGACGGCGTGCTCATGGAGGTGATCGCGCAGGAGGGCGAGACGCTGCCGATCGGCGAGGTGATCGCGCGCATCGGGGAGGCGGGCGAGAAGCCGTCGGGCAACGGCGCCTCCAAGCCCGCCGAGAAGGAGGCCGACCCCGAACCGGAGCCGGAACCGGAGGCGGAGGCGGAGACCGCAACCGAGGAGCCGGTCGAGCCAGAGGCCGGGGAGGCCGCGGGCCCGGCCGAGGACGGAGGCGACGGCGGAGCACCTGAGCGCAGTCCGGCGACCGCGCCGAGCGCCAACGGCGGCGGCGACCGCGTGAAGGCGTCGCCCGTCGCGCGCCGCATGGCGCGCGAGCTCGGCGTGGAGCTCGGCCAGTTGCAGGGCACCGGTCCGGGCGGGCGCATCGTGAAGTCGGACGTGGAGGCGGCAGCCTCCGGCGGCGGGGTGGCAGCTCCGCCGGCGGAAGAGGAGGAGGAGCGGGAGCGACCCGAGGCCGCCCCCGCACCCGCGCCTCAGGCGCAGCCGGCCGGAACCGCCGGCGCCAAGGGGGAGGCGTCGGTGCAGGAGCTCACACGCCTACAGCAGACGGTGTCGCGGCGCATGGCCGAGTCGAAGGCGACCGCGCCCGACTTCCAGCTGTACGCGGACGTGGACATGTCGAAGGCGGTCGAGCTGCGTGCGCGGCTGAAGGAGGTCGCGGATCCCGCGCCCTCGTTCAACGACATGGTCGTGAAGGCTGCGGCCACGGCGCTGCGAGAGTTCCCGCGCGTGAACGGCGCCTACCGCGACGGCAAGTTCGAGCTGTACTCGCGGGTCAATGTCGGCGTCGCCGTCGCAGCGCAGGACGCGCTTGTCGTGCCGACGGTCTTCGACGCCGACCGCAAGTCGCTCGGCCAGATCGCGCGCGACGCACGCGAGGTGATCCAGAAGGTGCGCGACGGCACGGTCACACCGCCGGAGCTCTCGGGCGGCACCTTCTCGGTGTCGAACCTCGGCATGTACGGGATCGACCGCTTCAGCGCGGTGATCAACCCGCCACAGGCGGCCATCCTGGCCGTCGGCTCGCTGAAGAAGCGGCCCGTGGTGGACCAGGACAGCGGCCGCATCGTCGCACGCGACACGATGACGCTCACGCTCGTCTGTGACCACCGCATCCTCTACGGCTCCGACGGCGCCGAGTTCCTGGCGCGCGTGCGAGAGCTGCTCGAGCAGCCCCTGTCGCTCGCGCTCTAAGCCTGGCCCGCCGCGTCACGTAAGACGTTTTCCCGGCCTTGTGCACGGGAACTCGTTTCACGGGGACAGGAGGGCAGACCGATGTACAAGCAGGTGCTCGATCCAGTCGGGAACGCGCTCGGGTGGTCGTCGCTGTTCGCTGCGCTGCCGTTGATTGTGCTGTTCGTGTTGCTCGGCGGCATCCGCATGAAGGCTCAGTGGGCGGCACTGCTGTCGCTGCTGACCGCGATCCTCGTCGCGCTGATCGCATATGACATGCCGTTCGGGCAGACGATGGACTCGGCCGCCGAGGGCGCCCTGTTCGGCTTCTTCCCGATCATGTGGATCGTGATCAACGCGATCTGGGTCTACAACATGACCCGCGAGACCGGGCATTTCGCCGTGCTCCGGCGGTCGTTCGCCACCGTCAGCGCCGACGAGCGGATCCAGGCGGTCATCATCGCATTCAGCTTCGGAGCGCTCATCGAGGCGCTGGCAGGCTTCGGCACCCCGGTCGCGATTTCGAGCGTGATGCTGATCGCACTCGGATTCCGCCCGATCAAGGCGGCCTCTGTGGCGCTCGTGGCAAACACGGCGCCCGTCGCCTTCGGCGCCATCGCCATCCCGATCGTCACGCTCTCCGAGGTGAGCGGGCTGCCGAAGGACGACCTCGGCGCGATGGTAGGCCGGCAGACGCCATTGCTCGCCGTGATCGTGCCGCTGATCCTCGTCGCGATGGTCGATGGTCGGCGCGGGCTTCGTCAGACCTGGCCGGCGGCTCTGGTGGCAGGCGTGACCTTCGGCGCGCTGCAGTTCGCCACCTCCAACTACATCTCCGTAGAGCTCACAGACATCATCGCGTCGCTGGGTTCGGCGGCCGCGATCGTGCTGCTGCTCCAGATCTGGCAGCCGTCCGAGCCGCTCCTTGCTGAAGAGGCGGCAGGTCCGACTCGCCCGGCCGTCGCCGGCGCGGAGAGCTACAACCCGACGCTCGAGGCCGAGACACGGAGGCGCGACGACCAGACGAAGGACTCCCGGCGCGACATCATCCTCGCCTACGCGCCCTACGTGATCATCATCGCGGTCTTCGGCATCGCGCAGATCGGCACCATCAAGGATTGGCTCGACGGCCTCGGCAGCGAGTTCAAGTGGCCCGGGCTGCACGTCCTGAACGCCAAGGGCAAGGAGCCGATGTCGGTCACGTTCAAGTTCAACTGGGCCAACGCCGCGGGCAGCCTCATGCTGGTCGCGGGGATCATCACGATGCTCGTGCTTCGCTTCAGCCCGATGCGGGCGCTGCGCACGTACTGGGCCACGCTGGTGCAGCTCCGGTGGGCGATCGTGACGGTGATGTCGGTGCTCGCGCTCGCCTACGTGATGAACCTCTCGGGCGAGACGATCACGCTCGGCACGTGGGCGGCCGAGGCGGGCAGCTTCTTCGCGTTCCTGTCGCCGCTCATAGGCTGGTTCGGTGTGGCGGTCACAGGCTCCGACACGTCGTCGAACGCGTTGTTCGGCGCACTCCAGGTGACCGCGGCCAAGAAGGCGGGCCTCGAGCAGGTGCTGCTCGCGGCCGGAAACAGCTCGGGAGGCGTGCTCGGCAAGATGATCTCGCCTCAGAACCTGGCGATCGGAGCGGCGGCTGTGGGAATGAGCGGCCGCGAGGGGGACCTGTTCCGTCGAGTGCTTCTGTGGAGCGTGGTGCTGATCCTGATCATGTGCGTGCTCGTATTCCTACAGTCGAAGAGTCTCCTCGACTGGATGGTCGTCTAGGGCGCGGGAGGCTGATACTTGGCGGCGACGACCTCCACCGACACCACCGCCGCCGACAGCCTGATCGACAAGCTGCGCGCGGCCTGCGGTGACGAGAACATCGTCACCCACTCACACCAGCTCCGGACGTACGAGTCGGACGGGCTGCTCCGCTACCGCGTGACGCCGCGTGCGGTGGTCCTGCCCGGCTCCGCGGAGGAGGTCCAGGCGGTGCTCCGCGCCTGCCACGAGTTGCAGGTGCCCTGGGTGGCGCGCGGGTCCGGTACCGGGCTCTCCGGCGGCGCCCTGCCCGTGGAGGACGGCATCGTGATCTCGGTGAACCGCATGAACCGCGTGCTCGACGTCGATCTTCCGAACCAGCGCGTCGTGGTCGAGCCGGGCGTGACGAACCTGGACGTGTCGAAGGCGGTCGGTCCGACTCACTTCTACCCACCCGACCCGTCGAGCCAGATCGTCTGCTCTATCGGCGGCAACGTGGCGGAGAACGCCGGTGGCGCGCACTGCTTCAAGTACGGCTTCACCACGAACTACGTGATCGGGCTCGAGCTCGTGCTGCCCGACGGCGAGCTGATCCAGCTCGGCGGCAAGGAGCTCGACCGGCCCGGCTATGACCTCCTTGGCGCCTTCGTCGGCTCCGAGGGCACGCTCGGGATCGCCACGAAGATCACCGTGCGCGTGGTCCCGAAGCCCGAGGCGGTACGCACGCTGGTGGCCTTCTTCGGCGACACGAGCCACGCCGGGCGGGCCGTCTCCGACGTGGTGGCCGCGGGAATCGTGCCGGGCGCGATCGAGATGATGGACTCGCTCGCGATCGAGGCGGCGGAGGGCGCGACCCACGCCGGCTACCCGCCGGATGCGGGCGCGGCGCTCGTGGTGGAGCTCGACGGGTCCGAGGCCGAGTGCGATCACCGCTTCGGGGAGGTCAAGGAGATCTGCCAGCGCAACGAGGCGACGGGCATCCGCGTGGCACAGAACGAGGTCGAGCGCGAGCTCATCTGGAAGGCGCGCAAGGCCGCCTTCGCAGCCATGGGTCGCGTCTCCACGCACTACTACGTCCAGGACGGCGTGATCCCGCGCACCCGCCTGCCCGAGGTGCTCGCGCGCATCGACGAGCTCTCGAGGCAGTACGGCATGCCGGTGGCGAACGTCTTTCACGCAGGGGACGGCAACCTGCACCCGCTCGTCTGCTACGACGGCGCAAAGGAAGGCGAGGCCCAGCGCGCGGAGGAGCTCTCCGGGGAGATTCTCGCCGCCTGCGTCGAGGCGGGCGGCTCGATCACCGGCGAGCACGGCGTCGGCTACGACAAGAAGGGCTACATGCCGCGCATGTTCGACGAGGCCGACTTCGACGCCTTCCAGCGACTGCGCTGCTCGTTCGACCCGGCGGGACTGGCGAACCCGGGCAAGGTGATGCCCACACCGCGGCTGTGCGGCGAGGTGCCCGGCCCATACCGCCAGCACCCGCTCGAGGCGGCCGGAATCGCGGAGCGCTTCTGATGGCCACGCGCGAGCTGCGCAGCGAGGTGCCCGCCACCCAGGACGAGGCGGCGGCGCTGGTGGCCCAGTGCGGCCGTGATGGCCTGCGCCTGCACGTGCGCGGCGGCGGTACCAAGGTCGGCTGGGGAACGCCGGCCGCCGAGCCGGACGTGGAGCTGTCCACCCGCTCGCTCGACGGGATGATCGAGCACAACGAGGGCGATCTCACCGCGATCCTCGAGGCCGGCGTGTCGCTTGCACGCGCGCAGGAGACGTTCGCTGCGGCGGGCCAGATGCTCGCTCTCGATCCGCCTCTCGGGGAAGGCGGCGCCGCCACGATCGGCGGCGTGATCTCGAGTGGCGATTCCGGGCCGCTGCGCCATCGCTACGGCGCACCGCGGGACCTGGTGCTCGGAGTGAAGGTCGCGCTCTCGGACGGCACGGTGGCGAAGTCCGGGAGCAAGGTCATCAAGAACGTCGCGGGATACGACCTGGCCAAGCTCTTCGCCGGCTCGTTCGGGACGCTCGGCCTGGTGTTGCAGGTGGCCGTGCGGCTTCACCCGCGGGCGAGCGAGACCGTCACGGCAGTGGGCCGCGCGACCGACCCGGGGGCGGTTGCGCGCGGCGCGTCCGACCTCGCGCACGCCTCGCTCGAGAAGGAGTGCGTGGACGTGCGCTGGGATCAGGGCCAGGGAGCGGCGCTCGCGCGGCTGGGCGGCGCGACCGCCCGCGCCCAGGCCGAGGCCGGGGCGCGCGTGCTCGAGGAGGCGGGCCTCGAAAGCGAGGTCGTGGAGGACGACGACGATGTCTGGGAGGCGCAGCGGGCCGGCCAGCGCTCCACCGAGCAGGCGGTGGTGCGCGTCTCCGGCCTCCAGACGGAGCTTGCGCGTACGATGCGCGCGGCGGAGGCGCTGGGCGGCTCGCTGGTCGGCCGCGCGTCGCTCGCCATCTCGTGGATCACCGTCGCCCCGGAACGCGTCGCCGAGCTTCGCCGGGAGCTCGCCCCGCAGGGATGCGTCGTCCTCGACGCTCCGGCGGAGCTGCGCGCCTCACTCGACGTCTGGGACGCCGAGCCGTCCGAGCTGGCGCGGCGCGTCAAGCAGCGCTTCGACCCCGCTGGCGTGTTTGCACCCGGCACCTTCGCCGGCGGCATCTGATGGCCGGCTTCGACGCGATCCGCCCGCCGGCACAGGACCTGATCGACGAGTGCGTGCATTGCGGCTTCTGCCTCCCCACCTGTCCCACGTACAACCTGTGGGGCGAGGAGATGGACTCGCCGCGAGGGCGCATCGTGCTGATGAGCGAGGCCGTGAGCGGCGCGGAGATATCGCCCGAGATGGTCACGCACTGGGACCGCTGCCTCGGCTGCATGGCCTGCGTGACCGCGTGTCCCTCCGGCGTGAAGTACGACAAGCTGATCGAGGACACGCGCGCCGAGGTGGAGCGCAACCACAGCCGCGCTCCGAGTGACCGGCTCTGGCGCAGCCTGCTGTTCGAGCTGTTCCCGCACCCGGGCCGACTCCGGGCGCTCGCACCGCTTCTCGCGCTCTCGCGCGCGCTGGGTGTGCACCGCATGGCGCGCCGCGCAGGACCGTTTCCGCGCATGCGCGCTCTCGCCGCGCTTGCGCCCGAGACGCCGCTTCGCAAGACCATGAAGCGGCTTCCCGAGCGCGTGCTCGCGAAGGGCCAGCAGCGCGGGCGCGCCGGCCTGCTCCAAGGTTGCGTGCAGCGCGTGTTCTTCCACGACGTGAACGTGGCCACCGCCGCCGTGCTCGCCGCCGAGGGCTACGAGGTATACGCGCCCAGCCTGCCACGCTGCTGCGGCGCGCTCCAGATGCACACGGGCTACGACTCGCGCGACCTCGCCCGGGCGACCATCAGGGCCTTCGAGGACTGCGATTACGTGGTCGCGAACGCGGCCGGCTGCGGCTCGTCGATGAAGGACTACGAGCACCTGCTCCGCGACGACCGGGACTGGGCCGAGCCGGCACGGGCATTCTCCGCGAAGGTTCGCGACGTCACGGAGCTCCTGGACGCGGACGGCCCGCGAGCGCACCGGTACCCGGTTCCGAGGAAAGTCGCCTACCACGACTCGTGCCACCTCGCGCACGCCCAAGCGGTCCGCGCGCAACCGCGTGATCTCCTCGGCCAGATTCCGGAGCTCGAGCTGGTCGAGCCGGCGGAGTGGGAGATCTGCTGCGGCTCGGCGGGCATCTACAACCTGCTGAACCCCGAGCCTGCGACGGAGCTCGGGCGCCGCAAGGTCGAGAACCTGCTTGCGACGGGCGCGGATGTGATCGCCGCGGGCAACCCCGGCTGCGCGATCCAGATTGCCGCCGTAAGCGAGCAGATGGGACGGCCGCTGCGCGTGCTGCACCCGATAGAGCTGATCCACATGTCGATACAGGGAGGCACCAGCGATGGCACACGTTGAGGCGAAAGGCCTCGAGATCCACGCGCCGGTCGAGGGACGGATGGAGGAGGTGCTGACGCCGGATGCACTCGAGTTCCTGAGCGGCCTGCACCGGCAGTTCGAGGGCAGGCGGCGCGAGCTGCTCGCGAAGCGGGCCGAGCGGCAGGCCGAGCTCGACGCGGGCGGCTCGCTCGACTTCCTCGAGTCCACGCGCGAGATCCGCGAGGGCGACTGGCAGGTGGCGCCGCCCCCGCCGGCACTCGAGGACCGCCGCGTCGAGATCACGGGCCCGACCGAGCGCAAGATGGTGATCAACGCGCTGAACTCCGGCGCGCGCGGGTTCATGGCCGACTTCGAGGACTCGAACTCGCCGACCTGGCAGAACATGATCCTCGGTCACGTGAACCTCACGGACGCGATCGAGGGCACGATCGAGTTCACGCAGGAGGAGGACGGGAAGGAGTACCGCCTGAACGACGAGGTGGCGACGTTGCTCGTGCGCCCGCGCGGTTGGCACCTTCCCGAGAAGCACATCTCCGTCGACGGCCAGCCCATCGCGGGCGCACTCGTGGACTTCGGCCTCTTCTTCTTCCACAACGCCCGCCGGCTGCTCGACAAAGGCGCCGGG
Organism: Thermoleophilaceae bacterium; assembly: GCA_045805385.1. Classification (GTDB taxonomy): domain Bacteria; phylum Actinomycetota; class Thermoleophilia; order Solirubrobacterales; family Thermoleophilaceae; genus JADGHQ01. The sequence continues at coordinate 11,890 of JBJMLG010000245.1, forward strand.
CCCTTCCTCTACCTGCCCAAGCTGCAATCGCACCTCGAGGCGCGGCTGTGGAACGACGTCTTCGCGCACGCGCAGGACGAGCTCGGCGTGCCGCGAGGCAGCGTGCGCGCCACCGTGCTGATCGAGACGGTGCCGGCCGCCTTTGAGATGGACGAGATCCTCTACGAGCTGCGGGAGCACTCGGCCGGGCTGAACGCGGGTCGCTGGGACTACATGTTCTCGATGATCAAGTGCTTCCGGAACCGCCCGGAGTTCATGCTGCCCGACCGCAACAGCGTGACGATGACCGTGCCGTTCATGCGTGCCTACACCGAGCTGCTCGTGAAGACCTGCCACCGGCGCGGCGCGCACGCGATGGGCGGCATGGCGGCGTTCATCCCCAGCCGGCGCGACGCCGAGGCGAACGAGCGCGCGGTGGCCAAGCTGCGTGAGGACAAGCGGCGCGAGGCGGGCGACGGGTTCGACGGCACCTGGGTCGCACATCCGGACAGCGTGCCGGCCGCCACCGAGGAGTTCGACCGCGTGCTGGGCGAGCGTCCCAACCAGGTGAGCCGGCGGCGCGACGAGGTGGAGGTGTCCGCCGCCGATCTGTTGAACGTGCAGGCCACGCCGGGCGAGATCACCGAGGAAGGGCTGGGCAGCGACGTCAACGTCGGCATCCAGTACATCTCCTCGTGGCTGCGGGGGAACGGCGCCGCGGGGATCTACGGCCTGATGGAGGACGCTGCCACGGCGGAGATCGCGCGCTCGCAGGTGTGGCAGTGGGTGCGGCACGGAGCCGAGCTGCCCGACGGTCGCGTGGTAACGCCGGAGCTCGTCCGCCGGCTGGAGCGGGAGGAGCTCGAGCGCATCCGCGGCGAGATCGGCGACGACGCGTGGTTCGAGCGCGAGGGACGCCCAGAGGCCTCGCGCGGCCTCTTCGAGCAGGTCGCCCTGGCAGACGACTTCCCGGAGTTCCTGACCCTTCCGGCCTACGACTACCTGCTCCGCGAGATCGAGCAGCTCTAGGCGACGCCGGGCGCGGGCCACTCCTCGGACGTGATGGCGTAGCGCTCGTGGTCGCGCCAGACGCCGCCGACCATCAGGTAGCGCGGCGAGAAGCCCTCGCGCCTGAACCCCAGCCGCTGGACGAGTGCAATCGAGCGCTCGTTGCCCGGCTGTACGTTCGCCTCGATGCGGTGGAGCCCCATCGCGCCGAACGCGTGGTCGAGGATCTGGATCAGGCCCTGCCGCATCAGCCCCTGACCCATGTACGGCTCGAACCCGGTGTAGCCGAGGTAGCCGGACAGCAGCGGCGCGCGCACGATCTGGCTGACCGTGGCGAAGCCGGCGAGGCCGCCGCCCGGGGCCTCGATCAGGTAGCCCTCGCAGTCGTCGGTCGCGATCTTCGCGAGGTAGTCCCTGTAGAGCTGGGGACTGTCCGGCGGGAAGCTCCACGGCCGGTGCGACGCGCGGCTGCGCGCAACCGCCGCGAGGAACGCGGCCTGGTCGTCGGCGCGGGGCGCTCGAACGCGCACCATCACATCAGCGCTTCGACCGGACACGCACGACCTGCGACATGTAGACGGGGTGGAGGGAGCAGTAGATGCGGTACACGCCTGGCACCGTGAAGCGGTTGGATTCCACGTGCCCCTTTCGCACGCTGGGAGTGGCGAAGCCGCGCGGGCCGTTCACGAGCGTCGCGTCGTGCGCCGCGGTATCGCGGAAACGCCAGCGCACGGTCGCGCCCCGCGGGACGGAGAGATTGGCCACGCTGTAGCGGAAGTCGGCGACGCTCACATCCGCGTCGCCGTCGTAGCGGCGCAGCGGGCCCGGCGGCCTGGAGATCGGACGCACCACGCCGTCGCGGCCCGCCGCCTCGAAGGGCACGATGATCGCCGGCGGTGCGAGGCGGCCGCCGGCGACACCATTTCCGTCGAGCACCTGGACGTCGGGGGGCTTGGCGCCGCAGGCGGACGAGTCGGCCCGCGGGTCCTCGGCGATGTACACATGCATGATCCCCATCACGCGCATGTGCGGGTAGTGCCCGTCGTATTCGGCCGACAGCCTGAGCTGCTCTCCCTTTCGGACATCCCAGCCTGTTGCCGATTGCCACCAGCTCACGTTCACAGGGTCCGGCTCGTGCAGCAGCGGGACGACCGTGTAGAGCGGATCGCCCGGCGGCGCGTAGGTGGGCACCGCGCTCTGCAGAACGCGGTGGCCGCAGCGCGGCTGCGTGAGGGTGAGCCTGCGCGAACCGCCGTGCAGGTGGCCGCCCATGGCCACGATTCGCCCGCTCACCGGCACGGTCCAGCTGATCTTCCGCGAGCTGGTCGCGCCGGGAGCGGCGCCTCCCGGCACCGAGTACTGCGGATCGTTCAGACACGGCACGATGCTCACCCAGTACGGCCGTACCGGCGTGAGGTCCGGCGAGGTGTCGACGGTCACGTGGTACTCGATGAACACCTGCTCGTCAGTCTTCAGGTGGTTCATGAGCATCCAGATCATGCGCCACTCGTCGTCCGCGCCGATCCTGTAGCCGTAGCCCGCGGGCAACGTCATGCGGCGAAGCTCCTCGCTCGTGCCGTAGAAGCGCTCGCCGATGTCGTTGCGCGGGCAGGAGCCGTCGCGGCGAGCCTCGTCGGCGAACGCAACGTGGTGCAGCATGACCTGGTACTGCGGGATCTCCTGGCCGGTCCGGGCGTCGATCACATGCGCGTCCATCTCCGTGACGAAGCCGTCCAGCTTCGGCGGGGGCACGTAGTTCGACGAGCGGAGCGCCTGGTAGGGCCCGATGTCGATCGGCCCGTACTTCAGCGTGAACGTCCTGACCTCCGCGGAAGCAGGCGCCGCGAGCACCAGAAGCAGTGCAGCGGAGGTGAGTGTCGACGCGATTCCGGTTCGCATTTTGGCGAGGCGTTCCTGCCTCGGTAGCCAAAGTACGTGCGGCCCGACGCTTCTGCAAGCGAATCGCGATCCTATGGCCGCCTATGGACAACATTCCTGGCGAGATCACGGACGAGTGCCTGCAAAGCGACGTGAACGCGGGCATCCGGTTGCTGCAGGAGCTCGAGCGGCTCTGAGCACGCGCCCGCGATTCCTCGAGCCTGCCCTTGGCGGGCTGCTGCTCGCGCTGGCGGCGCTCGTGGCGGTCCATCTGATCCGAGGTGACAGCTACTGGAACTACAGCGAGGGTGTGTACGCGTACACCTCTCGCGTACTGCTGCACGACGGTGGCCTCTACCGTCACGTGGTCGTGGCGCAACCGCCCGCGCAGTTCCTCGTCGGCGCGCTCGTGCTGGCGATCCACGACTCGCTCGGCTGGCTGAGGCTGGTGCTGGGGCTCGTGCAGGTGGGTACCGCGGTGCTCTGCTCCGCGGTCGTCTGGCGGCTCACCGGAAACCGCGTCGCGAGCGTGCTGGCCGCTCCGCTGGCGATGCTCACGCCCTGGGCCGTTCACGAGAACGGCCAGATCACGCCCGAGCTGTTCGCGCCGCCGCTGTTCCTCGGCGCGGCGCTGCTCGCCACGAGGCGCGATCGCTCGGCCGCGGCCGGCGCGCTGGCGGCCGCCGCGCCGTTCTTCAAGGTGCCGTTCCTGCTGCCGCTCGCCGCGCTGGTGCTCACTGCGGCCGACCGGCGGCGCGCGCTCACATCGGCCGTAGTGGTGCTCGTCGCCGGCGCCGCCATCTTCACCGCCATCTTTGGCACCGGGCTGTGGGAGGACGCGGTGGCGGCCCAGATCGGAAGCGGCCGGCGCGGGATCGGCGTGCTCAAGGGCGTGTGGGGCCAGGCCGGCTGGAACCTGATCGGCCTGCTGGTGCCGGCCGCGCTGGCGCTCGCGTATCGCACGCGCTCGCGCGACCCGCTGCTTCTCCGGATTGCCACGGCGCTAGCCATCGGCTTCCTGCTCACGCTGATCACGAACACGAAGCAGGGCACCGGCCTGAACATCCTCGTGCCGATCGAGGCGGCGCTCGTGCCGCTCGCGGTGGCCGGAGCGACCTGGTCGCTCGCCGCCGTGCGGGTACGCGCGGTGCGCGCGCGGCCGGCCCTCGTGGCAAGCGCGCTCGGCCTCGCGCTGGTGTCGGCGCAGGGACTGTCGCTGCTCGCCTCGCCCACCGACGCCAAGCCGTTCCTGAGGCCCGGCTCCAGGCCGGCGTGGGAGCAGGCGCTCAGCAAGCGCGAGGTGGACGGCGAGGTGTCGCGCGCCAAGGCCTGCAACTCGAAGCTCGCGTACCCGGGGCCCCCGTTCATCGCCTTCCTGGCGCACCGCCGCATGCCCGACGATCAGCCGGACCAGTTCATCACCGAGAAGGCGAGCCGTTACCGCGACGTGTTGGCGCGCATGCGCAGCGACAAGCCCTTCTGTCCAGCGGCATTGCCACCCAAAGTCCTCGGGCAGCCCGGAATCGGCCGCTAGGTTGTAGGCCGCATGCGCGTCCCCTCGCGAGCCGGGCGGGCGGCATTCGCCGGCGTGCTCGCGGTCGTGGCCCTGCTTGCCCTGTCCGTCACGCTCGGTGAGCGCCGTGCCGTCGCAGACCCAGGCACCTCCGCCGCACGCGCCCGCGCCGGCTACGAAGCGATGCGCCGCGTTCTCGACGACCGCCGCAACCACGCATGGCCGTTCGTGCGTGCGGTCGCCGCGGCGCAGTCGATCGCCGAGCTCCCGGACGCGAGCCCGCGGGAGCGCGCCGAGGCGCGCAACCGCCTGCGGCAGCTGAGGCGCTACTGGCGCTCGAGCGCCTACGAGAGCAGGCAGCGAGCGCCCTTCGGGCCCGGCGGAGACCTGTACTACGACGACAACGAGTGGATCGCGCTCGAGCTGATGCGCCGCTATGCGAAGACGAACGAGCACGCGCTGCTCGACCGCTCGCGCGACGTGCTCCGCCTCGTGATCCGCGCGTGGGACCGCGGCGCGCGTACCTGCCCCGGCGGTGTGACGTGGACCCCCGTGCCCCGCTACTACCAGCGCGGCACGGTCACCAACGGGCCCGGCGCCCAGCTGGCCGTCGCGATCTACGAGGCCACCGGCGACCGCCGCGCGCTCGGATGGGCCAAGCGCATGTACTCCTGGGCGGAGCGCTGCATGCTCGACCAGCGGGCGGGTCTCTACCAGGACCACTTCCGTCCCGACGGCAGCCGCGACACCACCATCTGGAGCTACAACCAGGGCAGCATGATCGGCGCCGCCGTCGCGCTCTACCGCGCCACCGGCGACCGGTCCTACCTCGACACCGCCGCTGCGCGAGCCGCCCGCGCGCTCGACTACTTCGAGGACAGCCGGCTGCCTTCAGAGCCGCCTTACTTTCTGGCGATCTACTTCAGGAACCTGCTGACCTTTGAACGGGTCGCAGGCGGGACGAGCTTCCGCTCCCAGCTCGAGCGCTATGCGGATCAGGCCTGGAATCACTCTCAAGCTCCCAATACCGGGGTCTTCGGGAGCGAGCGGGAAGAGCGGCTCCTCCGGCAAGCGGGCATGGTCGAGATCTACGCGCTCCTCGCGGGTCCTTGACGCGATCCTCGTCCTGTTCGCGGTGGTGCTGGCCGTTGCGGTGGTCGTGAACGCGCTCAGCGACGTGCACGGCGCCCACACCGTGAAGACCCAGAAGGCCGCCTTCCGCAGCTGGCTGGCCGCACACGGGGAGCTTGACCGCGTGGGCAAGTCGATCGTGCGTGTCGGCAGCCGCGAGAACACGGTGTGCGCGCCGCTGCTCGTTCATCACAGGCCGCGGAAGGACCACCTGAAGCTATGCGCCGTCACGACGGACGGGCCGCACGTGCGCATTGTGAGCGTGATGACGCGGCACAAGCTGCCGTCTCAGCTCGTGCCGCACGGCGTCACCCCGCGCCAATGAAGATGTTCCAGCGCCCCAGCACGTAGTAGGCGCAGAACGCGAGCGCGACGATCTTCAGGCGCCGGTCACGGCTCAGAGCCGCGAACGGCAGCGTCCAGATCGTGTACCAGCCGAGGATCCACGAGCTTGTGAGCAGCGTGAGCGCAAGCGCCCATCCTGCCCCGGCGATCCAGTCCATCCCGCGCCACACCCGCCCAATCAGATAGAGGAGCCCCGCAACGAGCACCGCGGTGGCGACGAGGTGAGCGAGCGGAGTGACGGTGTCCGCCCCGAACAGCCGCGACAGCTCGGTCGGCACGCTGTCGGCCGACACGAACCCCGCCTCGCGGCGCAGGACACGGATCACGCCGAGCCCGTGATCGGGGAACGCAATCGCGGCGGTGGCCACCCCGATGGCGCCCGCGGCGAGCGCGCCGGCCACGGCACGGCGCCGGTCGGATGAGCCGAGCAGGAAGAACGGGAGCGTCACGACTGCCGAGGCCTTGGTGAGCGTGGCGGCGACTGCACCCGCCGCGCCACCGACCGAGCGCTGCGCCAGAGAGAGGGCTATGCCGCCCGTGAGCAGCAGCAGCATCAGCAGATCGTTGTGGCCACCGCCCACCGCGTAAACCAGCACCATCGGGTTCAGCCCGAAGAGGGCCACCGCAGGCGCCGGCGCGATATCGCGCTGCCGCGCGCAGCGCCAGATCAGCGCGCAGACGCCGAGCGCCGAGGCGGCGGCGATGCCCTTCAGTGCCCACAGCGCGCCGACCACGCCGAGCGGCGCGAGCGTGTAGCTGGTCAAGGTGAACAACGGACCGTACGCGCTCGGGGCGTGGCGCCACCCGACGAACGGGAACACCGGGTCGTGCGGTGCGATCGCAGGTCCGTGCAGATACGGGTCCACGCCGTGGTCGACACCCATCCGCGCGTACGCGACATAGCTGAAGATGTCCTTCGACAGGATCGGTGGGGCGATCGCGAAGATCAGGACCAGTACGGCCACGGCGCTGAGGGTCCAGCGCGCTCCGAGGTGACGACCCCATACGAGAAAGGCCCCGTAGAACCCGCCCATCAGCAGGAGCAGCATCAGGAACTGCGCGCCCGTGATGCCGAAGCCCTCACCCAGCGGGCCGGTGAGCCCCTCGGGCACGTGCGCCCGGCTGCTGATCGGCAGCACGAAGGAGCGATGCATGCTCGCGCCGGCGGCGAGCACGGAACCCGTGACGACCACGCCGGCGAGCGAAAGCAGTGCGAGCACCTGACGGAGCTCCGGCAGTCGCACGGCGAGTGCGCGCGAGGGCCGAAGCTTCGGGGTTGCCGCCTGGGTCGTCATGGGAAGGGCCTTCCGGGAATGTCCCGGACTGATGCAGAGTTCCCCCCTTCGCTGAAGCTCAGCTAAAGCGGGCGAGCGAGCGCCCAGCAGCCTCGATCTGCGCGAGCGTTGCCGCCTCGCGCACGCTCGCCAAGTCGATCACGCGTTCCAGGAACCCGTCGAGCGCGTCCTCGCCGACGACCGCGTGGCAGCCCACTCCGCCCTGGCGGCAGCGCGTGGCCACCTCACCCACCGCCTTGCCCTCGAGCGTCTGTTCGTCGAGGCGCCCCTCGCCCGTGACCACGAAGCGGGATTCGCGCATGGCCGAGTCGAACCCGACCGCGTCGAGCACGTACGGCGCGCCCGGGAGCAGCTTGGCGCCCCGGTATGCCCAGAGCCCACCGGAGAGGCCGCCAGCCGCGCCCGTCATCGGCACGCCGCGCGGGTCGCGCGGAGCATCCCGGGCGAGCCGCGCCAACCGGAGCTCGAGCCGCTTCACGGTGTCGCCATCCGCGCCCTTCTGCGGGGCGAACACGCGCGGAGCGAGCTCGAATGGCGTGCGCACGTCACACAGCACCTCGAGCTTCGGCTTCACGCCGGCTTCATCGAGGGCGGCGAGCGCGCCCGCGCCGCCGTCGGTGGTCGCGCTGCCGCCCACCGTGACGAGCACCGTCCGGGCGCCGGCCTCGGCCGCCGCCACGATCAGCTCGCCGGTGCCGCGGGTGGAGGCCGCGAACGCGTCACGCTCAGTCTCCTCCACCAGCCCGAGGCCGCTCGCCTCGGCCATCTCCACGACGCCCCGGCCGTCGTGCAGCAGCGCGTAGCGCGCCTCCACCGGCCTGCCGAGCGGGTCGCGCACCTCAGCCGTGCGGTAGTCGCCGCCGAGCGCTCCCAGCAGCACGTCCATCGTTCCCTCGCCGCCGTCCGCGACCGGCAGCTCGGTCGCCGGCAGCCCGCCCGCCTCGAGGCCGCGGGCGAGCGCAGACGCCACCTCGGCGGCGCTGAAGGTGCCCTTGAAGCTGTCTGGGGCGGCCAGGACGGGGGCGGAAGTGGGACCCGGCGCGGTCACTAGGATGCATCCTTCCTGATGGCCGCCACAGCCGACATGACGTACGCCCTGAACGACGAGCAGATCGCGTTCCGCGACCTCGTGAGGCAGATCGCGCAGGAGCGCGTGGCCCCGCGCGCGGCCGAGATCGACGAGAAGGCCGAGTACCCGCACGACCTTCGCAAGCTGCTCGCCGAGCAGGACATCCTCGGCCTGCCGTTCGACGAGGAGCACGGCGGTACGGGCACCGGCACGCTGACGCTCAACATGGCCGTCGAGGAGCTCGCGAAGGCGTGTGCCTCCACAGCGCTGATCCTCATGGTGCAGGAGCTCGGTTCGCTTCCGATCAAGCTCTTCGGCACCGACGAGCAGAAGCAGCGCTGGCTCCCGAGGCTCGCCAGCGGCGAGTGGTCGCCCGCGTTCGCGCTGTCCGAGGTGGAGGCGGGCTCCGACCCGGGCGGCATGCGAACGCGCGCCGTGCAGGATGGCGACGAGTGGGTCATCAACGGCGAGAAGAACTGGATCACGAACCTCGGTATCGCGGATCTGTTCGTGGTGTTCGCCGTGACCGATCCCGAGCAGGGCCACTCGCGCGGCATCTCCGCGTTCGTGGTCGAGGCCGATCGCCCAGGCGTCTCGGTCGGGAAGCTCGAGCACAAGATGGGGATCCGCGGCTCGCCGACCGGCCAGCCGGTGTTCAGCGACGTGCGCATCCCGGCGGACAACCTGATCGGCAACGTGAACGAGGGCTTCAGAGTCGCGATGGCCACGCTCGACCGCTCGCGGCTCGGCGTAGCCGCTCAGGCTCTCGGCATCGCGCAGGGGGCGACCGACTACGCCGCGGCGTACGCGCGCGAGCGCCGGCAGTTCGGCAAGCCGATCAACTCGTTCCAGGCAATCCAGTTCAAGCTGGCCGACATGGAGACCCGCACGGCGGCCGCGCGTGAGCTGCTCTACAAGGCGTGCGCGAAGGTGGACCGCCGCGAGCCCGACATGGGCAAGTACTCCGCGATGGCGAAGCTGTTTGCATCTGACACCGCGATGGACGTGACTGTGGAGGCCGTGCAGGTGCTCGGCGGCTACGGCTTCGTGAAGGACTACCCCGTGGAGCGCATGATGCGCGACGCGAAGATCACCCAGATCTACGAGGGCACGAACGAGATCCAGCGCCTCGTGATCGCGCGCTCGCTGCGCTAGGCATCACGGTTCCGCACCACCCTCCAGCAGCCGGCTGAGCAGCCCGATCAGCCGCTTTCGGTCGCCGAGCTGGCGGCCGCATAGCGCGCGCGACCCGGGGCCAATTACCCACGAGGGAGCCGCGCGAGCTTCTCGGGCGGTCGGACTTGAACGACCAGTTAGCCGCGAGATACTGCGCGGGATGTCCGAGGACAACGTCACCAAGGCCAGGGATTTCATAGCCGCCTACAACCGGCGTGACTTCGACGCCGCCGTCCGGTTCTTCGACCCGGAGATCGACTGGGTGCTTCCGGCGCTCCAAAGGTCGGACTCCTGCAAAGGCCCAGACCAGGTCAAGCGCTTCTGGGAGGGGCTCGACGAGACGTTCGAGGAGCTGAGGCTCGAACCTCAGGAGACTGTGGATGCCGGCGACCAGGTGGCCATACGGCTTCGCTACTACGGCCGTGGCAAGGGAAGCGGGGTGGCGATGGAATCAGAGCTCTACCACCAGGTCACCACCTTCCGCGACGGGATGATGGTGAGGATGGAGTACTTCACCAGCTGGGCCGAAGCACTCGAAGCCGCCGGCCTGCGGCGCTAGCGACGGTGCGCTACCCGGCGGCTCCATTCCCGCCGCTACGGCGCAGGCGGTAGAAGCGCTCGCCGAACTTGAACAGGCGGGCGATTGCGTCGGGGTCGGTGTCCGCAACCTCGACGTCCGTGATCTCCCACCCCGGGAAGGCGCGCTCCACGTCGTCGCGGCTCGCCCCGCGGGGCAACGGGCCTCTGCGCCGTGGCGTGAAGCAGTCGACGATCACCGTCGAGTCCGGGGCGCACACGGCATCCAGCTCACGACCGAGGGCGAAGCGCTCGCTTTCGCCCAGCCCGTGGAACGTTCCCGTGTCGACGACCAGGCGGAAGTCGGACCCGACGTCCGCCTGCCGTAGCGCCGTCGCGTCGGCGCGCACGAGACGCAGCTCCACACCCGCCTCGTCCGCCCGCTCGCGCGCACGGTCGAGCGCCTTCTCGACGATGTCCACTCCAGTCACCTGCCAGCCCCGCTTCGCAAGCTCCACGCCCCACACGCCGCTACCCGTCCCCAGGTCGAGCGCCGGGCCGTAGGGTGGCTGGCGACCCTGCTCCTCCCGGGCGACGAGCTCGAGCAGCTTGCCCCTGAAGGGCGGGTGCTCGGCGAGGTCCTCCCACGGATGGAATCCGATCGCGTATGCGAGCCGGTAGTTCATCTCAACACCTCCTGTCGAGACGACGATGTCCGCGATGCCCCGATTATCGCCGCGTGGCGAGCGCATCGCGCGCCTCGTCGCTCACCGCTGCCACCAGCGCCGGATCAACCGGCTGGCGCAGCGGGCGGCGCTCCAGCGCCGCGGCGATAGCTTCGGGGTGCGCGCTCCTGGTCGTCGCCCACTCGCCCGCCGCTGGCTTCGAGAGCCAGTCGCCGTGCTCGGCCCAGCGCCAGGCGCGGCACGCGCTGAGGAGCGTGTTGGGCGAGTCGGGCAGCTGCCGCTGCCACCAGTCGAGCGCCTGGAGCAGCGCCGCGCGTACGGCGTCCGGCGGTACCTCGGCGATCAGCTCTGCGGGCCGCGGCCCATACAGCGAGCGGCCCTGGCCGCGGCTGATCGCCAGATCTAGCACGAACCAGTGCGGCGACTCCTGGGCCGGATCGTAGGACACATGCTCCTCGTATCGACCGGTGTTCAGGTTCAGCTCGAACGGCACAGTGCGCCCCGGTGTCGCGACCACCTCTCGCCGGTAGACGACGAGCTCGAGCTTCCGCGCCGGGCACGGCAGCGCGTCTTGCCTCAGCACC
>JBJMLG010000246.1:0-3881 GCA_045805385.1 Thermoleophilaceae bacterium
AGCACGAACAGCGCGGCATCGGACTCCGAGAGCTCGTGCTGCATGCGGGCCTGCATGCGCGCGGTGAGCGGGTCGCGCGGGCGCTGAACCCCAGGGAGGTCCACGAGCACGAGCTGCCAGTCGTCCCCGGTCGCGACCCCGCGGATCGCCCGCCGCGTGGTCTGCGGCTTGTCGGAGACGATCGCCACCTTCTCCCCCACCACGCGGTTCACGAGCGTGGACTTGCCGACGTTTGGCCGTCCGGCCAGTGCGACGAAGCCGGAACGGCTCACCGCAGCTCGTCCATGACGCGGTCCTGGAGCGCGAGCATCTCGCCGTCGTCGGTCTCGTGGTCGTAGCCGCACAGGTGGAGCGCGCCGTGAACGACCGCCTCGATCAGGTCCTCTGTGTGCTCCGGGCAGATCACGATGTCGCCGAGCTCGCGCGGGCCCTCGGTGGGCCCCGTGCCGTCCACTGGAAATGACAGCACGTCGGTGGGGGTGTCCTTACCCCGGTGCTCGCGGTTGAGAGCGCGGATCCGGTCCTCGCCCACGAACGAAATCGCCACGTGGCCGTCGCGCACCCCGGCCGCCTCGAGCGCCGCCGCGGCCGCGCGCCGGGCGCCGTCGGGGGCCGGGCCGTCCAGCTCTATCTCGAGCGCGTCAGCGATCGGCTCGGTTGCGCTGCTGCGCCGAGCGCAGCTCGGGCGCCTGGCGCTGCTGGTAGCGGTCGTAGGCCTCCACGATCCGCTGCACGAGCTTGTGGCGCACCACATCGCCGCCCTCGAAGCGCACGAACTCGATGTCCTCGACGCCCTCGAGGATGTCGCCGATCACCACCAGGCCGGAGCGCTGCTCCTTCGGCAGGTCGACCTGGGTGATGTCGCCCGTCACCACGACCTTCGAGTTGAAGCCGAGGCGCGTGAGGAACATCTTCATCTGCTCGGGGCTCGTGTTCTGGGCCTCGTCGAGGATGATGAAGCTGTCGTTCAGGGTGCGGCCGCGCATGTAGGCGAGCGGGGCCACCTCGATCACGCCCCGCTCCAGGTGCTGGTTCACGCGCTCGGGCTCGAGCATGTCGTAGAGGGCATCGAACAGCGGGCGCAGGTAGGGATCCACCTTCGCCATCAGGTCGCCGGGCAGGAAGCCGAGGCGCTCGCCGGCCTCCACGGCCGGGCGCGTGAGCACGATGCGGTTCACCTCGCGGCGGCTGAGCGCGGCCACCGCCATCGCCACGGCCAGGAAGGACTTGCCCGTGCCGGCGGGGCCGATGCCGACGGTGACGGTGTTGTTGCGGATCGCGTCGACGTAGCGCTTCTGGTTCACCGTCTTCGGTGCGACCTTGGTGCCGCGGTGGCGCCAGACCACGTCCTCGAGGATGCGGCTCGGGCTCTCGTGGCGATCCAGCGCGTTCGTGATCGCCGAGATCGTGCCCGGCGCGATCTCATGGCCCTGGCGAATCAGGTCGGAGAGCTCGCGCACGACCGTCTGCGCCATCTCCACGTCGCGCTCCTCGCCCTCGAGGGTGAGCACGTTCCCGCGCAGGAACACCTCCGCGTCGAGGTGCCCCTCGAGCGAGCGCAGCACCGCGTCCCCGGGGCCGGCGAGCTCACTCGCCACGTTGTTGGGAAGCTCGACCTGGGTTCTCACTACGCGGTGAGCTTCTCCTTCACGAGCTGGCTCACGCGGCGGCCGTCGGCGCGGCCCTGGATCTTCGGCATGACCATCGACATGACCTGTCCCATCTCCCGGGCGGAGCTGGCACCCGACTCCGCGATCGCGTCGCCCACGATCGCGTGCAGCTCCTCGTCGGACAGCTGCTCGGGGAGGTACCCGGAAATGATCTCGGCCTCGCGCTTTTCGGCGTCCGCGAGGTCGGTGCGGCCCGCTTCGGCGTATGCGTCGGCGGCCTCGAGACGGCGCTTGCGCTCACGCTGCAGCACGGCGGCCTCGTCGGCGCCGTCGCCGTCCTTGAGCGCCTTCTGAAGCTCGTTCGTGATGAGCCGCAGAGCCTGGACGCGCTCCTTCTCCCCCGCCTTCATGGCGGCGGTGGTGTCCTGCTTGATCTGGTCGACTAGAGCCACCCGTCAAGTGTAGGCCGGGGGTGCGGCGGCGGGGTGCGGCCAGATCCAACGCGCGGTCCGGCCGCGGCGAGCACGTGACCTCCGGAGCATGAGTAACGGCGCTTCTCCGGCGGCGGGGCTGGAAGGTGCGCAGCTATTCATGACCGGGCCCCTCATTGCTGCTGTTGGCGGGATAGGCTGCCGCCGCGATGGCTCGCGACTTCGACTGGTGCACCTTCGACTGCTACGGCACGCTGATCGACTGGGAGGGCGGCGCCGCCGGCTTCCTCTACGAGCGAGCCCTCCGCGAGGGCGATGACCGCGCCCGCAACGGCCGGGAGCTGCGTGATCGCTGGGAGGCGATCCAGTTCGAGCTGGTAACCGGGCCCTACAAGCCCTACAAGCAGATCCTCGCCGAGAGCCTCCAGGCGTTCGCGGAGGAGCGCGGCTGGCGCTACGACGAAGCCGATGGCGAGGCGCTCGTCACCTCGATGCGCAGCTGGCAGCCGTTCCCGGACACCATCCCGGCGCTGAGCCGCACCCGCGAGGCCGGCGTGAAGCTCGCGATCCTGTCGAACACCGACCGCGACATCATCGAGCACTCGCTGAAGCACCTCGAGGTGCCCTTCGACGAAGTCGTGACCGCCGAGGACGTCGGCTCCTACAAGCCGAGTGACGCGAACTTCGAGCGCCTCCTCGAGACCATCGGCGCTCCGCCCGAGCGCGTGCTCCACGTCGCGTTCGGGTTCAAGTACGACATCGCCGCGGCGCAGCGCGCCGGCATGAAGACCGCCTGGGTGAACCGGCACGCAGAGCCGGCGCCGGGCCCCGAGCGCCCGGACCACGAGTGGCGGGATCTGTGGGGACTCGCACATCTGGCCACTGGCCAGGCTCCGCCGGTCCCCACCTTCTAGCTCCGGCTAGCCCCAGGGCAAACACGCCTGCCCCCCTGCGGGGCTGTCAAGTGAGGAGCAGCGCGGTCCAGCCCTGGAGTGAGAGCCGGCGCCGCTCGCGCAGCGGTGCGAACGCCGCGGCCACCTCGTCCGCCTCCGAGTCGAGCAGCCCGGAGGCGATCAGCGCGGGCGGCCTCTCCTCCATGAGCTGCGCGACCTGCAGGAGCAGGGGACGCATCAGGTTGGCGGCCACCGTGCCCGCCCGCGGCGGCGGCTGGCGCCGCAGGTCGTGCCGCTCCACGCGGTCGAGCCAGACGCCGTTGTCGCGCGCGTTCTGCAGCGTCGCCTCCACCGCGAGGCGGTCGGAGTCGACCGCCGTGACCGGCTCGAAGCCGAGCTTCGCGGCCGCGATCGACAGAACGCCGGAGCCGCAGCCGAGGTCGGCGAACGAGCCCCGGGCGGGCAGGTCGAGCATCAGCTCGAGGCACAGGCGCGTGGTGGCGTGGGTGCCCGTCCCGAAAGCACGGCCGGGGTCGATCACGATCTCCTTGATGCCGGGGCGCACTGCGGGCTGCTCCCACGGCGGCCGCACGTACAGCTTGTCGGCAACCAGGACCGGGCGGTGGAAGCGCTTCCAGCGCTCCTCCCAGTCGTCGGGCACCTCGGTGCCCGAGACCGCGACGCGCACGCCACCCACGTCAGCGTCGCCCTCGGGGAGCGTCGGCAGTTCGCCTGGCGCGCCGTAGAGCGCGAACTCCACCCACTCGCCCCCGTCCACCTGCTCGACACCGCTCGGCGCGAGCTCGATGAGGGCGGCGAGAACCTGCTCCGCGGACTCGGCGGGCGCGCGGATCGCGAGCCGGATCAGCTGAAGGCCCGCCTAACGCGCGAGAACAGCGACTCGTCGGTGTGGTCGCGCAGGTTCTCCTCGCCGAGCGACTCGCTCA
>JBJMLG010000247.1:0-6874 GCA_045805385.1 Thermoleophilaceae bacterium
CCGTGGTCTGGGACGGCGTCGACCAGATCGACGACGTGGCTCCGCTGGGGGCTCACGTCCGGGTGGTCGGGCGCTACTCGGTCGATCAACTCTACGGCGCGTGCCTCACGGTTCGCTCGCTGCGCGCGGCGCACGAGTCCGAGTACGAGCCCTCGGAGCTCGAGGAGGCGGCGCCGCTCTCGTTCGATCAGATGGCCGCCGACCTGCGCGACCTCGTGGCCACGATGCAGGACGTTCACCTCCGCGAGCTGCTCGAGCGGTGCTTCCGCGAGGGCTCCGAGATCTGGGGCCGCTGGAGCACCGCGCCGGCGGCCAAGCGCTACCACCAGGCCTACCGCCACGGGCTGCTCGAGCATTGCCTGTCGGTGGCGCAGGGCGTCAGCGCGCTGTCGGCCACGTTCCCGGGCATCGACCGCGACGTCGCGGTTGCCGGAGCGCTGCTGCACGACATCGGCAAGATCGACGCCTACGAGTCGCTCAACGGCGCCATCGATCTGAGCGACAGCGGCAAGCTCCAGGGTGAGATTGCGCTCGGCTACTACACCGTACGCCGCATGATCGAGGAGATTCACGGCTTCCCCGAGGACACAGCCGAGGCGCTCCTGCACATCATCCTGTCCCACCACGGGCAGCTCGAGCACGGCAGTCCGGTGGTCCCGTGCACCCGCGAGGCCACCCTCGTCCACATGGTCGACAACCTCGGCGGCAAGCTCGGCAGCTTCGACCGCATCGAGAAGTCGCTCGGCGACGGCGAGCGCTGGTCCGCCTTCGACCGGGCACTGTCCGGTTCCGCTTACTTCGCAGCCCCGCGCGAAGCCGCCGCCTAACCCGCAAAGAGCGGAAATCGCCTGAGGGGGCTGGCGCAACCGATGCCGGTGCTTCTCTCCTTGCACGCTTATCCTGCTTGCGGATGGCCAAGGACACCGAAAAGCTGATCCGGCAGCTCTCGCTGATCTCGTTCCTGATGGCGGAGCGCCGGCCCGTGACCGCGCTCGAGATCAAGCGCGAGGTGGAGGGCTACTCGGGCATGAACGACGACGCGTTCGCCCGCCGCTTCTACGCGGACCGTGCGGAGCTCGAGTCGCTCGGGATCGAGCTGAAGGTCGACAAGCCCGCCGAGGGCTACTACGAGGCCGAGAACTACACGCTCCCGCCCGAGAACTTCTACCTGCCGCCGATCGAGTTCTCGGACTCCGAGCTCGCTGCGCTGCGCACCGCCCTGAGCCTGCTCGACGGCCAGTTCGCCTACGCGGAGCCGCTGCGGCTGGCTCTGCAGCAGCTGTCCTGGGGGAAGCCGTCGCCGCTCGACACCTCCGAGCGCGGCGCCATCGCCCTCTTCGAGCATGCCGGCGCCAGCGGCCGCGAGCTGTCGCAGCGGCTGTCGAAGATCGAGACCGCGATCTTCCGCCGCAAGACGATCCTCTTCGACTACTACACGATGGGTCGCGGCGAGCAGGGCAAGCGCAAGGTGGACCCCTACCACCTGTACTTCGAGGACGGCCAGTTCTACCTGGTCGGCTACTCGCACGAGCGCGACGACATCCGCGTGTTCCGGCTCTCGCGCATCAGGGGCAAGGTCGGCTACTCCACGAAGGCGGAGCACGACTTCGCCAAGCCAGAAGATTTCGACCCGCGCAAGTACGTCGGCCGCGGCAGCTGGCAGCTCGGCGACCCGGTGGGGACGGCGCGCATCTGGCTCTCGCCGCGGATCGACTGGCAGATCGAGCGCCGCGACAGCCGGCGCGGCCGCATGCTCGAGGCGTCCGCGGTGGAGGAGGCACCGAGCGACGGGCGCGTGTTCGAGACCGAGTACGCCGACTCCGGCCGCATGGTCGGCTGGGCGCTCGCACTCGGGGAACGCGCGCGCATCCTGTCGCCGCCGGAGCTCGTCGAGGAGGCCCAGGAGCGGCTGCGCCTGGTGGTGGAGCGCCACACCGGCGAGCTCGAGCTCGCGCGCGAGGTGGCGCCGAAGCCGCTGCCGCTCGAGGAGCCCGAGCCGAACGGCAAGCGCGAAGCGTCGATCCGGCCGGAGCGCTTTGCCCGTCTTGTCACGCTAGCCGGGATCTTGATCGAGGCGACCCGCACCGGCGACCCGCTCGACGTCGGTCAGGTGCGGGAGAGCCTCCAGGTCTCCGACGCCGAGCTCCGCGAGGACATCGACCTCCTGAACGTCGTGAACTTCGGCGGCGGCAGCTACGTCCTGTATGCGGAGATTCAGGGCGACCACATCGAGGTGGACCCGGAGCCCTACGGCGACAACTTCGCCCGCCCCGCCACGCTTCTGCCGCTCGAGGCGAAGGCGCTTGTGGCGGCGATCGACTACCTCGGCGAGCATCTGCCGCAGGGCTCGCTCTCCAGTGCGCGCAAGAAGATCGTGGACGCGCTCGGCCGCGACCCGGCGGACGACGGCCTGCAGATGACCACGCCTGGAGCCGACGATCCCCAGGTCGTGCGCGTGGTGAACCAGGCGATCGCGCGCGGCAGGCTGCTCGAGATCGAGCATTACAAGGAGGACGAGGACGAGTTCTCCAAGCGGGTGCTCGAGCCGTACAAGCTCTTCAACACGCACGAGGGCTGGTACCTGCACGCCTACGACCCCAAGAAGAACGACACGCGCACCTTCAAGCTCGAGCGTATTCGCGCCGCGACCGTGCTGAGCGACAAGTTCGAGCGGCGGCCCGACGTGTCGGTGGACGACCTCAGCTGGCCGGTGACCGGCCAGATCGAGAACTCACAGGTCGCGAAGGTGTGGGTTGCGCCCGAGCAGGCCGCTCGCACGAAGGAGGCCCGGCGCGTGTTCGCCGAGCTTGCAGACGGGTCGGTCATCGCTGAGCTCCGCTACGCGGGCGACGACTACCTGATCGCGCAGATCCTCCGCGAGGCCGGCGACTTCGTGGTGCTCGAGCCCGAGGACGCGCGGGCGGCGGTGCTCAGCGCCGCCGAGGCGCTGGCAGGCGAGACAGTCCGCGGCTAGCGGTCAGGCACCGCTGTGGACGAACCGGCGGCCCCTCGGGACGATCCGCTATCCCATGGCGAGGGAGCCGCCAGCCATCCGTACCCGCGAAAGGAGCTGTTGGGCCGTGCATCGTGGCCTCTCCAGCTTGTGCGTATATCGACAAACTGTCGGGGAGCTTTAGCCCCGAATTCGCCGGATCGGCATAAATCGTCGCTCAGGCGCCGGGCGTCTGCGCGGCGATCAGGCTCTCCACGCGCGCGATGGCGGTCTGCACGCGCTCGACCATGACGTTCAGGGCCTCGCGCGCGTTGTCCACGCTGTTGGTGGCTCCGGTGAGAGACGCGCGGATCTTCTGTGCGTCGCGCAGCGCCGACAGCGCCTCCTCGGCGGCGTCGCGCACGCCCGCGGCGTCGACCTCGAGCGACTTCTCAGCGCTCATGAGACAGCGGCAGCGGGCGTAGCGATATGCGAGCTCGAGGGAGCGCGGGTCGAGCGACTCCTTGTCGAGCGCGACGATCATCTTGTTGCCCTCGTACTCGTGCAGCGGCTCGCGGCCCGACGGAACCTTCTCGTCGGAGGCGACGACGAGCACCGCGAAGCCCGCGTCGCGCTCCGCGAGCGAGCCGTTGAGTGTCTCCCAGGCCCTGTTCTTCGAGAGCTTCTCGTCCTTGACCTCGAACGCGATCCTGCCCTTCGCCGCGCCCGAGGCCGCGTCGATCTCCACGACCACATCGCCGAGCTTGCCACCGCTGGCCGAGCGCTCGTCGCCGACGTGGTGGGCGACATCGCCGCGCGCCGACGCCATCTCGTCGATCAGCTCGTACGCCCGCTGCTCGAAGGAGCGGCCCTTCGACGTGCCGCGCTCACGCTCGGCCGCGAGCTGCTCGCGCGCCTGCTCGGCGTCGCGCAACCGCGCCAGCTCACCCTGAAGCTCCGTGATCCTGACCTGGAGCCGAGCATCGCGCTCCTGCGACTCCTTCAGCTGCATCTCGACGGTGCGCTGAAGACCAGCAAACGGGTTGTGGCCGTCCTGGGCGGAGAAAAGCTTCAGCAGCGACTGGTTCGACTCGCGCAGGGCGTTCGCCATCGCCTCGCGCACCTTGTGATGGACCGCCGTGGCGCGGTCCTCGCCGAAGTGCTGCTTCAGCAGCTCCCCAAGCTCCTCGCTGTGCGACTCCAGCGCCTTCGACATCTCGCCACTGTCGCCCCCGAGGAAACGCTCGAACTGCTCTCGCAGCCCGCGCTCGACGTCCGACGACATGCGCTCGAGCTCGCGGCGCACGAAGTCGACCTCCGCCCCGGTGCCCTCACGATCGAGCACCCGCGCCCCGATCTCCAGGGCGTCGCGCACCGTGTCCTCGGAATCGACGCCGCCCTCGAGACGGCGGCGCACCAGCTCGACCAGGGTGCGGTCGTCGACTACGAGCCCGTCGATCGACAGCGCGTCGCCGCGCAACTCGACGGTGGCGGTGTGGAAACGGAGTGTGCGGGCGGCTTCCATCTGGACTGATCGACGGTAGGACGGCTCCCGGACGGAACCCCGCGCGTGTAAGAATCGGCGGCTCGTGAGCGGAAGGCGGACCACAGGGCTCGCAGGTGTGCTCGCCGCCGCTGCCGGGGTCGGCAGCGCGGCGTTCTGGTTCCAGCTGTTCAGGCGACCGCTGCCGCGCACGACCGGCACGATCGAGGTCGCCGGCCTCGAAGCGCCCGTGACCATCGCGCGCGACCGGCTCGGCGTGCCGCGTGTCGAGGCGCGCACGAGCGCGGACCTCTGCTTCGCCTTCGGCTTCCTGCACGCGCAGGAGCGGCTGTGGCAGCTCGAGTTCTACAGGCGGGTCGGCGCGGGGACACTCGCGGAGATGGTCGGCCCCGAGGCGCTCCAGGTCGACCGCACGATGCGTACCCTCGGAATGAAGCGCGTATCCGAGCGCGAGGTCGAGCACCTGCCCGAGCGCGACCGCGAGATCCTCGAGGCGTACGCGAGCGGCGTGAACGCCGGCGTCGCGCAGCAGCACGCGCCGCCGCTCGAGCTTCAGCTGCTGCGGGTGACACCGGCGCCGTGGACCCCGGCCGACACGCTCGTGATCCGGCGCATCCTGGCCCTCGGCTTCTCCACCAACATGGAGACCGAGCTGTTCCGCGCGGAGCTCGTGCGCAAGATCGGGATCGAGAGGGCGGCGCTGCTCGAGCCGCGCTACCCGCGCGGTAACCCGCTCGTCACCGACCCGGGTGCGGGTTGGACCGGCGACGCGCTCGAGATCGTCGAGCAGTTCGCGCGCGTGCGCGAGGCGATCGGGCTCTCGCTCGAGCCCACGGGATCGAACAACTGGGTGGTATCCGGAGAGCGCTCGGTTACCGGCTCTCCGCTGATGGCGGGGGACCCGCACATCGCCACCGGCATGCCCGACACCTGGTACGTGGTCGAGGCCAACACGCCCGAGCTCGAGCTCCGCGGCGGCACGATGCCGGGTATTCCCGGCCTCGTGATGGGCCAGACACGCCACCTCGCCTGGAGCTTCACCAACGTGCTGGCCGACGTGCAGGATCTGTTCGTCGAGCGCATCCGCGACCGCGAATACGAGTTCGAGGGCGAGTGGCGGCCGCTCACGGTGCACCGCGAGGAGATCGCTGTGGCGGGCCGTCCAGCTGAGCAGCTGGAGGTGCTCGAGACCCACCACGGGCCGATCGTCAACGGGCCGCTCGGCGCCGATCGCGGCGGCGAGCCGCTGGCACTGTCGTGGACCGCGCTGCGCGAGCCGATGCGCAGCGCCGTCGGCATCGACCTCGGGCTGCTCAAGAGCGGCGAGGAGCTGGTCGAGGCCTTCCGCGACTACTCGTCGCCGTGCATGAACCTGCTCTGGGCCGACGACCGGGGGAACATCGGCTACAAGCTCGTCGGGTTCATACCGCTGCGGCGCGGCGGCTGCCCGGATCTGCCCAAGCCGGGCTGGACCGGCGAGTACGAGTGGGACGGCTACGTGCCCTACGACGAGCTGCCCTCGATCGTGAACCCGCAGGGCGGCGCGATCGTGACGGCCAACAACCGGATCGCGCCCGACGACTACCCGCACCACATCACGAGCGAGTACCTCGACGGCTACCGCGCGGCGCGCATCGAGCAGCTGCTCGAGGAGCGCGAGCGCCACTCCCTCGACGACTTCGAGCGCATCCAGTCCGACCTCTACTCGATTCCCGGCGAGCAGACGGCCCACCGGCTCGCCCGGTTGCGTCCGAGCGGGCAGCGCGACCGGCGCGCGATCGAGCGGCTGAAGAGCTGGGACTTCGTGCTCGACCCGGGCACGGTCGCGGGCACGATCTACCAAGCGTTCACCGTGCACTTCGCGAGGCTGGTGTCGGAGGCTGCGATCGGCGACCCGGAGTACGCCGCGCGCTGGCGGGCCAAGTCGCTGCTCGGCTTCACCGGGATGACGACATCGCTGTGGCGCTTCCAAGCACGGCTGCTCGAGCTGTGGGACGAAGCCGACAGCGACATGATCGGCGGCGGCTCCTGGGACGACCTCGCACTGGAGGCGCTCACCGCTGCGCTCGACGAGCTCGAGCGCGCGCACGGAGCCGACCCGGCGCGCTGGCGCTGGGGGCAGGTGCACGGCCTCGCCTTCCCGCACGCGCTCGCCGAAGGGCCCGGCCGGGTGTCGAAGCTGCTCGACCGATTGCTGTCGCGTCGGCTGGCGGCCGGCGGCGGCCAGGAGACGGTGTCGCAGATCGGGTTCGTGCCGCACAATGGCGACTACACGGGGCGCTGGGCGCCGTCGCTCCGGCTGCTCCTGGACCTCGAGGATCCGGAGCGCTCGCGCTGGCAGCACATGACCGGCCAGTCCGGCCACCCTGGCAGCCCGCACTACGACGACCTGCTCGACGCCTGGCTCGCGGGCCGCACGAACCAATTCACCCAGCCCG
>JBJMLG010000248.1:0-4673 GCA_045805385.1 Thermoleophilaceae bacterium
CTCGCTGGGGTAGGCGCCCTGGTGGACGTAGGACAGCCGGCCCTCGGGGTCGTAGAACGCCGTGGTCGGGAAGGCTTGCACGGCGTTGAAGACGGCTGAGATCTTCAGGCTCGGATCGGAGTAGCTCGGATAGCTCACCGGGAACTTCTGCAGGAACGTGCGGGCGTCGCCGTTGTTGTCGCTCGAGTCGACTCCGATGAAGGCGACCTGCCGGCCGTGATTCACGGAGGCCCGCTGGAAGTGTGGGAACTCCGCGCGGCAGGGCCCGCACCACGACGCCCACTTGTTCACCACCACGGGGTGGCCGCGCAGCGCCGCGAGCTGCTTCTCGAACGCGTTCGCCCCGCCGGACAGGAGCTGGTTGGCCTGCATATGGAGCGCGGCCAGCGGCGCAGGCGCGCCCTCTAGCCGCTTCGAGACCTGGCTGGCACTCGGCGCAGCGCTCGTCGGCGTCGACGTTGAGCTCGATCCGCCGGCGCTGATCAGCCCGATCACGACGACGGCGATGAGCGCCGCCCCGGCGAGCAACGTGAGCGCGCGCCTACGATTCATGGCGCGGACGAGGATCGCACAAGCCCGAATCTCTTCTCGGCGCGTACCCCATCTCGTAACGGTGCTTTAATAGACATAGACGCCGCGCTGAATGGGAGGGCGCGGATCCAGCCGCTGGCAGTCCCCGCCGAGGCATGAAGTGCCGGAGGGACTCGCCACCAGACCGCGGCGGTCCCACCGCAGCCGGCGCACTCACAGACTCGTCTCCAACGAGAGCCGTATATGGCTGACACCAGTTCCGCCGTCGATTCGTCGCCGGTTTCAAGCGACGTTCTCGACCGCGCAGAAAAATTCGCAAGGGAGCCGTTCCTCCACGAAGGGGAGGAAGCTTCCGCCGTGCTCGCGCCAGGCGCGCCCCGGCGCCGTGCGCTCGACGCTGCGATCGAGGAGATAGAGCAGGGCCGCGACTACCCGTCGGTCGAATGGCGCCAGGACTACTCGCTCATGCTGGGCCTCGAGCGCCTGCTGAACGAGGAGGAGCCGCACCTCGCCGACGGCGCGGTGCTGAACGCCCACCAGGTCGACGCCCTCTCCGGCACGCTCATCGCCCTGCTCGCGGAGCTCCAGGACTCCACTCGCCCCGGCGCCCGCAACGGCAACGGCAACCGCAACGGGCAGGAGTACGAGGAGCTTCCCTCCGGCGAGGAGGAGATCGAGGGCGACGAGGAGCTCGAGCCCGACGAGGAGCCGCTCGACTGGGATCCGAGCGACGAGGAGGACGAAGACGAGGACGAGGGCGAGGAAGAAGAAGAAGAAGAAGAGGAAGAGGAAGAAGACGAGGGCGAGGAAGAGGACGAGGACGAGCAGCTTCCTGAGGCTCCTGAGGATCCGGGCTCGTCGCGCCGCTTCTGGTTCGAACATGCGACAGGCGCCGGAAAGACGGTGGCAGCGCTCGGTTTTGTCGAGGCGAGCCGCACGGGCGGCGTCCTGATCCTCACCCACCGCCGCAACCTCGTGGACCAGTTCCACGGGGAGCTGTTCGACCGCGGCTACAAGAAGCGCGTGACCCCCGCGCTCTTGAAGAACGACCGCGTGCCGGACGTCGGCGCGGGCGTCGTGACAGTCGAGACCTACCAGTGGTTCGTGCGCAACGCCGGGCAGGTCTCCGACGCGTACACGATCGTGATCTGCGACGAGGCGCACACCGCTCTCGGCGAGAAGACCAGCGAGACGATCCGCCGCTGGCAGGGTCCCACCTTCATCGGCATGACGGCCACCGGCGCCCTGATCGCGCGCCACGTCACCGACCTCTTCCCGACCCAGACCTCGCGCTTCGATCTCGCCCAGGCCGCGCGCCGGGGCGTGATCGCGCCGCTTCGCTGCGTGCGCATCCCGCCGGGCGTGGGGGTGAGGACGATCGCCAAGGTGCCGCTCCGTAAGGGCGAGGTCGACCAGGACTTCGACCAGGAAGAGCTGGCCGCGCTGCTCGACCAGGGCCCGTTCAACGCGGCGATCGCGGACCTCTATCGCGTGCGCTTCAAGGACCTCCCGGGCGTCGTGTACGCGGCCGGAGTGCGACACGCCTACAACGTGGCCAAGGCCTTTCAGGACGCCGGCATGAAGGCGAAGGGCGTCTCCGGCGAAACGCCCAAGCGCGAGCTAACGCGCATCCTCGCGGCGTACGAGCGCGGCGAGATCGACGTGCTCGTGAACGCTCAGCTGCTGGCCGAGGGCTGGAACTCGCCGCGCGCCACCATCTGCATGCACCTCGCCCCGACCGCTTCGCGCCGCATCTACCAGCAGCGCGTGGGCCGCGTCACGCGACGCAACCCGGGCAAGGAGGCGGGCATCGTCGTCGACTTCGTGCACCCGGCCACCACGCACGACGACCCGGTGGTCACGCTTCACTCTCTGCTCGACCGCGACGTGTACCGCGGCGGGGCGATCGTGGTCGGCCCCGTGCGCCGCGGCCGCGGCCGCCGTATCCGCGTGGAGCGCCGCGTGGTGCCGGTCACCGCCGACACCGACAAGCGCGCGCAGGTGTTCGAACGCGAGCTGTGGCGGATCGCGGTGGAGAACCTGTCCTGGGCCGAGCAGCACGCGTGGGCCGCGCTCGCGGGCGCGCGCGTCGCGTCGAACAACTGGCGGCGCGCGAAGGCGATGCTCCACTTCGACCAGACCGGCGAGCTGCGCCGTCGCTACCTGGTCACCTGCCTCCAGCGCAACCGCAATTCGCAGCTGCGCATCCGCGCGCTGCAGGAGGTGGCCGCGCTGCGCGACGCCGAGGCGTTCGACGAGGCGGTCGAGATCGTCGGCACCTGGTCGCGCGACGAGCGCCGCGAGGCCGTAAAGGTGCTTCTGCAGGCGCTCGCGGAGCGCTCGATCGGCCGCCGCGACCAGGCCACCGCCTGGCTCTGGCGCCTGGCCGAGTACACGCGCGAGGTGCACGAGGAGTACGCGGTGCAACGCTGGCCGGAGACGAAACGCCTGCTCGGCCTGCTCGTGAACTCGTCGGGCTCGGCGCACGCGCGCAACGCCCGGCGGCTGGTGCACGCCTCGCGCAAGCAGGACCGCCGGCTCGCCGCCGCGCTGCTCGCCGCCGCGCTCGCCCACACGCCCGAGGCGGAGGAGGTGCTGCGCGGCGCTCGCACGCGCATGGCACGCAAGCCGTCGGCGCTCGCCCGCGAGCTGCTTCGCAACTTCCCCAAGGGGCGCCGCCGCCGCGGCGGCACGCGCCGCAAGCGCAAGGGCGCCGACCAGGCCGTGGCCGGCAAGACCGGCTCACAGAAGCGGCGGGCAGAGGAGGCGGTGGACGAGACGGCGGAGGAGGAGCGCGAGGATGCCGTCGCCGAAAATGGCGACGACGCCGAGCCGAAGCCGAAGCCGAAGCCGCGCAGGCGCCGCTCGCGCCGCAGGGTGGCCGACGCCGACAGCGGCGGCGAGGCCGAGCCGGAGACGGCCTCGTCCGACTCCGAGGGCGAGTCGGACTCCGAGTCCGCAGCCGCCTAGCGCTCGGCAACTACTGCTTAGTCACGCCGAGGACCTTCTCGAGCTGTCGCTCCACCTCGGTGCTCATCGTCTGCTGGAAGCTTGCGCGCACCACCTCGGTCGCGAGCGGGCCCAGGCGCTCGAGCGCCTCACGCAGGCGCTCCCAGTCCGCGGGTGAGCGGCTCTCCTCCACCTGTCCGACCACGTCGGTCATGAAGAGGCGCACGAATGACGCGGCGATCGAGCGCGAGGCCTTCTGCACGCGCTCCGCCACGGCAAGCGCGTGCTCGAGCGGGATGCCGAGCGCGACGAGCTCCTCGCCGGCGCGCAGGAGGGTGGGGCTCGGCACCTCGAAGCGACCCTCGCCGAGCGGCTGGATCACACCCATGCGCGTGGCCTTGCGCAGCGCGTCCTGGTTCACCTGGCCGCCGAAGCGGGCGGCGAGCTCCTCTGCGGTGATCAGCTCCGGCTCCTCATCGGTGAATGAGTTGAGCAGCGCCGAGCGGAAGCGGAGCAGCTGCTCGTCTGCTCCCTCGACCTGACCGAGCAGCCGGTCGATCGACTTCAGGTTGAAGCCCTCGCCCTGGAGCTCCTGGATCAGCCGCAGGCGCGCCACATGCTCGGACCCGTAGTAGCCGGTGCGCCCGCGGATCTCCGGCGGCGGCAGCAGGCCGCGCGACTGGTGGGCGCGCACGTTGCGCACGGTCATGCCGACCTCACGCGCGAGATCGTCGATCGTGAGCGCGTTCCCGTTCGCAGGCGGCATCCGGCGGGAGACTAGCCCCGCGCCGAGATCCACCGGATCGAGTATCACGGGTTTATGTGCCACGGTTTCGTGTCATAATAGCTCGAACGCTTCGATCTCCGTTCCGGGAGGCAACGAGATGACTGCCCCACTTTCGAGGATCGCCGCAGCCATCGGCGCGGCCCTCACCGCTTCACTGCTCGCCGCGCCCGCCGCATTCGCGGCCTCGAACGGCACCGAGCCCGCACGCGGCGCGCCGATCCGCGACGTGATCGTGGGCACGCTCGTCGGCGGCGCGCTCACCGCGCTGGTGATCTGGGTGGCCTACCGCTACCGCGAGGGCGGCATGCGCTGGCTCGACCGCCTCGCCGAGCGCAGCTCGAAGGTCTCCGGCCTGCCGGGCTGGGCCGCGCTGCCCTCCGCCGTCACGGGTGTCTCGCTGCTCGTC
>JBJMLG010000249.1:0-17213 GCA_045805385.1 Thermoleophilaceae bacterium
AGCTGGGCGACGCGGTCGAGGTTCTCGGTCGTTGGCGCGGCCATGACCATGGTGCGGCCGGGGCCTTCGCCGGCGGCGCCGGTGGGCGAGGCGACGCGGGCGCCGTCCTTGAGGGCAGCGTCGTAGGTGCCGGGCACGTAGTTGACGAGGTCGAGCAGCGCGTCGACACCGTCGGGGAAGCGCTCGCGCACCGCCGCCGCGACGTCGCCCTCGCGCGGCAGGACCTCGGTCACGCCGAGGCCGCGCAGGTAGTCCTCGTCCTCGGGCAGCGCGGGAGCGACGACGATGCCGCCCGCCTGGGCGGCGAGCTGGGTGGCGAAGCTTCCGACACCGCCAGTGGCGCCGACGATGAGCACGGTGTCTCCCGAGGAGAGGTCGAGCGCGTCGACGGCGGTCACCGCCGTGATGGCGGTATGGGGGGCGGCGCCGGCGGCGCCCACGTCCACGTTCTTCGGGCGACGCGCGATGGACGCGTCGGTCGAGACGGTGATGAACTCCGTCCAGCTGCCGTCGCGGGCAGTCGGGTCGGCGTGCAGCAGGAAGCCGAAGACCTCGTCGCCGGGCGCGAACTCGGAGACGTCCTCGCCGACCTGCTCGACCACGCCCGCGTAGTCGCGGCCGAGCGTGACGGGGTACTCGTACTCGACGCCCATCTGGGCGAGCATGCCGGCGGCGATGGAGTTGTCGACGGGGTTGACCGAGGACGCCTGGACGCGCACGAGCACCTCGCGCGGGCCGGGGGTCGGGGTCGGCAGGTCGTTGCGCAGGGCGGCGGACGTGCCGGCTTCGTTGAGGGTGATGGCGTTCATGTTGTCTGGTGTTCCTTTGGGGTTTCGAGGGTTCAGTTAGGTGCAGCAGCGAGCGCTTGGGCGATGTAGTTGCCGACCTTGATTTCGGCCTGGTCGCGGCGCTCGTAGAGCTCGAAGTAGCGGTCGGCGAGCGCGTCGGGGTCGGCCTCGCCGGCTCCGCGCTCGATGAAGAGGTCCAGCGCCACGTGGGCGACCAAGATGCCGTCGGCGGCGACCGCCTGGTGGAGGGCGAGCGCGTAGTTGCGCAGGCCCGCGGCGGCGATGCCGGCGTTGCCCATCATCGCGATGGGGTGCACCGACGATGCGCCCGTGGTGAACAGCAGCGTCCCGTCCTTGCGGGCGCGCATCCCCGGCAAGACCGCGCTGGCGGCGGTCACACCGCCGCGGACCTGCGGCTCGCAGACGTCGAGGATGCTCTCGGGCGTGGTTTCGGCGGCGGGCACAGCGCGACGCCGGGGACGGGGCTGTACTCCAGGACGTCGATGGCGCCGAAGTCGGACTCGACTTGAGCGAGGGCGGCAGTCAGGCCCGGCCGGTCGGTGACGTCGGCGACGTACGGGCGTGCGGTCACGCCTAGCTCGCCGAGCTCGGCGACGAGCTGGTCGAGCTTGTCGGGGTTTCGCGCGAGCAGCGCGACTTGAAAGCCGGCGGCGCCGAAGCGCTTGGCGAGGGCCAGGCCGAGGCCGGGTCCGGCGCCGACGAGTGCGAGGGTTTTGGTGGCAGTTGTCATGGATGAGGAGGGTCGTTCGTCTTGTCAGAGAAACAATATGGCCTGCTCAACGATTCAGCACGCTATATTGTTCGCATGACACCGGAAGCGCCATCCCACGAGACGGGCATCCTTGAAGAGCGCCGGTCGAGTCCCGGGCTCCTTCTGGCGCTTCTCGGCCAGGACGCGATGCGCCGGCTGCGCGATGCCCACACCGCTCACGACCTGATGCCCCGGCAGTTCCAGCTGCTCGGGCTCCTCGACGACGACGGGCCGATGGGTCAGCGAGAGCTCGGCGAGGCCATGGCCACGGACCCCAGCATCCTCGTGACGCTGCTCAACCCGCTCGAAGCGGACGGGTACATCGCGCGTACCCGCGACCCCGCCGACCGCCGCCGCCACGTCGTTACGCTCACTGACGCCGGGAGGCGCCAACTAGAGCGTGCCGCCGAGGCGCAGCGCGAGGCCGAGGACGCCATCTTCGCCGGGCTAAGCGCAGACCAGCGCGACCAGTTGCGCGACCTGCTCATCGCGTTGCGCGACATCCGCGACGCCGCGTCCGACGGCCAGACCTGCGCGTAGCGCACCGCCTGCTGCTGGCGCCTATACGTGAGACGGCCGTTTCGCGTAGGGAGCGGCCCTGGCTCAGCGTCTGACAGCGCGCCAGCGAGGCGTCACCGCGCGTCAGCGCGGTAGGAGGTCGCCGCGGTATTCGCCCTCGAACAGCAGGTGGACCTCCTTGCGCAGGCGGACCGGTAGGCCCTGCGGGAGGCCTTGTTGGGCGGGTTCCGCGTGTGGTCCGGCCGGGCCGAAGAGCGCAAGGCCGAGGCGCCGGTTGGGGTCCTCACGGAGCCGGTAAAGGATGCCGGCGAACCCGCCGGCGTGTGCAGCGCGCGCCCACGGTCGAGCCTCGTCGCACGGGAGTCCGGCCACGTCATCGGGTGCGCCGAAGTAGCGAACGGCGCCGGACGTGAAGTCGGCGATGCGCTTGCCGTAGAAGTCGTCCAGCGGCATCGCGGACAGGCGCCTCGTGTTGTACGCCGCCTGCGACTCGTGGGCGGCGACCCCGGTCTGCCGCACCGCCTCGGGAAGCACGCCGCCGAGATAGTCGCCAACGTAAAGCGTGCCGTTGGGCTCGGGGAGGTCGAAGCGGCCGACCGTGGCCGGGTCGCGCCGGCCGTCGTCGCTGGAGAAGTACCAGGGGCCGTACTGGTCGCTGTGAACCTTCCACCACTGCCCAAAGGGGGGCCCTAGCTCGAAGCTCGGGAACCCTCGCGGCAGCGGGTTGGGGTTGAGGGTCACGAGGCCGATGCTAGGTCGGCGTTGCCGGCCGGTCGACGTCGCTACGCGAGCATGTCGAAGAGGCTCGCCGGCGGCTCGACCTTCGGCACCGGGTTCGCCTTCTCGAACAGCTTGACCGCGGTGTCCTTGCGCGAGGCGAGCACGACGTCGTAGAGCGGCGAGTTGGTCGGCTGGGTCTTCACGCAGCGGCGGGCGATGTGGATGAGGCCGAGGCTCTTGAGCTGCTCGTCGTAGTGCTCGCGGATGTTCAGCGCGGTGCGCCCCTCCTCGGGGTGCACGAGCTTCATCGGGTCCGGGTGGTTGAGCATCAGCCGCGGCCGCTCCGTCCCGCCGGCCGTCAGCGAGCGGTGGATGCCGGAGAAGGGCAGGTTGATGAGGAAGTCGATGAAGCGGAAGCGCTTCGCGAGGTACTCGACCGTCGTCCAGTCCAGGTTCGGCTTGGCGGGGTCGAGGTACGCGATGACGAGCGCGCGCGGGTCGATGAGAGAGCAGACGCGCTCCAGGTGCGCGAGGTCGTTCGCGTCGCCCTGCAGGACGGTCGTCCGCGGCAGCACGATGCCCTCGCGGCGCATCGCGGCGATGCGGCTGGCGACCGCGCCCAAGACGCCGGTTTGCAGCATCGAACCCGCTACCGCGCGCTGATGGCAGCGGGTCCACAACGAGAAAGACGCCCCAGTTCCCTATTTGGAAACTGAAGCGTCTAACTGACGTAGTGGAGACGGTGGGAATCGAACCCACGTCCGCGGGCGCGTGTTGGCCAGCGTCTACGAGCGTAGCCGGCACTCTTGTTCTCGCCTCCCCTTCGCCGTGCCGGCGGGGTTCGGGGAGGCCAGCTCTCTTAGTGTTCCCCCGCCGCCGAGAGCACTCGGCGGGGGCTGTAGCCCGTTAGCTGATGCCGGGCATCCACTCCACGGGCCGAGAGTGGGCCGACACCCCAACTACTTAGTGGTTGCTAAGCAGCGAGGGCGAACGTGTGATCGTCCGCACTTATGGTTTTCCCGGTTGTTTAGCGAGGCCTACCGGGGACCTCGACTCGCAACTGACCACACGGAACGTCCACGTCGAAGCCTGTCGTCCCCGTGTGTTCGTAAACAATTCTAGAGGCGTGAACGCCCAGCGCCCAGCCGGGACCCCGGCCGGCGCAGCGAGCGTCCGAAGGATTTCACGCGCGTCGAGAGCGCCGGGTGATCGCCCCGCCGAGGGTCGAGCTCGGCGCCACAGATGGCGCAGCCCGCCGCGAAGGCGCTGACGCGCTCACCGCAACGGGGGCACACGTTGGGACCCTTTCCGAACATGCACCAACCATATGGTCACTGGCTAAGAGACAGATAAGGGAGGAGTAGGGTGCCGGTCCTCGGTCCGACCGACCGCAACAAGGAGGACAGGAATGCGAAGGATCGGCATTGGCGCGGGCCTGGTAACCATGGTCGCGCTCGCGCTTCCCGCGGCGCCCGCACTGGGCGACGCGATCGTCACCACTGGCAGCCCTCAGGGGATCAACACGTTCCCCGAGAACAAGCAGAACGAGCCGGGGGTGGCGCTGAACCTGCACGACCCGAGCAACGTGGTGGCCGGGGCGAACGAGGAGATCGACGTGGCCTTCTGCGGCGCCCTCGACCCCGACGGAATCGCCAACGACTGCCCGTTCACGTTCGGTGTGGGCACCTCGGGCTTCTACACGTCGCCCACCAACACACTCGGCTGGACGCAGCCCACCTACCAGGGCTTCACCGCGCGCGGCGAGACCACCTCGCCGGGCGGAAACGGCCACTTCCCCGGGCCGATCGGCACACCGCCGAACTACCACGAGAACGGCCTCGTCTCCGACGGCGACCCGACGCTCGCGTTCGGTCCCGCACCGGGGCCCGGCGGGTTCTCGTACGACAACGGCTCGCGGCTGTACTACTCGAACCTCACCGCCAACAACGCGACCGTGCGGCAGGAGCAGACATTCAAGGGCTTCGAGGCTGTCGCGGTCTCGCACACCGACAACCTCGGCAGCGCCTGGAGCAACCCGTCGGTCGTGACGCAGACGCGTCAGAGCTCGACCACGTTCAGCGACAAGCCGACGGTGTGGGCCGACAACGCGTCCGACAGCAAGTACTTCGGCCGCGTGTATGTCTGCTACGCCCAGTTCAAGAGCCAGCAGGCGAATGGGCCCGCCCCGATCGGATTCACCTACTCCACCGACGGCGGCATCAGCTGGGCACGCCCGCAGACGCTCACGCAGTCGGCCAACAACAAGAACGGCACCGGCCGCCAGGGCTGCGTGGTGAAGAGCGACAGCCTCGGCCGCGTGTACGTGTTCTACGAGGGCACGAAGAGCGGCACCTCGCACCAGTTCCTGACCCGCTCCACCAACGGCGGCAGGAGCTTCGAGCGGCCGTTTGCGATCGCCCCGGTCACGGACGTCGGCCAGCCCGACCCGGTCACCGGCGACTTCGTCTTCGACGGCAATGCCGGCACGCGTACGGACAGCTTCCCGAGCGTGGACATCGCGAACGGGGCACCGACCGGCGGCACCAGCGCGTCGAACACGATCGCCGTCACCTGGTCCGACGGGACCAAGAACAACGAGAAGGCCGTGGTCATCTACTCCAACGACCGCGGCGATACCTGGAGCGACCCGGACCCGGTGTCGGCGGGCGGGGACCGCGCGGACTTCCCAGCCGTGGCCCTGTCGCCGAACGGGGATCACGCGTTCGTGGTCTACGACGGCTTCACCGAGAACTTCAAGAACGACATCGAAGGCTCGGCGAACGACCGTCCGTTCCAGGGCGTGATCCGCACAGGCGACCCCGCTCAGGGGTCGACGTGGACCACCAAGTACCGCGGGCCGACCGGCGACGCGCGGGCATCGAGCGCGAACGCGCTCGATAGCGAGTTCATCGGCGACTACAACTGGATCGCCGCCACGAACTCGTTCGCGATCGGCGTCTTCAACGACGCCCGCAACGGCGATGCCTGCGCGGCGATCGACCACTACCGCCAGCAGCTCATCGACGGCAGCACCACCGCGGTGGCGCCCGCGCCGAACTCCTGCGGGAACCGCTTCGGCAACAGCGACATCTACTCGGAGAAGGTCGCTCCGTAGCTGACTGGACCGGCGCCCGCTCCACTGTGGGCGGGCGCCGGCCAGGCTTTATCGACGCATAACGAAGCGGTTTCTACCGTTGTGCGGGTGGAGGTCGCCAGCACCGAGGCAGTCGTCAAGGAATACGGCGAAGGGCGCGCGCGGCGGCGCGTGCTCGACGGTGTGGACATGCGGGTCGAGCACGGCGAGGTCGTCGCCCTGCTCGGCCGCTCGGGCTCGGGAAAATCCACGCTGCTGCACCTGCTCGGCGGCCTCGACCGTGCCGACCAGGGCACGGTCATGGTGGCCGGACGCCGGCTCGAGGAGGAGAGCGAGCGCGCGCTCACCGAGATTCGCCGCCGCCATGTTGGCTTCGTCTTCCAAGCCTTCCACCTGATTCCGGAGCTGACCGGCGAGGAGAACGTGCTGCTGCCGACTCGCGTCGGCGGCAACGGCAACGGCGGAGCCGCCAGGGCCCGCGCGCTGGTGCGCGAGCTCGGGCTCGCAGAGGTGGCGACACGCCGTCCGAAGGAGTTGTCCGGCGGTGAGCAGCAGCGGCTGTCGGTCGCCAGGGCGCTCGTGAACGAGCCGGACCTGCTGCTCGCCGACGAGCCCACCGGCAACCTCGACCCCGAGTCCGGTCACACGGTGCTCGAACTGCTCCGGCGCGTCGCTGCGTCCGGGCGTGGCGTCCTGCTCGTGACCCATGACGTCGAAGCAGCCGAGATGGCCGACCGCGTGCTTCGCCTCGAGAATGGTCGTCTGACGCAGTGAGCGGCGGGCGCCTGCGGATCGCGTTCCGGCGGGCGGCTGCGAGCCCGTCGCGCACGCTCCTCACGGCGCTGGGCGTGATCGCGGCGGCCGCGATGCTGGGCGCCGGCGTCACGGTCGCGTACTCGCTCAGCACGGGCTTCGACCGCGCCGCCAACGCCGCCGGCCTCCCGGACGTGATCGCGCGCTTCAGCCCGCAGTCGCGCGCGCAGGTGGACAAGCGGATCGCGTCGCTTCCCAACCTGCGCGCCCGTGCGTACCGGTTCGAGCTCACGAACATCGCGCTGAGCGGCGGCAGCGGGGCGGCGCCGAACGGCGTGGTGGAGGCGCTCGGCCCAGGCCCGCGCGGCTACAAGATCGTCGCGGGGCGCGACATCTCGGGCGCACGTGGAGAAGTGGTGGTCGAGCGCGGGCTGGCTCGCAAGTGGCGCGTCTCTCCCGGATCGCGCCTCCAGGTGGGTGGGCTCGACGCACGCGTTGTGGGCGTGGCCGTGTCGCCCGACAACGTGGCCTATCCGCTCGCGAGTGCGCCCCACGTCTACCTCTCCGAGCGGCAGCTGAACCCTTCGTTCCTCGCACACCCGAGCGCGAACACCGCGCTCGTGTGGCTGAACGACCCGAAGCACCTCGACGAGACCCTCACGCAGGCGCGCGCCGTCGGGTACGGCCTCGACAACCTGCGGCTGATCACGCGCAGCGGCGTGCACGGCCTGATCAACCAGGCGGCCGGGATCGTCGTGTCGCTCCTGGTCGGCTTCTCGCTCGTCGCGCTCGCGGCCGCCGGCGTGATGCTCGGCGCTTCCGCCCGCTCCGAGGTGCAGCGCCGCCTGGGCGCCATCGGCACGATGCGCGCGCTCGGCTTCGAGCCGCGCTCGATCGCTGCTCAGCATGCGCTCGATGCGGCAGTGGTGGCTGTGCCTGCCGGCGCTGCGGGCGTCGCGCTCGGCGCGCTCGCGGTGAGCGGCCCGTCCGGGCGCCTGCTCGAGGCCATCAACGAGCTGCCTCCGGGCAGCGCCCTGCTGCTCCCGCTCGGGGCGGCGCTCGCGGCGGTCGTGCTCGTCGTGACGGTCGGAGCCGCCTGGCCGGCGTGGCGGGCGGCGAGGCGGTCGCCCGTGGAGACCATGCGCGGCGGCGACCTCCAGCCCACATCCCGGGCGTCCCGGTTGCCGGCAGGCTTCCTCGGCCTCGGGGCGCGGCTCGCGGCGGCCCACAGGACGCGCGTGGCCGCGACCGTTTCGGTGCTTGCGAGCGCCGCCGCGATCGTGCTGCTGCTCGCGGCGATGGCCTCGCTGCTCGACCGTCTCCAGCACGATCCCGCGACGCTCGGCAAGCGCTACCAGTTCACGGCGAGCCTCCCGCCCGACGACACCGCTGCCGTCCGAGCGGTGCCAGGCGTCGCGGATGCCGCACCGCGCTTCCAGCTCGAGGCTGCGGACTCGTTCCATCTGGGCGAGACCCTGCGGGTGATCGCCTATCCCGGCGACCACACGCCGTTCGAGAACCCGCCGCTCGCCGCGGGGCGTCGCGTGCGCTCGGCCAACGAGGCGGAGGTGGGCGCGGGCCTCGCCGACGCGCTGGGACTGCACCCCGGCACGCTGCTCGCGCTTCAGCTGCCGAGCGGCCGCGAGCTGCGCTACCGCGTCGTGGGAATCGTGCGCGCGCTCGACCGCGACGGGCGCCTCGCGTTCGTTCGCTCGAGCCGGGGCATCGCCAACGAGCCGGGCATCGCACAGAGCGTCGCGGTGCGGCTCAAGCCGGGCGCAAACGCGGCGGCAGTGAAGCGCCGACTCGAGTTGCTGCATAGCGGTGGCCCGCCCGTCCAGGTCGCGCAGCCCGGTGCCGCCACTCCGCGCGATGGGAGCTTCCTCGGCGTGCTCGCCTCGGTGCTCCGCGCCGTGGGCATAGTCAACGGCTTCGTGTGCCTGTACGTGCTCGTGCAGGCGCTCGTGCTGCTCGCGCGCGAGCGGCGCAGCACCATCGCCGTGCTCCGCGCCGGCGGCGCACGACAGCGCGACGTGCGGCGCGTGCTCGCAGGAGCCTCCCTGCTCGTCGTGGTACTGGCGGCGCCGCTCGCCGTGGCCCTGGAGATTGCGCTGCTCGGGCCCGCGACGAGCCGTCTTGCGGCTGGCTACGTATCGCTTCCGCTGCGCGCGAGCGCGGCCGAAGTGGCGCTCGTCGCGCTCGGCCTCGTGGCCATCGCGCTCGCATCCGCGGCCATCGCAGCCCGCCGCATCGTGCGGGAGACCGTGGTCTCGGGACTGGTGGGCGAATGAGAGCGCGCGTCTCGACCATCGCCGCCGTCGTCGCGATCGCGCTGCTGGTGGGCTGCGGCGCCGCCAACACTGGATCGAGCGGTTCGACACTTCGGGCCACGTGGGTCGATCCCGGCTCGACCGGCGCCCTCGCGCGCGGACCTGCGGAGCCGTTCGTGCAGCGCACCGATCTCGCCTCCGCTTCGCGTTCCGTAACGACGCTCGCGACACTCGGGCAGATCACCGACGCCCACGTGCGCGACGAGGAGTCTCCCGCGCGCGTGCCGTTCCTCGACCGGCTCGGCGCGCCGTTCAACTCCACCTTCAGGCCCCAGGAGGCGCTGTCCACGCAGGTGCTCACCTCGATCGTGCGCTCACTCGACGCGGAGGGCCCGCAGGCAGTGGTGGAGACCGGCGATTTGATCGACAACGACCAGCAGAACGAGCTCCGGTGGGCAACGACGGCCCTGCGCGGAGGGCAGATCCGGCCCGACTCGGGAGCGCCCGGCTACGACGGCGTGCAGAGCCAGGACGATCCCGATCCGCTGTTCTACCGGCCCGACGTGGACGCGCCGCGCCATCCCGGGCTCCTCCACGAGGCGCAGCAGCCGTTCCGTTCCCCCGGCCTCGACGCGCCCTGGTATCCCGTGCTGGGCAACCACGACCTGCTCGTTCAGGGGGAGCTGGCGCCGACCGCCGCCACCGAGCGAATCGCGACGGGCCGGCGCCGCGTCCTGTCACTCGACCCGAACGCAGTGGATCTCGCGCAGGCACGCCGCGACCCGGCGCGCGCCGTGAGCGCCTTGCTGGCGGGCCGCATACCTGGCGAGACGCAGGCGACCGCTCCGGACCCGAGCCGACGGGAGCTTCCGAGCGCCGAGGTCGCGAAGCGGCTGACGAGCGCGAGCCGTCACGGGTCGCTGCGCGGTGGGCGGCTCGACTACACCTTCGACGTGGGAGCGAGTGTGCGTGGGATCGTGCTCGACACCATCGACCGGATCTCAGGCTCCGAAGGCGTGCTGTCGGCCGGGCAGCTGTCATGGCTGCGCTCACAGCTGCGCGCCGCCGGTGCGCGTCACGTGATCGTGTTCGCCCACCAGCCGCTCGACAGCTTCCCGTCGGGCACGGGCGCCCTCGCGCTGCTCGACCGCGACCCTCACGTGATCGCCGTCGTGGCGGGCAACACGCACCGCAATCGCATCGAGCCGAGGCGGTCGCCTGCCGGCGGCTACTGGCAGATCACGACGTCGTCGCTCGCCGACTGGCCGCAGCAGGCCCGCATGCTGCGTCTCGTTCGCACCGCGTCCGGCCGCCTCGCGCTCGAGACGTGGATGGTCGACGGCACCGGCAGCCCTCTCGCCGACACCGCCCGCGCGCTGGCTTACCTGGACGCGCAGGGCGGGCGGCCCCAGGATTTTGCGGGTACGCCGGCCGACCGCAATGCCGTGCTGTACCTCAATTCGCGCTAAATCCTTGGGATTTCTCCCCGCGCGCTGCCAGAATTAGAGACATGGACGAGCTCCGTGTGGCGCCCGAGCCCGCGAGTCTTCCCGAGCATCCGGCGCCCTCCCCAGTACGCGAGGACAAGCCACTCTTCAAGCGCATCGGCGCAGGCCTTGCCGCGCTGATCGCGCTGATCGCCAAGGCGGGCGCCAGCCTGAAGTGGCTGCTGCTCCTGCTGCCGAAGGCAAAGATCTTCGCGACGGCGGGCACGATGCTCGTGTCGGTGGCCGCATACGGCCTGATCTGGGGGTGGAAGTTCGGCCTCGGCTTCGTGCTCCTCTTGCTGCTCCACGAGCTCGGCCACGTGTTCCAGCTGAGGCGCGAGGGAGTGAAGGCCAGCGCACCGATGTTCATCCCGTTCATGGGCGCGTTCATCGGGGCGAAGTCGTTCGGCAAGGACGCTGCAGCGGAGGCGCGCGTGGGCCTCGCCGGGCCCATCCTCGGCTCGATCGCGACGCTCGTGCCGCTCGGCATATACCTCGCGGGTGGCGGCGACTTCTTCCGCGCGCTCGCGTTCACCGGGTTCTTCCTGAACCTGTTCAACCTGCTGCCCGTCGTGCCGCTCGACGGCGGCCGGGCGATGGCGGCTCTGAGCCCGTGGATGTGGATCGCCGGCTTCGCCGGCCTCGTGGCTCTGGCGGTGTTCTTCCCGAACCCGATCGTGATCCTGATCGTGCTGTTCGCGGGCCTCGAGACCTTCAGCCGCTTCCGCGCCCGCAAGTCACCGGAGTCGCGGCGCTACCACGACATCCGGCCGCTCACGCGCTTCGGGGTCGCGGCCGTGTACATCGGCCTGGCCGCCGCGCTCACGCTCGGCATGCACTTCACGCACCTGCCGCGGACGTTCTAGGCGAGCGGGGGCCCGGTCAAACGAACAGCGGCGCCAGCCTGCGCCCGATGACCTCGATCATGTCGACGTCGTCGTGCAGCAGGTGCTGGAGCATCACCCGCTCCACGCCCGCCTCTTCGTAGGCGCGGAGCGTCTCCGCCGCCTCCTCTACCGTCCCGGCGATCCACTCGCCGGTCGGCGCGAAGCCACTCTCGTCGCGGCGCTTCGCCATGCGCTCCCGGCGCTCCTCGTACTCGGAGGCGTCGCGCCCGATCAGGCACGGCGTCATGAGTGAGAAGGTGAGCGGCTCGCGGCCCTCCGCCTCGCACGCGGCAAGCACGTTGCCGCGGCGCCGAGCGCACTCGTCGGGCGCCACCATGAAGGTGTTGTACTCGTCGGCGAACCGAGCCGCGAGGCGCGCGCTCCGCGGACCAGCCGCGCCGCCGATGATCAGATTCGGCCGCGGTCGCTGAACGGGCTTGGGCAGAGCGTCCACCTCCTCGAGGCGGTAGTGCTCGCCCGCGAACGAGAACGTGCCGTCGGCCCACTCGCCGTTGACGATCTGGAGCTGCTCCTCGAGCACGTCCATGCGCGTGCGCGTGTCGTGGAAGGGGAAGCCGAACGCCCGGTGCTCGGCCTCGTGCCAGCCGGCGCCCATGCCGACCTCCACGCGGCCGCCCGACACGTGGTCGGCGGTCACCACGTTCTTCGCGAGCACCGACGGATGGCGGAAGCTCGCCGGCGACACCAGCGTGCCGAGCTTGATCGTCGAGGTGACCGCGCTGAGGGCCGCAATCGTGGCCCAGGCGTCGAGCGAGCCGCGCTCGGGGTCGCCCTGCACGGAGAGGTAGTGGTCGCTGCGGAAGAGCGCCTCGAGACCGGCGTCCTCACACGCCGAGGCGATCGCGCGCCAGTCGTCCCACGTGACGTTCTCCTGGCCTTCGATCATGAGGCCGAGCCGCATCGGCACCTCCTAGTGGCGCTCGGAAAGGGCGCGCTCGATCTCGCGCTTCTGC
Organism: Thermoleophilaceae bacterium; assembly: GCA_045805385.1. GTDB lineage: Bacteria > Actinomycetota > Thermoleophilia > Solirubrobacterales > Thermoleophilaceae > JADGHQ01. The sequence goes on from JBJMLG010000249.1 coordinate 12,265, forward strand.
TCGCGGTCCTTGATCGCGCGGCGCTTGTCGCCCACGTCCTTACCCCGTGCGAGCGCGATCTCCACCTTCGCGTTGCGCCCCTTGAAGTACAGCCGGGTGGGCACGAGCGTGAGCCCCTTCTCGGCCGTCTTGCCGATCAGCCGCTCGATCTCGCCGCGGTGCAGCAGCAGCTTGCGCGTGCGCTCGGGCTCATGGTTCTCGCGCGACGCCGCCGGATACGGCGCGATGTGCATGTTGTGGAGCCACACCTCGCCGTCGTCAACGGTGGCGTAGGCGTCCTTCAGCTGCACCTTGCCGTCGCGCAGCGACTTCACCTCCGAGCCTTGCAGCTGGAGACCCGCTTCCCACTTGTCGAGCAGGTTGTAGCGGAACGACGCCTGCCGGTTCGTGGCGATGTCGCCCGGCGCGGCCTTGCGTTTCTTTCCCTTCGCCATCCGGCGATTGACTCTATTGGGAAGGCGCGGGACTGAGATCAACGCGCCCGCGCGCGGTGTCCACACGCTCTACCCGGACGCACACCGGATCGCCGAGGCGCAACACGGCGCCGCTCTTCTCAGCCTCGAGCGCCGTGCCCTCCTCGTTGATGTTCCACCAGTCGCCGCGCATGCGCCGGACCGGCAGGAAGCCCTCGTAGCCCTCGTCGCCGAACGACACGAAGGCACCGGCGCCGATCAGCCCCACCACCTCGCCCTCGAAGTCGAGCTCGTAGCCCGACTCCTCGAGCGCGCGCTCGAGCAGGAACGCCTGGCAGATGTCCTGCGACGTGCGCTCGATCTGCATCGCGTGCCGCTCGGATGCGGAGCTCTCGAGACCCGCCTCCTCCATGTCCTCGGCGCGCGGTGCGTGGTCCTCGAGGCCGAGCGAGGCGAGCAGCCCGCGGTGCACCACGAGGTCGGGGTAGCGGCGGATCGGCGAGGTGAAGTGGCAGTAGTGCGTGCTGGCGAGCCCCGCGTGCCCGAGGTTGTGGGGCGAGTAGTAGGCCTGCTTCAGCGAGCGGAGCACGAGCGAGGTGAGCGCCGCCTGGCCGCGGCCCGTGCGGCGCACGTGCTCGGCGACGATGCGGCTGATCTCGCCCACCGCGTCGGACGCCTGCTGCGGGCTCATGTCCTCAGGCAGTGGCGGCGTCGGGACATCGAGCGACGCAAGCTTCTCGACGAGGTTCTCGACCGCCTGCGGGCTCGGGCGCTCGTGCACGCGGTAGAGCGTCGGCAGCTTGCGATCGGACAGGTAGCGGGCCACCTGCTCGTTCGCGAGGATCATCAGGTGCTCGATCAGCTCGTGCGACTCGGTCTGCTCCTCGTGCACGACCGCCACGACGTTCCCGCGCTTGTCGAACTCGAACACGGGCTCGCGCGAGTCGACCTCCAGCGCCCCGGTGCGGCCCCGCTTCTCGCGAAGCGCCGTTGAGACGGCCCGCGCCGCGTCGAGCGGGCCGGCCCATGGATCCTCGGCGCGTTCCTCGCCCGCGAAGATCCGGTCCACCTGCTGGTAGTCGAGCCGCACGTCCGAGCGGATCACCGAGCGGTAGAACGACGTCGCGACCGCGTCGGTGCCGTCCATCTCCATCTCCACCGTGACGGCCAGCCTCTCCTCGCCCGGAACGAGGCTGCAGGCTCGATTCGAGAGCGCCTCCGGAAGCATCGGCTCGACCGCGCCCGGCACGTACACGCTCGTGCCGCGCCGGAACGCCTCCGCCTCGATCGCCCGGCTCGGCTCCACGTACGCGCTCACGTCGGCGATGTGCACCCAGATGCGCACGCGGCCGTCCTCGTGCCTCGCCGAGATCGCGTCGTCGAAGTCCTTCGCCGTGATCGGGTCGATCGTGAAGGTGGGCAGGTCGGTGAGGTCCCGCCGGCCGGCGCGCGAGGCCTGGTCGTGCGGTCCCACCTCCGATTCGCGCTCCTCCGCCTCTATCTCCACCGAGCGCGGGAACGCCCGGCGCAGGCCGCGGTCGACCATCAGCGCCTCCAGCACATCGCGCGCCACGTCGGGACGGCCCAGCACGCGCACCACGCGCGCACCACGCTTGCCGCCGCCGACGAGCACGAGGTCGCCCACGCGCGCCTCGCCGAGCGCCTTTCCCGGCAGCGTGATGCGCGGGCCGCGCTCGAACATCGGCTCGGCGACGGTCAGCCGGCCGCGCCGCGACAGGACGGCCACCGTCGGCTCGAGCGCCACGGCCCGGCCCCGGCGCTGAGCGGTGCTCACCCGGTCTTCTCTCGGAGGACCGCGAGCGCCTTGTCGAGCGCCTCGTCGGGCTTCGTGTTCGGGTCGTCCTTCGCCTGCACGTCAGGGTCGATACCCGTCTTCTGGATGTTCTCCCCGTTAGGCAGGAAGTAGCGCCCCACAGTCAGGTCCAGTAGGCCGCCGTTCGACAGCGTCTCGACCTCCTGGAACACCCCCTTGCCGAAGGTGCGCGTGCCCACCACGGTCGCGCGGTGATGGTCCTTCAGAGCTCCCGTCGTGATCTCCGAAGCGCTCGCGCTCCCGCGGTCCACCAGCAGGACGACGGGCACGTTCGGCGAGATCGCGCCACCGATGGCGTTGTACTTCGCCTCGGGGCTGTTGCGCCCGTTGGTCGAGACGATCAGGCCCTTCGGGACGAAGATGCTCGCAACGAGGCGGCCCTCCTGGAGGAGCCCGCCGGGATTCCCGCGCAGATCGAGCACGATGCCCTTCGCGCCGCCCTTCAGCTGCTTGTCGATCTGGTCGCGCAGCTTGCCGTGCACGCCGTCGCTGAACTGGCTGAGCTGGTCCACCGCGAGCTTCGTGCCAGAGCGGGTGACGAGCTTGCCCTGGACCAGCGGGATGTCGAGCTTCTTCCGCTGCACCTTCACTGTGCGAGTAGCCCCTTTGCCGCCCTTGACGATCGTGAGCGTCACGGAAGTGCCCGCGGGGCCTTTGATCTTGCTCGTGGCGGCGTCGGTCGTCTCTCCGGCGAGCGACTGGCCGTTGGCCTTGGTGATCAGGTCGCCGGGCGCGACCCCGGCCTGCTTGGCGGGCGAGCCGTCGAACACGGTGGTCACCTCGAGACCCCGCTTGTGGTGGCGAACGGACAGGCCGACCCCCTCGAACTGGCCGTGCACGTCCTGCGTGAAGCGACGCGCCTCGGACGGCGACATGTAGCGCGAGTAAGGATCGTTCAGCGACTGCACGATGCCGCGGAGCGAGCTCTGCTCGAGCTGCTGGGTGGTCACCGGCCTGTAGAAGTCGCTCCGCACCTTGTCGATCACCTCGGCGTGCACCGCCTGCTGGTCGTCGACGAACGCGTCGCGCAGGAACTGCGGGAGCTTGTCGGGATGGCCGCCCCACCAGATGCCGAACGCGAGGATCGCGAGCGCAGGCAGGAGCGCAACGAAGAGAAGTCTCGAGCGGTACATGGAGGACGCCGCGAAGGCGGGCGCCTCCCGGCCAGTAGAGGGTACTTAGACCTTCAGGAAGCGCCGGAGCGTGACGCCCGAGCCGACGGCGGACACGGCCACGCAGGACACGAGCAGCACGGCGACGAGCGCGGGGAAGCCGATCGTGTCAGGTAGGGCGACGAGCGCGAAGCGGCTCGACAGCGGGTCGAGGAACGTGTCCTTGACGATCCAGAGCAGCAGGACGGCGAGCGTCCCGCCCATGAAGCCGACGAAGATGCCCTCGATCACGAACGGCCAGCGGATGAACCAGTTCGTGGCGCCGACGAGGCGCATCACCTCGACCTCGCGGCGGCGGGCGAAGATGGAGAGCCGGATCGTGTTGGCCACGAGCGCCACCGACGCGAATACGAGCAGCCCGGCGAGCCCGGCGGCCAGCAGCTTCACGATCCCGGTGGCCGAGAGGATCTTCTTGGTGTCCTGCTCGCGGTTGCGCACGTCGTCGATCGCCGGCACCGCGCCGTGGCGGCGGCCGTTCGCCCCCGCAGGGAACAGCTTGTCGACGATGCCCTGCACGCCGTCGGGGTTGACCGGCGTGACTCGGAACGAGTCCGGCAGCGGGTTCGAGCCGAGCAGCTCCCAGCCTGAGTTCGGATGACGCGCCTTCTCGGCCGCGAGCGCCTGCTCCTTCGAGATGTACTCGACGCGCTTCACGTTCGGCGTCTGCTCGAGCTTCTGGCGCACCGCGAGCTTGTCGGCCGGCGTGGCGCCCTGGGCCACGTACACGTCCAGGACGACGCGGCTTCGCACCTGGTTCGCAGTGTTGGTCGTCGCCTGGACGACCGGGATGAACACCCCGAGCACGAGGGCGGTCAGCAGGATCGTGAGCATCGCGGCGAGGCTCGGGGCCGCGTTGCGCGAAAGCGCTCTGAACGCCTCCTTGGTGAAGAAGCCGAGCCTCATCAGTTCGGGTGGCCCTCGTCGCCCACCCCGAGCTCGCCGCGCAGGCGGATCGCGAACTCGCGCGTCGACTCGTCCGGCCGGTACATGCCGGACAGCTGGTCGCGCACGATGCGGCCCTCCTCGAGCTCGATCACGCGCCGGCGCATCTTGTCGACCATCTCCTTGTCGTGCGTCGCGACCACGACGGTCGTGCCCGTGCGGTTGATGCGGTAGATCAGCTGCATGATCCCGATCGAGGTCTCGGGATCGAGGTTGCCGGTGGGCTCGTCCGCCAGCAGCAGCGGCGGGTGGTTCACGAACGCGCGGGCGATCGACACGCGCTGCTGCTCGCCGCCCGACAGCTCGTCCGGGTACGAGTGGAGCTTGGTGGAGAGCCCGACGAGGCGCAGGATGTCAGGCACCTTGCGCCTGATCGAGTCGCGGGTCTCGCCCACGACCTCGAGCGCGTAGGCCACATTCGCGTAGACCGTGCGGTTCGGGAGCAGCTTGTAGTCCTGGAACACCACGCCGATGTTGCGGCGCAGGTGCGGCACCCGCTTGCTCGGGATCTCGCCGATGTTGCGGCCGGCGATGAAGATGTCGCCCGACGAAGGCAGGAGCTCGCGCATCAGCAGGCGGATGCAGGTG
>JBJMLG010000250.1:0-24858 GCA_045805385.1 Thermoleophilaceae bacterium
ATACGGACCGCGCGGCGGAGATTGTCCTGGGGGCCGTTGAACGAGCGAGGACTCCAGAGCCTCTCCGGCAAGCGCGCCGTGTTGCCCGGACTGCACGGGCGAAGGCGGGTTGAGCCTCCGGTCCTAGACGGCGGCGTGCGAGAGCTGCGGGTACAGCGGGTAGCGCTCCGCGAGAGCCCGAGTCCGCTCGCTGAGCTCCGACTTCAGCGAGTCGGTCCACTCGTCGGCAACGAGCACCTCGCCGATCGTCTTCCCGATCTCATGGAAGTCGTCCGCCTGGAGCCCCCGGGTCGCGAGTGCCGGCGTGCCGACGCGCAGGCCTGACGACACGGCCGGCGGCCTCGGATCGAACGGGACCGCGTTGCGGTTCACGGTGATCCCGATGTCGTGCAGGCGGTCCTCGGCCTGCTTGCCGTCGAGATGCGACTCGCGGAGGTCGACGAGCACGAGGTGAACGTCCGTGCCGCCGGTGAGCACGTTCACCCCCGCGGCGAGAAGCTCCTCCGCCAACACGGCGGCGCCCGCGCGGGTGCGGCGCTGGCGCTCGCGGAAGATCTCGGACTGGGCGATCTTCAGCGAAACCGCCTTGCCGGCGATCACATGCATGAGCGGCCCACCCTGCTGGCCCGGGAAGACCGCCGAGTTGATCGCCTTGGCGTGCTGCTCTCGGCAGAGGATCATGCCGCCGCGCGCGCCACCGATCGTCTTGTGGATCGTGGTGGTGACGACGTCCGCATACGGGACCGGGTTGGGGTGCTCGCCGGCGGCCACCAGGCCCGCGAAGTGCGCCATGTCCACCATCAGGTAGGCGCCGACCTCGTCGGCGACCTCGCGGAAGCGCTCGAAGTCGAGCTGGCGCGGGTAGGCGGACCAGCCCGCAAGGATCAGCTTCGGCTTGTGCTCGCGCGCGAGCTCGGCCAGCGCGTCCATGTCGAGCCGCGAGTCCGACTCGCGCACCCCGTAGGGCACGATGTCGTAGAGGCGGCCGGACACGTTGATCTTCATGCCGTGCGTGAGGTGGCCGCCGTGGTCGAGCTTCATGCCGAGGATGCGGTCGCCCGGCTGGAGGAGCGCGTGGTACACGGACGCGTTCGCCTGCGCGCCGGCGTGCGACTGAACGTTCGCGTGGTCAGCCCCGAAGATCTCCTTCGCGCGGTCGATCGCGAGTTGCTCGGCGATGTCCACGTACTCGCAGCCGCCGTAGTAGCGGCGCCCCGGGTAGCCCTCGGCGTACTTGTTCGTGAGCACCGAGCCCTGGCAGTCGAGCACCGACTGGGGCACGAAGTTCTCCGACGCGATCATCTCGAGCGTCGTCTCCTGGCGCCGGAGCTCGTTCTCGAGCACCTCGGCGATCTCCGGGTCGACGTCGGCGACCGGGCGCGTGAAGTAGTCGGGGCTGAGGTCCGTCACGTGAGGGCTCCTTCTGGGCGGCTATCGGCGGCACGTCCACCGTACCAGCGAGGCCGGAGCCACAGCCGGCGGACGCCTCACCCGAGCAGCTCAGCCACGCCCGCGGCGGGAAGTGCCCCCTCGCGCAGCAGCCCGTACTCCCGGCTGTGCTCGTACTCCGACAGGTCGATCACGGTCGATGGTGTGCCCGGCAGCTCGCCGCCGTCGAGCGCGAGGTCCACGCCGGCGCGTATGCGCTCGTCCACGTCCGCGAGCCGCCTCGAGTCGGCGCCGCCGCTCGGGTTGGCACTCGATTGGAGCACCGGCCCGGCGGCCGCGCGGAGCGGCATTAGCGCCCCAGCCAGCGCCGGCACGCGGACGCCCACGAGCTCAGGCTCCGGGCCGCACGCAAGCGGCCAGCGGCGCTCCGGGTTCGGCAGCACGAGCGTGACGGGGCCGGGCAGGAGGCGCTCGGCTGCCGCGAGCGTGCGCGGGCCGAGCCATTGCAGCTCCCTCAAGGCCGTGTCGGTGTCGTAGAACATCAACGCCGACGGGCGGGCGGGCGGTCGTCCCTTCAGCTCGTACAGCCGCGCCACGGCCGCCTCGGACTCCGGATCGACGGCCAGGCCGTAGACAGTGTCCGCCGGGAAGAGCGCCACGCCGCCCGCGCCGAGCACGCGCTCCAGCTCGCGCACGTCGTCGGCGGTCACTGCGCGTGCCCGGTGGTGGCCCGCTCCCGGCCGGCCAGGTCGCGGTGAGTGACCGCGTCGTCCAGCAGCGCCCGCACCGCCGCGGCCTGAGCCGGCGCGTGCTCGAGCGCGAGCGCGGTCCGCGGCCGCGCCTCGCTCACGAGCTCGCGAATCGCATCGAGACCGTCGGCCCCGGACACGAGCGCCTCACGCGGCTCGTACCCGGTGATCTCGGGCTCGAGCCCATCCCACTCGTCCTCGCGCACGTACGGGAGGTTCGCGATCACCAGGTCGTACTGGCCCGGCGGCAGGCCGCGGTGGACCGCGACCGGCACGTCCAGGCCGAGCTGCCGCGCATTGAGCCGCGCCACCTCGACCGCGTCCGGCGAGGCATCCGACGCGCTCACCACGAGCCCTGGGCGCTCGTGCTTCAGCGCGAGCGCGATCGCACCCGACCCCGTGCCGACGTCGTGCACGTGCGCGGCGTCCGGAAGCCCGAGCGCCAGCTCCACGAGCAGCTCGCTGTCGGGGCGCGGGATGAGCACGCGCGCGTCCACGGCCAACTCGATGCGGCGGAAGCCCCAGCTCCCGAGGATGTAGGCCACCGGCTCGCGCAGCACGCGCCTCGCCACGAGCGCGTCGAGGCGCCGAACCGCGGCGTCCGGCATCTGGCCGCGGCCGTCGGCGTAGATCTGCGCGCGCGCGATGCCGAGCGCGTCCGCGGCGAGCAGCTCGGCGTCGAGCCTGGCGGTGTCGGAGCCGGCCTCTGCGATCGAGCGCTCGGCCTGGTCGAGCGCCTCGCGGACGCCCGGCATCAGGACTCTACGAGCGCGCCGGCCTCGAGCTTCCGCCGCTTCTCGTCGGCCTCGAGCGCTGCGGTGAAGTCTTCGAGGTCGCCGGCGAGCACTGACTCGAGGTTGTTCTTCGTGAGCTTCACGCGGTGGTCGGTCACTCGGTCCTGCGGGAAGTTGTAGGTGCGGATCTTCTCCGAGCGCTCGCCGGTGCCGACCTGGGCGCGGCGCTCGGCCGACAGCTCGGCCTGCTGGGCGGCCAACTGCTGCTCGTAGAGCCGCGCGCGCAGCACGCGCATCGCCTTGTCGCGGTTCTGGAGCTGCGACTTCTCGTCCTGCATCGACACCACGAGGCCGGTCGGCTTGTGCGTGATGCGCACCGCCGAGTCGGTGGTGTTGACGGACTGGCCGCCGGGCCCTGACGAGCGGTAGACGTCCACCTGGAGGTCGTTCGGATCGATGTGCACCTCCACCTCCTCAGCCTCGGGAAGCACGGCGACGGTGGCAGTCGAGGTGTGGATGCGCCCCTGCGACTCCGTCTCGGGCACGCGCTGCACGCGGTGGGTGCCGCCCTCGTGCTTGAACACGCTGTAGGCGCCGTTACCACGGATCTCGAAGGTGTAGGCGCCGTCGGCCACCGACATCGGCTCCGTCTTGAAGCCACGCCGCTCGGCGTACCGCGTGAGCATGCGGTAGAGGTCGCCGGCAAACAGCCCCGCCTCCTCGCCGCCGGTGCCCGCCCTCACCTCCACGATCACGTTCTTGTCGTCGTTCGGGTCGGGCTCCACCATCGCGAGCCGAATCTCGTCCTCGAGCTCGTCGAGGCGCCGCTGCGAGCTATCGAGCAGCTCGCGTAGCTCCGGGTCGTCGCCATCCTCGGAGAGCAGCTCGCGCGCGCCTGCGGCGTCATCGGCGGCGCGGCGGTACTCCTGCGCGAGCTGGTGCGCCGGCTCGAGCGCGCGGTACTGGCGGCCGACGTCCGCGTAGCGGTCGCGATCGCCGATCACGGCCGGGTCGGACAGCTGTTCGGAGAGGTCCGCGAAGCGGCTTTCGATCTGCTCGACGAGCTTGTCGATCATGGCCACTTGAGGGTAGTCGTGCGGGGTCGCGCTAGGGGGTCTCGCCGTCGTAGTAGTCGACGTTCGAGTCGCGCCTCACCATCAGCCGATCCTGCGCGTCGTGCCTGTGAGGCTTGATCAGCTGCTTGTTGCTGTCGGGGTATACGGCCACAAACGGCGGCACCTCGGTGGAGAGCATGATGATGCGCACTCGTTCCTGGCTGTTGTTCGTGACCTTGTGCGCGCCCTCGGGCCCCGGTGAGAACGCGACGATGTCGCCGGGCTCCAGCTCGTCCTCGCCCTCGGGATGGCGAAGCGTCGGGCGGCCTTCGAGCACGATCAGCCACTCCTCGTTTGGATACTCGTAGTGGTACGGGCAGACGGCCTGGCCCGGCGGGAGCTCGTACACCGAGCCGCCGATCTGGTCGGCCCCGATCTTCGAGCCGAAGCTGTCCCTGCCCGCCCTGTAGCCGTCCGGATCCGTGGAGTCGTATTCCGGGCTGGGAGAGAAGACGTTGAATTTGCGCATGGCGTGCGAGAAGGTAGCGGAACGGATTCGCGGCTCAGCGGCGTCCTTACCCATGATGGCCCCACCCTCTGCCAGAACAGCCGGGCTCTCCTTCGCGCTCGTGCTCGGGCTCGCCGCCCCGGCCGCTGCGGGCGACGCTGCGCCGCCAGCGCTTCAGCCGGCGCTCACGGTGAATGGTGGCCGGCCGGTCGCCGTTGGCAAGCCGGTGCGCCTCGACGCGTCGCAATCGAAAGGCGAGATCCGCGGCTTCCGCTTCGACCTCGACGGCAATGGCAGCTACGAAACCGACACGGGAACGACGCCCTACGTGGACCACACGTTCAGCGAGCCCGGGCGGGTGCGGGTCCGCGTGCTCGCGAGCGACACGGCCGGCCGGGCACAGGGAGCCGCGCAGACGATCGAGGTGGTGGCCCCCAAGCCGGTGGTCGTCGCGACCAAGCCGCAGGCCAAGCCGAAGGCGAAGCCGAACGCGAAGGCGCGCGCGCAGGCCTCCCCGCGAGCGCGGGCAAGCGCATCGGCGTCGGTGACGATCAAGGACTTCAGCTTCGGCCCGAGCTCCATCTCGATCCACGTCGGTGACACCGTCACGTGGGCGAACAGCGGGCAGGCACCCCACGACGCGTCGGGCAGCGGCTTCAAGACTCCGACGCTCACCCCGGGCAAGAGCGCGTCGCACACCTTCTCGCAGGCGGGCACGTTCAGCTACATCTGCACGATCCACCCGTTCATGAAGGGCACGGTGGTGGTCGCCGGCGCCGGCGGTTCCTCCACCCCTACCACACCGGCCGCGCCCACCGGCAGCGCCACAACACCGCCGGCGTCCACTACCGGGCAGCTGCCCAACACCGGCGTGGGCATCCCGGCCCCGGCCCTCACCGGCGCGCTGATGCTGGCCGGCGGCCTATTGCTCAGGCGTAGGCTCGCCCGCTCCTCCTAGCCGGAAACCCCCTCGCCTTCCTTGAAGTAGCTCAACTCGAAGTCGAGCTTCCACTTCGAGCTTCCGGGCGGCCTCGCCTCCCAGCGCCCGCTGATGGTCGCCCCGTCGTCGCTGAACTCAGCCGTGTAGCGCTGCTCGAAGTCCAACGGCGTGAAGTCCGCCGAAGTGCGCTCCAGCGTCCACGCTCGTCCGTCGAAGGTCATCGCGTACAGCCTCACCACGCCGCGTGAGTCGAAGTAATGCTGCGTGAAAGCCTGCGTCTCGGGCGCGTATGCGATCACCATCAGGCCGTCCGGGGCGTCGGGGTGGTCCACCTCCCCACGCTGGAGCAGGAACTGGCCGCCGAGCGCCCACTCGAAGGTGGTCCGAGCGCGGACAGTCCCTGGCGGGGCGAATGACGCCTCCAGCTTCCACTCTCCGATGAACGGCCTCAGCCGCTCCATCGCACCACGCGCGTCGGCCTGATTGCTCTGCATGGTCTCTCCTTTAGCGGTCGCTCAGGGACTGGACGGGACGGCGGACGCCGACTCATCGCTCAGGTGAGCAGTCGCTGCGTCAACGCCTCTCAGGCGGCATAGTGCAGGCATGGCGAGGATCGCAGTCACCGGGGGAAGCGGCAAAGCGGGACGAGCGGTGGTCCGGGATCTGCTCGAGCATGGGTACGAGGTGCTCAACATCGACCGCGTGCCGTCCGCCGAGTCGTATTCGCCCGACACGCCCGCGCCGTACATGCCCACCGAGCTCACCGACTTCGGTCAGACGCTCGAGGCGATCAGCGGCGGCGAGCGCATGCCAGGCATCGAGGCGGTCGTGCATCTTGCCGCGATCCCCTCCCCGGTGGCCGCCACCCCGGACCAGGTGTTCCGGACCAACACCGTCAGTACGCACACGGTGTTCGCCGCTGCGGCCCGGCTCGGGCTTCGGCGTGTGGTGTGGGCATCGAGCGAGACCACGCTCGGGCTGCCGTTCGACCGCCCGCCCGACTACGCGCCGGTCGACGAGGCACACGTCTATCCCGAATCGAGCTATGCGCTGTCCAAGGTGCTCGGCGAGGAGATTGCGCGACAGTTTCACCGCTGGAGCGGAATCCCATCCGTCGGGCTCCGGTTCTCGAACGTGATGGTGCGCGAGGACTACGAGCAGTTCCCGTCGTTCTGGGACGACCCGCACGCACGCAAGTGGAACCTGTGGGGCTACGTCGACGAGAGCCACGTGGCGCAGAGCGTTCGACTCGGACTGGAGGCGGACATCGCCGGCGCGGAGAGCTTCATCATCGCGGCCGCCGACACGGTGATGCAGCGACCGAGTCGCGAGCTGATGGCCGAGGTCTTCCCCGAGGTGCCGGTCGCGGACAACGTGAGCGGGACGGACACGCTCCTCAGCATCGAGAAGGCCCAACGCCTACTCGGGTACTCGCCCGAGTTCACCTGGCGGGAACTCTTCTGACGGTTCGGGGGCGTGGCCGATGGCAGCCACCGCCCGCTTCCGCGCTCTCCGAGGAGTCAGTGCTCGCTTGCTCGGTCACGGCTCATTCGCCGGACGATCTGAGCAATCGCCGGCGTCCTTGGTGATCATGAGTGTCCTTCTGCTCGGCGGCCTGATGTGAGGGTGCGGAGATTCGTATCCGGCAAGACGCCGGACGGCCTCCCAGCCGTCCGGCAAGCGCAGGTGCGAGCAAGGGTGGTGCGTCGCCTGGACGAGTGGCGTGAGGCCGCGTACGAGGTGGAGGCCGCCTCGCGCCGGTGGCGGGACTCTCCCACCGATGACCAGGCGGGTGCGTCATCCGGGTTCTTCGCGGCCCTCGAGCGCGAGGAGAAGGCGGCGACCGAGTACGAGTCCGCCTGGCGCGCCTGGCGGTCAGAGCCCTCGCTGGTCGCGGTCGAGCGCTAAGCGTCTCGAGCACCTGTGCGGGCGCCACGCGCACGTCGATCCGGGAGCGCCACGTGCCCACCGAGCTTTCTACGTTGGTCATAGTACGACGCAACGTAGCCGGTGGTAGCGAGCTTCCCCGGCGGGAAGGATTCGCGCGCTGCTTTCGTCCTACGGTGGGTAGTCGATTTTCACGAGACCGCCTCCCCCAGCCCTAGGAGCACACCCATGAAGCACACGACACAGCTGGCCCGATATCTGGGAGCACTTGCGCTCCTGGGCGTCGGCATCGACCACATCCAGCAGTACTACGGCGCCTCATACTCCGCTATCCCGACGATCGGCACGCTGTTCGCGCTGAACTTCGTGTCGGCCGCGCTCGTGGCGCTCGGCCTGGTGGCGCCCGTCGCCCGAATTGCCGGGCGACGCGCGACCGCCGTGCTCGGCGTACTCGCGATGAGCGGGATCGGCATCGCCGCCGGATCGCTGGCGGGCCTGCTCGTGAGCGAGAACGGCGGCCTGTTCGGGTTCCGCGAGATGGGCTACCGCCAGGCCATTGTCGTCTCGATCGCGCTCGAGCTCGCCACGATCGTCCTGCTCGGCGTGTTCGTCGCGAGGAACGGGCTCGGACTTCGACGGACCTACTTCGGCAGCCGCGGAGTGGTGAACCGCGGCGGGTAGAGGGAGCGCTCCCAGCCGTCGAGCGGTTCGCTCGGGTCACGCGGGCGAATCGCTCGGGCTCGGCGTGTGAGCCGAGCCCGAGACCACGTGCGGGAGGGAAGTCAGGCGACCTCGACGACCATGAGGGTGTTGCCCTCCGGGTCGCGCAGCCAGAACATCGGCGGGACGGGATCGCCCATGCGGCTGACCTCGTCGTCGACGTCGACGCCGCGCGCCTTCAGGTCCGCGTGGAGAGCATCGACGTCGTCGGTCTGGAGGGCGATGCCCGTCTCGACGTTGCCGGTCGGCTTGCCCTCGGGCGGAGGCGCGAGCGCGATCGTGGTGTCCGCACCAGCCGGGGCCACCTCGACCCAGCGGTAGCTGCCACCGAACGGCTCGTCGGCGCGCTTCTCGAAGCCGAGCGTATCGACGTAGAAGTCGATCTCCCGGTCCTGGTCGGTAACCGGGATGCACACCGTGCCGAGCTTCTTGATGCGAGTCTTGGTCTGGGTCACGACGATCCTCCTGAGGTTTGGATGACAACCCCTAGGACGGCCCGACCCGGCGAAACTAATCGCAGCCGTAGCTGGACCGGAGCTAGGCCACGACCTCCATGCCGACCTTTTCCTCGTCCGAGGCCTCGGCCGGGTTCTCCACCGCGAGCACGGCCTCCAGCGCGGCGATCGCCACGGCGAGCTGATCGAGCGCGGGCTCGCGCGTCGTGAGCTTCTGCAGCTGCATGCCCGGCCACATCAGCGCCCGCGCCCAGCGCTTGCGCCGGTTCTTGCCGAACAGCTTGATGATCTCGAACGCGATGCCGGCGACGAGCGGGATGCCGATCACACGCGAGGCGAATAGCCAGTACCAAACGGGCGTGCCGAGCGGCGCGAAGACGAAGAAGGCCACGATCATCACGATCAGCAGGAAGCTCGTGCCGCAGCGCGGGTGCAGGCGCGAGAAGCGCTTCGCGTTCTCGGGCGTGAGCGGCAGCCCGGCCTCGTAGCAGGAGATCGTCTTGTGCTCGGCGCCGTGGTACTCGAACACGCGCTGGAGGTCCCGCAGCCGCGAGATCAGCCAGAGGTAGAGCACGAAGATCGAGATGCGGATGACCTTCTCGATCAGCACGAACACGAACGAGTTCGGGAGCGAATCCTTGAACAGGCTCGTGACACCCGCGGGCAGGATGAAGAAGACGCCGATCGCAAACAGCACCGAGAACAGCACGGTTCCGAACCAGGCCCCGCGACCCACCTCGGCCTCGTCCTCGGGCACCTGGGCGTTGGCCGAGATGCCGAGCGCGTGGAAGCCGATCTTGAGCGACTCGGCGAGCGCAACCACACCGCGCACGATCGGCACGCGAAGCAGCCGGTGCCGCTTGGTCCAGGAGACGAGCGGCTCGGAGGTGACCTCGATCTCCCCGAGCGTGCCCTCCGGGGCGTCCTCGGGCGCAGGCTTGCGCACGGCGACTGCCCAGGTGGAGACGCCGCGCATCATCACGCCCTCGAGCACAGCCTGACCGCCGACCGGGAGGTCGCGGGGCGACTCGAGCGGCGCGGACTCGGGCGCGGCGCCGTTCGTGGCGGCGCTTTCGGCGACCTCGCTCATGCCTTCACTCTATCGGCGGTTCCCCTGCTTCCCGCAAGCATCCGGGCGCGCTAGCGCCTCCGGTTCGCCTTCTTTCGCTTGTCCCTGGCGTCGGCCAGCTTCAGCCCCAGCACGAGCAGCACCACCGGCCCGAGGTAGATCGGCAGCGTCGCGAGCACATGGCCGGCGTGGGCGATCGGGAGCAGGACGGTGAGCACGGTCATTGGTTGATCGCGGACAGCAGCCAGAGGCCGAGGCTCGTGAAGCCGATCATCACGACGAGCATCCAGTATTGCGAGCGCGTCGCCTCGCGAACGTCCCTGTACATCGCGACGGCGCGATCGTGGGCCAGGATCAGCCCCGACACGTGCCCTACCACGAGGGCGCCGACCTGCACGTACCAGATGCCGGTGGCGGTGATCACGCCGTAGTCGATCCCCTTGTTCGCGGTCCCGAAGAGGTTCGAGCCGTGCCCGAGCGGGTCCGACGCCAGGTACGCGGCCGCCTGCCCCTGGTAGATCAGCAGCGAGAAGTAATGCGCGAGCGCGTACGCGAACGCGATCGGGATGAGCGTGTGGGCGAACCGCCGCGCCAGCTCCCTCGTCGAGTTCTTCTCGTCGATGGAATGCATGCCGCGAATGCCGAGCCAGTAGAAGGAACACACCAGCAGCACGACCGCGAACAGCCCGAGCGTGAACGACCACTGCAGCGCGTGTGCCGGATCCGCACCGAGATTCGACCAGAAGCTCGAAAGGTGTGGTTCGAGCTTCCGCCACACCGGCCCGCTCGAGAAGCCGTCGAACGTGGTGGTGCCGATCGCGGTGAGCACCACCGCGAGCGTGCCCGGGATCTCGGCGTCGAGCCGCGGCGCCCCGCTCAGCGGCGGCCGCAGGTAGAGCACGCCTTCCCGGCGCTCGAACGGCGAGAGGCGCGAGAGCATCCCGTAGTAGACGCCGAAGGCGTCGCCGCGGCGGCTCCACGTCTCTACGCCGAACAGCCCCATGCCCACGAGCTGCACGAGCGCGTAGCCGAGCGAGAGGATCGCGAGCGTGCTCGGGTCGTCGCGGTTCACGTACGCGAGCTCGAGCCAGGCGAAGCCGAGCAGGCCCGCGACGGCCGGCCAGCGCCCGAGCCACGACGGGTACGCGAGCGCGTCGCCCTCCTGGGTGCCGATCGTCTTGCCGGCCACCCAGGAAACCGCTCGGCCGATCGCCAACCAGGGGTTGAACAAGCGGAACACGTCGCCGAACAGCACGCTCAGGACCACGAGTCCCACCCAGAAGTGCACGTAGATGAACGTGGGCGCGAGGTTGGCGGTCGCTGTCTGGGTGCCGCGCAGGCCCGCGTAGACCACGAGCGCGAACAGGAACACGCCGATCAGGCCGCACACCACCTCGATCGCCGCAGGCGTGTAGAACAGCCGCCGCAGGCGCGGTTCCTGCAGCCTGGGCCGCGGCCACAGCGTGGCGAGTCCGACAAACGACACGATCAACACCACCGCCGCGGCCCAGCCGAACAGCCATGATGGGATCGGCAGGTCGGCGCGGCCCACCAGGCCGTGCGCCAGGGCGGGCGCCGGCACGGCCAGCGCCGCAGCAGCGGCGCCGACCGCGATCAGTGCAAGCCGCCGTCTCATCAGGGGTTCACCTGGAGCGAGGCGATCTGCTCACCGCGCGACTCGAGCTCCACGACGAAGATGCCGTCGATCTTCGCAGGGAAGGAGAACGTGACCGATCCGCCGGGCTTGACGTCCTTGTGGAAGTCGTAGCCGTGCACGTGGATCTCGTCCCCCACGTCCGACTTGACCATGAAGCGCACCTGGTCGCCCTTCCTGAAGGTGAGCTTCTGCACGCCGCCGACGGGCTTGCCACCCTGTACGACGACCGGCTTCGCGCCGGGCTGAGCGGGCGCCGTCGCGTCCTGAGTGGTGCTCTGCGCCGTCGTTGCGGTGGCGCTGCTCGCGCTCTTCTTGTCGCTGCTCCCGCCCGAGTTCAGGATCACGAAAGCCACGACGATCGCGACCGCACCCACGGCGAGGATTGCAAGGCGCCTGCCTCGCTGGTTCATGAATTACCCTCCGTTCGTTGACGTTCAGGTCAGTACGGAGGCGCGCGGCGGAGCGCGCCCGCCCAACTTGAGCGCCAGCGGATGGAGCCGCGGTCGCGGCAGGCAGAGCGGCGTGCGCACCACGTCGGCCTTTGCGCGGCGCACGCCCAGGCTGCCGTGCCTAGCGACAGACGCCAGCGCGACGGCGGCGCCGCGAAGCAGAAGGGCGATCACGGCGCCCACGGAGAGGGAGGCCGGCACGGCGAGCCAGCCGCCGTGGCTCACCACAGCCGCGATGCCCGCCGGGTGCCCGCTCGCGAGCATCCCCTCGACCGACTCCTGCACCACGAAGATCGCGACAAGCGAGAGCGACGCCCACAGCCAGGTGGCGGCGAAGCCCGGCGGCGACTCGTGCGATCCGCCGCGCGCCAGGCGCCCGACGAACTGGGCGGCCGCAACCGCCACGAGCGCGCACACGAGCGGTGTGATCAGGCTCAGATAGGCGTGCCCCTGCACGCCGAGGGCCCTGCCCGAGTCCCCTTGGTAGGCGAGCAGATAGCGCAGCTCGTGCACGGCCAGGGCGCCGGCCAGCACAAGCGCAGCCGCGCGAAGCCTCCAGGCGAGCGAGCGCACGCGAGGATTCTAAGCCGCTACGGCTTCGACCCGAGCGGGCACGGAGCGGTGAGCACGTTGTCGTGCTCGTCCTCCTCCGCGATGAGGCCGCCCGGGTCGGCCTTGGCGCGCACTAGGAAGCGGCAGAACGGGCCCGAGAAGCGGATCACCCCGCTCTCGCCCGGACCGAGCTGAGCGAGAGCGCCCTGGTCGAGCTCGGCGCCGTCCACGTTCACCACGGCCGCGGGCTTGAAGGCGATTGCCCTGCCGCTGTTGAGCAGGGTGACCGAATAGACGATCGAGTCGGGCAGCGGACCCGGATCGGCCTGGATGGCGGTGACTTTCAGGTTGGGAAGCGGGCCGGGCTGGAGGCAGGGCCCCGATCGGCGCGTGGTGCTCCGGATCTGCCTGCCGCTGGCGTCGAGCCAGCGGAACTTCACCAGCACCCGGTAGCTGCCGCCGTCACGCAGCGCGGTGACGCGCTGAGTGAAATTGAACGCGCGCGCGCCCGGCTTCGACTTGCGCCACACCTTGAGCTCGGGCAGCGCGATCGCCTGGAAGCGGCCCCCGCCGATCTTCTCCTGCAGGGTGAAGCGCATCTGCATGGAGCTCGCGCCGGCGACAGTCTTCATACGGCCGACGAACTCGGCGAAGCGCTTCGTCAGGTCGGGCGACGGGCTGCAAGCGCCCACGCGGGCACTCGGCCCTGCTCCGGCCGCGAGCGCGGAGGAGGCAGGCAGAGCCGCGAACGCTGCGCAGGCGATGACAATGAGCTGGCTTCTACGCCGCATGGCCCATGTTCAACACTAAGTGTCGCCTGGAAGTTGCGCAGCGGCCGCGGCTGTGGAGCCGGACGCTTAGCGCGACCGCTTGGCGGCGCGCCGGCGGAACCGCTCCACCCGGCCGCCTGTGTCCACGAGCTTCTGCCGCCCCGTGTAGAACGGATGGCAGTTCGAGCAGATCTCGACGTGGATCTCGGGCTGCGTGGAGCGCGTCGTGAACTCGTTGCCGCAGGTGCAGCGAACGTGCGCCTCGACGTACTCCGGATGGATCTCGGTCTTCATGTAATCGAGTCTAGCGACGAGCGACCAGTCCGTATCCGCCGCTGCAAAGGCTCCGAGCCGCGCGCGGCGAATACCGTCACTAGCCGCGCGCTCAAGGTTGAGCGCCGCTTGACGATGCAGGAAGTGAGGCGAATGGCAACGCCTGAGGCTCAAGCGATATCTACACGGAAGCGGCTGATCCCCGCTTACGTGGCGCTGCTCTGCGCCGGCTCGCTCACCGTCGCCGCAGTCGCCGACCGGAGCGCCGTCGGGGACCGCCCGGCACTGTTCGCACTCCTGATCGCGTTCGTCCTGCTGGTGGACGGGCTGCGGATCGACCTGTTCGAGCGCGGCGGCACCTCGCCCGCCGGCATTCCCACGCTCGCGCTCGCATTCCTATTCGGCCCGATCGGTCCGATCGCCTCCGAGGCCTGCATCGCCTTGGGTCGCCTCGTGCGCGGCACCGCGCCCATCAAGGCCCTCTACGACTTCGGCTCGCTCTCGCTCGCGGGTGCCGCGGTAGCGGGGATCCTCACGCTGCTCCCTAACGAGCACAACTTCGCGGTGATGGTCGGGCTGGCCGCCGCGTCGCTCGTCTACTACTTCGCCAACTCCGCGGCGCTCGGCGCGATCTGGTGGCTCGACGAGGGCATCTCGCCAATCGCGGCGTGGCGCGAGCGGCTCGCCTGGCTGTGGCCGCACTACCTGGCGTGCGGATTGCTGGCGGGCGCGCTCGTGATCGCCGCACGTGCGATCGATGGGTGGGCGGTGGCCGTGTTCGCGCTGCCCGTGGTGATGATCTGGGTGGCGGAGAAGCAGTACCTCGACCGCTCGCGCAGCGGCGTGAGCACGCTGCGCCGCCAGGCCGCCGAGCTCGAGGACGCCAACGCCGAGCTGCGCACCGCGCTCGAGAAGAACGACGACCTGATCTCGCGCATGCACCAGTCCTACCTCTCCACGATCACGTCGCTGGCGCGCACGATCGAAGCGAAGGACCCCTACACCGGCGGGCACACCGAGCGCGTGGCCGACTTCTCGCTCATGCTCGCCGAGGAGCTCGGCTTCGAGGACGACGAGCTGCGCGCCGTACAGGTCGGCGCGATCGTGCACGACATCGGGAAGATCGGCATCCCCGACGAGATCCTCCTCAAGCGCGGCCGGCTCACCGACGACGAGTTCGCCGAGATGCGCCGCCACCCCGAGATCTCGAGCTACATCCTGGCCGAGCTCGAGCTGCCGAAGATCGTGAACGCGATGGTGCGCCACCACCACGAGCGCTACGACGGCAGCGGCTATCCCGACCAGCTCACGGGCGAGGAGATCCCGCTCGCGGCTCGCATCCTGACGGTGGCCGACGCGCTCGACGCGATGATCAGCAATCGGCCATACCGCGACGCCCTTCCGATCGAGCGTGCGCGGAGCGAGATCGAGAAGAACGTGGGCACGCAGTTCTGCCCCACGGTGGCTGCGGCGCTGACGCGATGCCTCGAGCGCGATCCGCTGCTGCTGCAGCCGCGCCCGCGCTCGCTCGCGCTCTAGCCCGCGGCCGGCAGCGAGGCGCCCGCCGGAACCCGCGGCTCCGCCGGCTGCCGCTCGTCCCAGGCGCCGCGAAGTGCGATGCTCGACGCCGCCCACACGCCGGCCAGGGCGACGCCGCTCGCGATGAACAGCGCGCGCGGCCCGAGCAGCGACAGCGCGGCGCCGCCACAGGCGAACGCGAGCGTGAACGAGCCGCTGATGACCATGCCCTTCACGCCGAGCACGCGGCCGAGCAGGCGATCCTCGACGGTTGTTTGGATGAGCAGCGAGTCGTAGACCATCGCGACCCCGTTGGCGAGGCCGGTGGCCATGAACGCAGCGAGCGCGAGGCCGAAGGCGGGCGCTGCGCCGGCCGCCGCCATGGCTCCCGCCATCGACAGCAGGCCGGCGAGGTAGCGCCGCTTCATCCCAGCCGCCGAGGTGCCTCCCGCAGCGAGCATGGAGCCGGCCACGATTCCGAGGCCGGACACGGTTACGAGGGCGGAGTAGCCCGCGCCGCCGGCGTGGAAGACGTCCCTGGCCAGCAGCATCTCGCCCACGTTGACGGTGCCGATGCAGAGCACCGTGGCACCGGAGCCGAGCAGCAGCGCGCGCACGCCGGGCATGCGCGCGGTGGCGCGCAGCCCCGCGCGCGCGTCGGCAACCAGGCTGGCGGGAGCCTCCGTGCCACCGCCGGCCCGCTGGGGCGCCGCCCCGAAATCGAGCGAGGCGAGCAGGAGCGCCGAGACGGCGAAGGTGGCGCCGTTCAAGCCCATCAGCGCGCCCGGGCCGATGATCACCAGCGCGCCGGCCGCCAAGGCGGGCCCGAGCGTGTTGCCGAGGTCGTTGATCGCGCCGAAGAGCGAGGTGGCGGCGGGCAGCCGCTCGCGGCCGACCATGCCGGGCAGCGAGGCGAGCACCGCCGGGCGGAAGAGCGCCGTGCCGGCGCCGGCGAGCAGCGCGAGCGCCAGGGTGGCGGCGACGGAGTGGACGAAGGCGAGGCCGGCGAACGAGCCGGCACGCACCAGGTCGGCGACCACGGCGCACTGCCGGCGCGACCACCTGTCGGCGGCCGCGCCCAGCAGTGGGCCGAGGAGCATGGAGGGAAGGAAGTCCGCCAGCAAGATGAGGGTGATGGCCCACGGCGAGTGGAAACGCTCGTAGGCCAGGAGGATCAGTGCCACGTAGGCGGCGCCCGTGCCCAGTGACGACTGGGTGTGGGCGATGAAGAAGCGGCGAACGCGAGGCTCGCCGCGGAGGAGGTCGATGGCCTGCCTCATCTCAGGCCCTCCTCGTGGTTGCGGGCCCGCGCCCCCGGGCGACCAGCGGCCCGGGGGTACAGGCGCAGCTTCAGCGGGTTAGCTCCAAGAGGTACGCACGTCCCCATCCCCTTTCGCGTCGTCAGCGGCCGATGCACGGAGCGATTGCACCGCGGCCGTCGGACGTCCGCCATAGAACACCTGTCCACGAGGGCTCGTAAGCGTTCAAGTTGCACGAACTCGAACATCCGTTGTTCCTGCAAACCTCTGCTTCAGTCCGTGGAGGAGCTCGCTTTCAGGGGCGCGCCCTATGGCGCCTTCGCGCGCGCACCTTCCTCCACCATGCGCCGAGGCGACCCGGGAAGCGGCCGGTCGAGCCAGGCTGGCGGGCCCGCACGAGCGCCACCCACTCGTCGAGCGGGAGGCTCCCGTCGATCAGCCGCGCGAGCGCCGAGGTGATCGGCGCCTCGAGGCCCGCGCGCGAGATCGCGCGCGCCAGCAGGGGCACCGTCTCGAGGGCCTCGGCCGCCTGCCCCAGGCGCTCGGGGATCGCGCTCGCCGGCACTCCCTGCGCGAGCAGCTCGCCCGCGCTGCGGTTGCGCGAGCTCGGCGCGAGCGCGGTGGCCACGAGGTCGCCGATCCCGGCCCGGCCGAGGAACGTGCGGCTGCGGCCGCCGTAGAAGGCGGCGAGCCCCATCACCTCGCTGAAGATGTCCGCGGCGGCCATCCCGGCCGCGTTCAGCCCCTGCGCTTCGGTGGCGCCCGACGCGAGCGCCGCGGCGTTCTTCGCGCAGCCCGCGAGCTCAACGCCGACCGGGTCGTCGGATGCCTCGCACACCACGCCGGCGCGCTGGAACACCTCGGCCACGCGTGCCACGAGCTCCGCGTCGTGCGAGGCGCACACGAGCCCGGCGCCCGACTCCACCATCTCTCGAGCATGTGCCGGGCCGCCCACGCAGCCCACCCTCTCGGCACCGCCGAGCGCGGCCTCGAGCGTGACGGTCGGCGGCGTGCCGTCGGGCGGCACGAGGCCCTTTGCGAGCGACACCACGCGCGTGCTGCGCGGCACGCCCTGCCGGAGCAGCTCGTCGATGGCCGTTCGCAGGCCCGCCGAGGGCACGGCCAGCAGCACCAGGTCGGCACGCGCGAACTGGTGCTCGATGCCACCGAGGACCCGCACCTTCAGGCGGTCAGGGAGCTTCACGCCCTTCAGGTAGCGCTCGTTCTCGTTCTTGTCGCAGAGCTCGTCGGCCTGCTCCTGGGTGCGGCAGAGCAGCGTGGTGCGAACGCCGGCGCGTACGAGCAGCACGGCCACCGCCGTCCCGAACGAGCCCGCTCCCACCACGCTGGCGCGCCGTATCGGCTGGCGTGTGCGCGGCATCCTCCCCGGCACCGTACCCGTGTGGCCGACCGTCAGGCCTACCGGTGCTATGCCGCCGCGGGCTCCGCCTCTTCGGCGCCCTCGGCTGCGGCCACCACGTCCGCCACAGCGTGCGAGCTGGCGAGCACGAGCGTCCCGCCGGTCACCAGCACGAGCGCGACGCCGATCACGGCGCCTCCGAGCGGCGTGTCGCCCCAGTTCTCGCCGCCCACGAGCGCGGCCAGCGCCGCCGGCAAAGCCATCTGGAGCGCGAACACGATCGGCACCACCTGAGTGGCGGGCCGGCGCTGGAAAGACGTGTTCTCCGCTAGAAGGCCCGCGACCGCGAAGGCGCCGATCGCCGTCGCCCACGCCCACGCGCCGAGGTAGTGGTGGTCGTGCAGCGAGTCAGCCATCAGCTTCGAGGCGAAGTCCACCCACGAGAACGCCAGCCCGGCGGCGAACACCACGAGCAAGCTCAGCCCGCGGTCGCCGCCTCCCACCGCGAATGGCACGAGCGCCGCGGCGCCCAGCAGCCCGAGCGCCACCGCGAGCTGGCCCGCGCTGCCGTGGGTGCTGCTATGCGCGGGCGCGGCCGCGCCCAGCGCCGCCACGCCGCCCACGATGAGCAGCACGCCCGCCAGCTCGCGCCGGCCGGCGCGCTCCCCGAGCACCCGCACCCCCACCCACAGGAGCACGAGCAGGCCGATCGCCCGGACCGGCTGCACGACGGTGAGCGGCGCGAGCGTGAGGGCGAACACGTAGAAGACCCAGCCGAGCACCAGCAGGCTGATGGCCCCGACCCAGCGGCGCCTGGCCGCGAGGCTCTTCAGGAGCGACGCCCGCATCGCGTGCTCGTGCGACACAGCCCGCGCCTCGAGTGCCTGGACCGTGATCGAGCCGGTGAAGATGAGCGCCGCCACGACCGCGGCGGCGATCCCGAGGGCGAGATCCACGTTCCGAGTCTATGCCGAAAGAGAAACGGCGCCCGAAGGCGCCGTCTCCGAGTCAGGTGAGCTGGTAATTCGGCCCGTCCCCGCCCTCCGGCGGAGTGAGGCGGCCGCCCTTCGCCGTGATCGCGCCGCACTGCACGCAGTTCGACGGCGTGAGATGCACCTCCACGAGCGTGCCGTCCGGGATGCCGCCGTTGTCGAGCTGCTCCTGCACCTCGTCCGGCAGCTCGTACACGGCCGCCGGGCACATGTTCTTCCACATGAGCGCGATCTCGATCGGCACGTTGCGCTGGATCCGGATGTGGTTCGGGGCGTCGTCGCGGGTGGCGTTGCCCGTGGCGAACACGCTCGAGAGCTTGTCGAACGTGTACTTGCCGTCGGGCTTCGGGTAGTCGCGCTTCTTGCCCTGGAACACCTCCACCTCGGCGTCGTCGTGCGTGGGGAAGTGGCCCGGGGGCACGCGCCCGCCGGACAGCTCCAGCGCGTTCGCGATCGCACCGCCTACGAAGAAACCCCTCGTGAACGGCTGGCGCATGTTGCGCGAGCGGTAGAGGTCCGTCTCGATCACGCTGTCGCGCACGCGGTCCTCGTAGCCGGAGAGGTCGCTCGTATCGCCCTTCTTCAGACCGTCGAAGATCGCCTCGGCGGCGTAGATGCCGGCGTGCATCGCGTAATGGACGCCCTTCAGCTTCGGCACGTTCACCATGCCGGCGCCGTCGCCCGCCAATACGAGGCCCGGTGCCCAGAGCTGCTGGGGCATGGCCCAGTAGCCGCCGGACGGGAGCGTCTTCGCGCCCCACCCGATCCGCTTCCCGCCCTCGAGCACCTTCTTGAACAGCGGGTGCGTCTTCATCAGCTGGAGCGTGTCGTGGACGGAGAAGTTCGCGTCCTTGTAGTCGAGCCCCACCACGAAGCCGAGCGACACCTTGTCGTCGCCCATCGGGTAGCAGAACGAGCCGCCGAACTCCCCGTACTTCGCGCTCAGCTTGAGCGGCCAGCCCATCGTGTGGATCACGCGGTCGAGCGGCTTGGTGACCTCCCAGATCTCCTTCACGCCGAGCTCCCACTGCTGCGGGTCCTCGGCCCCGAGGCCGAAGTGGCCGATCGCCGCGCCGGTCAGGTGTCCCTGCGTGCCCTCGGCGAGGACGGTCGCCTTCGCGATCACGTCGGAGCCCGGCTCGAAGTTGGGCAGCGGCTCGCCATCGCGCCCGCGGCCCTTGTCGCCGGTGCGCACGCCCACGACCTGCCCGTCCTGCTCGAGCAGCTTGTGGCCGGCCGATTCGGTGAGCACGTACACGCCCGCCTCCTCCGCCTTCTGGCCGAGGAAGCGGCCGAGCTGCGCGACCGAGGTGACGTGGTTGCCGTGGTTGCGGAACGGCGGCGGCGTGGGCAGCCGCGTGGCCGTCTTGTCGGTCATGAGGTAGACCGCGTCCTTGGCGACCGGCCCGTACGTGGGCCACTCGTCCTCGGGCAGGTCCGGGAACAGCTCGCGCATGGCCGAGGGGTTCATCATCGCCCCCGACAGCAGGTGCGAGCCGGTGTTCTTGCCCTTCTCGATGACCGCCACCGGCACCTCGCCGAGCGACTCGGCGAGCTGCGGCGCGTCCTCGAGCAGCTGCATCAGGCGGATCGCGCAGGCGAGCCCGGCGGGCCCGCCTCCCACGATCACCACGCCTACCTCGATCCGCTCGTCCTCCGGATCGGTCGGCCGGCCTACGAATTCCTCATGCGACTTGACGGGCGGCGGAAAATCCGCCGGGCGCGCGCCCATCCTCGGATCAGCCCCCCCTCTTGGCCTTAACGGCCGCAGTCAGCTTGGGGAGGATCTTGTTCAGGTCGCCGACGATGCCGAGGTCGGAGAACTCGAAGATCGGGGCGTTCGGGTCCTTGTTGATCGCCACGATGTTCTCGGAGTTCTGCATGCCGACCTTGTGCTGGATGGCGCCCGAGATGCCGGCCGCGAGGTACAGCTTCGGCGCGACCGTCTTGCCGGTCTGGCCGATCTGGGCGGCGTACGGGTACCAGCCGGCGTCGACCACCGCGCGGGTGGCGGCCACCGCGCCGCCGAGCGCCTGCGCCAGCTCCTCGCACAGCTGGAAGCCCTCGGCCTTGCCGAGACCGCGGCCGCCGGCGACGAGGATGTCGGCGTCCTCGATGTTCACGTCCGCGCCGCGCTGCTCGCCGCGCTGGACCATCGAGGCCTTGGTGGACCAGTCGGACAGCTGCACGTCGACGTCCTCGACCTGCGCCGTGCCGTCGCCGGACTCGGCGATCTCGAACGCGTTCAGGCGGCCGATGATGATGCCCGGCTCGCCCACGTAGTCCACGTCCACGAGCGCGGAGTCCTGGAGAATCGGCCGCACCGCGACGAGCTTGCCGTCCTGCGGCTTCACCTCGGTGACCTCCATCGTCACGCCGCCGTTCAGGCGGGCGGCGAGGCCGGCGCCGATCTCGAAGCCGAGCAGGCCGCCTCCGAACAGCGCGTAGCTGTAGCCGTTGTCCTCGATCACCTTGGCCATGGCGTCCACGACCGGCTGTGCGAGGCCCTCGGGGCCCCTGGCGCGGTAGACCTTCGAGACGCCGTACTTGCCGAGCGAGCCGACGAGCTCGTCGGTGAGGTCGTCGCCGCCGACCACGATCGCGGCGGCCTCCTGGCCGAGCTCCTTGGCGAGCTTCGCGCTCTCGGATACTGCGCCCAGGGAGTTCTTGTTGAACTCGCCCTCGTAGTGGAGGACGTAAGTGAGGATCCCGCTCATGCGAGTAGCTTCCTTTCCTCGAGCCAGGAGACGATCTTGCCGACCGTCTCGTCGGTGTCCTCGTCCTCGATGATCTCGCCGGACTCCTTGGCGGGCGGCGGGTTGATCGCGAGGACGGCGGTGCGCGATCCGTCCTGGCCGACCCGGGAGGTCTCGATGCCGACGTCACCCGTGGACTTCGAGTCGAGCGGCTTCTTCTTCGCCCCCATGATCGCCTTGAGCGACGGGTAGCGCGGCTCGTTGATGGCGTCGCCGACGGAGATCACCGCGGGCAGCTCGACCTGCACGGTGTCGTAGCCGTACTCGGCCTGGCGCTCGCAGCGGAGCGCGTTGCCCTCCACGTCGATCTTGATGACCTGCGTGAGCGACGGCATCTGCAGGTAGTCCGCCACGACCGCACCGATCGTGTAGCACTCGCCGTCGTCCGACTGCTGGCCGAGCAGGACCAGGTCGGGGCTCTCCTCCTTGAGCACCTGGGCAAGCGCGTAACCGGTTGCGCTGACGTCCGAGCCGGCAAGGGCGTCGTCGCTGAGGTGCACCGAACGGTCGGCGCCAAGCGAGACGGCCTTGTGGAGGGCGCGTACGGCGCTCTCCGGGCCCATGGTCACGGCAACGATCTCCTCCACATCGATGGCCCCGCCTTCCTTGATCTGCATGGCGGCCTCGATGGCGTGCGTGTCAAAGGGGTTCAGGTTCTTCTCGCCACTGCGGTCGAGGCGCTTGGTGTTCGGGTCCATGCGCTTCTCGACTGCGGCGTCCGGCACCTCTTTGACCAGGACGCAAATCTTCAAGACAAAGCTCCTTCGTTCAAAACTGCGCGGGTTCTCCCCCAGGCGGCCAGCATGCGTCTACGCGGGCGGCGCCGGGCGGCATTCTACCCGGTTGACTGACGAGTCAGTCGCCCAGTGCTGCCGCTTCTGTGACCGTGGTCACAGGGGCACCCAGCGCGTGATATCCGCCGTCCACGTGGAGGATCTCGCCGCTGATGCCGCGGGACCAGTCCGAGAGGAGGAAGCACGCCGCCTGGGCGACCGGGGCGGGATCTTCGCAGTCCCAGCCGAGCGGTGCGCCGCGCCCCCAGAGCGCCGCGAGTTCCTGGAATCCGGGGATTCCACCCGCGGCGACCGTCTCGAGCGGGCCCGCGGAGATGAGGTTCACGCGCACGCCTCGGGGGCCGAGGTCGCGCGCGAGGTAGCGGGAGACCGCCTCGAGCGCAGCCTTCGAAACGCCCATCCAGTCGTAGGCAGGCCACGCCACCGAGGCGTCGAAGTCGAGGCCCAAGACGCTGCCGCCGCTGCCGTTCTCCTCGAGCAGCGGGAGCAGGCCGCAGGCGAGCGCCTTCAGCGAGTAGGCGCTCGTCTGGAAGGCCGCGGCGGCGCTCTCGGGAGGCGTCTCGAGGAAGCGCCCGCCGAGCGCGTCCTCGGGGGCGAAGGCGATCGCGTGGAGCACGCCATCGAGCCGGCCCCACCTGCGGTCGAGCTCGCTCGCCAGCTCCTCGATGTCGCTCGGCTCGTTCACGTCGAGCTCGAGCACGTCGGGCGGGTCCGGCAGGCGGGTGGCCGCGCGCTCGGTGAGCCGGCGCGCGCGCCCGAAGCTCGTGAGCAGGACCTCGGCGCCGGCACGCTGGGCGTGATCCGCCACCGCGAAGGCGATGCTCCTGCGCGTGACCACGCCGGTGATCAGAAGTCGCTTGCCCTCGAGCATCACAGCGGCAGCACGCCCGCCGCCGTGAGCGGCAGGCCGGGGCTCTCGTCGGCAGCCGGCTCCCCGTCGCCGGCCCAGAGCACCTGCGTGCGCGCCCTCACCAGCAGCGCGCCGTGCTGGTTCTTCATGCTCCAGGCAAGGGTCACGAGGCCCGAGCGCCCGTCGACGGGCGACAGCGAGTCGATGCGGCCCGCCGCGTGCACCGTGTCGCCGATGTAGGCCGGACGCTTGAACACCGCGTCCTCGACGCGGCGCAGCGCGAGCACGCGCTCGGGGTCCAGCGGCAGCAGGCCAACGGCGAAGGACAGGAGCAGCATGCCGTGAGCTATCCGCTCGCCGAACACGCTCGAAGCCGCCCAAACCGCGTCGGTGTGCTGCGGGTGCCAGTCGCCCGTCAGCGACGAGAACCCGACCACGTCGGCCTCGGTGACCGTGCGCCCGCGCGTGCTGAACTGCTCGCCCGCCTGGAGCCGGTCGAATGGGAGTGAGAACAGCTCGGCCATAGGTCCTCCTTGTCAGAGCGGGAAGTTGCCGGAGCGGGCGCGCCTGCCGCCGCTGCGCCCGCCGAACGAGCCGAGGCCCCAGGCGATCCACGAGCGGGTGTCGGCCGGCTCGATCACGGCGTCGATGGCGCCCTCGCGGGCCGCCACCGCGGCTCCGAGGTGCTCTGCCGCGTAGGCCGCGCCGCGCGACGCGCGCTCGCTCGCCTCGTCCGCGGCTGCCGCGATCTCGCGCCGGTTGATCACCGAGGCTGCCTGCTGGCCGCCCATCACGCCGATCTCGGCATCCGGCCAGGCGGCCGCGAGATCGGCCCCTAGAGCCTTCGAGTTCATCGTGATGTACGCGCCCCCGAATGCCTTGCGGAGCACCACGGTGAGCTTCGGGACCGTGGCCTCGGCGAACGCGTGGAGCAGCTTCGCCCCCTCGCGCTGCACGCCCGCGCGCTCCTGTGCGGAACCGGGCAGGAAGCCGGGGGCGTCGACGAGCACCACGAGCGGCAGGCCGTACGCGTCGCAGATGCGCACGAAGCGGGCGGCCTTGCGGGCGGCGGCCCAGTCGATCGTGCCGCCGAGGTGGCGCGGCTGGTTGGCGATGAAGCCCACCGGCCGGCCCTCGATGCGCGCGAGGCTCGTGACCATGTTCCTGGCGAAGCGGGGAGCGACCTCGAGCGCAGAGCCGCTGTCCGCGAGCTCGTCGATCACGAGGCGCACGTCATACACGCGGCGCGGCGAGCGCGGGACCAGGGCGCCGGGGTCGCCGCCCTCCTCGGGGACCGCGACCGGCCTCCGCGGCGGCTCGTCGTATGCGCTCTGCGGCAGGTAGGACAGAAGCTCGCGCGCGGCGTGCACGGCGTCCGCCTCGGACTCCGCCACGAGCTCGCACACGCCGCTTCGCTCGTGCACCGACGCGCCGCCCAGCTCCGCGGCCGTCACGTCCTCGCCGATCGCCTCGCGCACGACCGCCGGCCCG
Source organism: Thermoleophilaceae bacterium (assembly GCA_045805385.1). Taxonomy (GTDB): domain Bacteria; phylum Actinomycetota; class Thermoleophilia; order Solirubrobacterales; family Thermoleophilaceae; genus JADGHQ01. The sequence continues at coordinate 24,228 of JBJMLG010000250.1, forward strand.
GTCAGGAACATTGCCGCCTCGCGGTCCATCACCACGAAGTCGGTGAGCGCGGGCGAGTAGGCCGCTCCCCCGGCCGCGGCGCCGCAGATCACGGAGATCTGGGGCACGACGGCGGAAAGCGCCACGATCTCGCGGAACACGCGCCCGTAGCCGTCGAGCGCGGCCACGCCCTCCTGCAGGCGGGCGCCGCCCGAGTCGACGAACCCGACCACCGGGGCGCGTGCGCGGCCTGCAAGCCGCAGCACCTCGGTGATCGTGTCGGCGTGCGCCGCACCGAGCGAGCCGCCTGCGAAGGAGCTGTCCTGCGCGTAGCAATAGACCGGCCTACCCTCGACGCGGCCCGAGCCGCCGATCACGCCGTCGCCTGGGCGGGCCTTGGCGCCGAGCCTGACCGACGCGACGTGGCTGCGCAGCACGCGCAGCGAGCCCGGGTCGCACAGCAGCTCGAGCCGCTCGAGCGGATCGAGCCGGCGGCGGGCGCTGGGGAGCTGCTGAACCGTCTGCGTCATAGCGCGCCGATGCAGAGCACCGCGTTGTGCCCGCCGAAGCCGAACGAGTTCGAGATCGCGATCGCTCCCTCGGGCAGCTCTCGCGCCTCGCCGGGCACGTAGTCGAGGTCGAGACCCTCCTC
>JBJMLG010000251.1:0-9224 GCA_045805385.1 Thermoleophilaceae bacterium
ACATAGCCGAGGCGGAGGGGCTCTGCGTGCGATGAGGCTCCGCCTGCGCGAGCGCGACATCGACGTCCAGCCGGGCGGGCCGCTCCTGATGGGCATCGTCAACGCGTCGCCCGAGTCGTTCTCCGACGGCGGCACCGTGGGAACGCTCGACTCTCAGGTGGCCCGGGCGCTCGACCTCGTGCAGCAGGGAGCCGACCTGATCGATGTCGGCGGCGAGTCCGGCGTGACCGGCGAGGCGCCGCTCGAGCCGGCCGAGGAGGCGGCGCGCGTGGTGCCGCTTGTGGAGCGGCTCGTGGCCGAGGGCGTGACGGTGTCGGTGGACACCTGGAAGCCGGAGGTGGCACGCGCGGTCGTCGCTGCCGGCGCGGCGATGATCAACGACGTGAGCGGCCTGCGCGATCCCACGCTCGCCGACCCGTGCGCCGAGTCGGGCGCCGCGCTGGTGCTCATGCACACCCGAGCGGAGCCCAAGGCGAAGGCCTTCCCTGTCTACGACGACGTGGTCGCCGACGTGCACGAGTTCCTGCGTGAGCGCATGGACGTCGCCATTGCCCACGGAGTGGGGCGGGAGCAGATCGTGCTCGACCCAGGGCCGGACTTCGCAAAGACGCCCGCCCAGACGATCGCGGTGCTGCGCCGCCTCGGCGAGCTGCGCGAGCTCGGCCGCCCGCTGCTGCTCGCCGTCTCGCGCAAGGACTTCATCGGCGCACTCACCGGCCGCCCGCCGCGCGAACGGCTTGCAGGCACGCTCGCGGCCGTTGCGGCCGGGGTGGAGGCGGGAGCCGCGATACTGAGGGTGCACGACGTTCGCGAGGTCCGCGACTACCTCACGGTGGCCGCCGCGCTTCGCGGCGAGATTGAGGTGCCGGATGATCTGGCATTGGCAGAGGGACTAAGGAGGGAACCCGCGTGAACGGAGCCGTGACGATCGCCCAGCTTTCCGACCTGCACTGCGGGTCGGCGCACTTCGTCCCCAGCCTGCTCGAGCGCGCGATCGTGGAGGTGAACGACATCGAGCCCGACGTGGTGATCATCTCGGGCGACCTCACCGACGCCGGCTACCGAGGCGAGTACGAGCTGGCGCGCGACTATCTCGACCGCGTCGAGTGCGACCGCCTGATCGTGATCCCGGGCAACCACGACTCGCGCAACGTCGGCTACGTGCACTTCGAGGAGCTCTTCGGCGAGCGCCAGTGCGACTTGCACCTGGACGGCGTCTCGATCGCTGCGCTCGACTCCACCGAGCCCGACCTCGACAACGGGCTGATCGGGCGCGGCCGCTACCAGTGGATCGAGGAGGTGTTCAAGCGCGAGGCGTACCTGAAGATCTTCGTGCTCCACCACCACCTCCTGCCGGTGCCGGGCACCGGCCGCGAGCGCAACATCGTGCACGACGCCGGCGACGCGCTCGAGGCGTTGCTCGCCTCCGACGTGCACCTGGTGCTCTCCGGCCACAAGCACGTGCCCTACGCGTGGCGCCTCGAGGATCTGTTCGTGGTGAACGCGGGCACCGTCTCCACGACGCGCCTGCGCGGCAAGGGGAAGCCCTGTTACAACGTGATCGAGGCGACGCAGGAGCGGGTCACGATCTTCCGCAAGTATCCGTTCCACGAGCAGGACGCGATCCTCTCGTTCGATCCGCGCACGTTCGACTACGAGAAGTCGGGCTCGCTGCTAGGCGAGACGGCCACCGGCTAGCCCGCGCCGGCCGCGGCCGCGGCCCGCGCCGTGTCCCAGCCGAGGAACGCTTCGAGCCGGGCGATCCGATCACCGTCGAGCGTCACGACGTGTCCGGCCTCCACATCCACCGGCACGCCGCTGCCGTGGCCCTCTCCGCGCATGTGCAGGAGCACCAGGTAGCGGTCGCCCCCGAGCTCCTGCACCTCGCTGAGCAACCAACTCATCCTGCGCACGGACTCGCCCAGCTCCCGGCCGGCCGCAATCACGCCTTCGTGGCCGCGGAACGTGCCGGCGGTGCCCGGCACGTCGCTGCTCTGGACCACGACCACATCCTCCGTCCAGCAGTCCGCCACCGTCTCGGCCCGCGTTCCGCGCGCGTAGAGGTCCTGGAACCAGGCCAGGTCGCGAGCCATGGGCCAGTTCTAGACCACCGCTGCTCGAGCAGCAACAATGCGCGCGTGCCAGGCGACGGGCCGGTAATTGCGCTGGTGGACGGCGAGCACCACCCGAGCGTTGTTCGGGAGGCGCTCGACCGGGTTCAGTCGGATCGCGGCCTTGCTGGAGTTTTGTTCTGCGGCGGCGAGGAGAAGGTGCGCTCCGAGGTCCTGGAGGACCCGTACCGGCACTACGGCCGTGGGATCGAGCGGGGCGACCCGGCGGCGTTGCTTGCGCGGCTCGCCTACACAACAGGCGCTGTGACCGTGCTGGACCTGGCCGACGAGCCCGTCCTGCCGGCGGCCGCGAAGATGCGGCTCGCCTGCCATGCGCTCGACGCCGGCTTGTCGTTCGAGGGGCCCGGCTTCCGGGTGCGCGCGCCGGTGTACGAGAGGATTGCCTTCGAGGGGCCGAAGCTGGCCCTGATCGGCACCGGTAAACGGACAGGCAAGACAGCCGTCGCCGGGCACTGGGCCACGCTTCTGCGCGAGCAGGGCGCCTCGCCGGTGATCGTCTCGATGGGCCGCGGCGGCCCCGCGGAGCCTCAGGTCGCCGGCCCCGACACCTCGCTCGACGACCTGCTCGAGATTGCCGCCAGGGGCGAACACGCCGCCTCCGACTATCTCGAGGACGCGGCAATCGCGCGCGTCCCCGCGGTGGGTTGCCGGCGCGTGGGCGGCGGGCTCGCGGGCGAGGCGTTCGCCTCGAACGTGCTCGCGGGCGCCGAGCTCGCGCTCTCGCTCGACCCGGGCACGCTGATCTTCGAGGGCTCGGGCGCCACGATTCCACCCGTGCAGGTGGATCGCACCGTCTGCGTGGTCGGCGAGCGGTCGGAGGCACTCGGCGAGCTCGGGCCCTACCGGCTGCTGCGCGCGCAGCTGGCGCTCGTGATGCGCGGCGACTCGCAGCTCGGGAGCGAGGTTGCCAAGATCTGCCGCGGCCAGGTGCTCACGTGCGAGCTGCGCCCCGAGCCGGCCGAGGAGCTGCCGCCCGATGCGCGCGTGGCGGCGTTCACCACCGGCGCGCCGGCGCCGCCCGGCGCAATCGTGGCGTCCACGAACCTTGCGCGCCGCTCCGCGCTCGAGGCGGACGTGGAGCGCGCGGTGAGCGAGCGCTGCGATGTCTGGCTCGTGGAGATAAAGGCCGCGGGCATCGACACGGTGGCCGAGCGCGCGCGGCGAGAGGGCGCCCGCATCGTGTTCCTCCGGAACCGCCCGGTCGCGATTGATGGCAACCTCGACGCGGAACTCGTCAAGCTTCACGCGGATGTCTGAGACGATCGTCTACAAGCGCGATCACGGGCTTCCCTACTCGAAGGGGCTGATGGCGCAGTCGCTGTCGGCGTCCGGCCTGTCGCCGAGCCGCGCGTTCGAGCTGGCGCGGGTGGTGGAGCGGCGGCTCGACCAGCGGGGCGACGGCCGCATCGACGTGCAGAGCCTCTACGAGATCGTCGAAGACGTGCTCGGCGAGGAGGAGGGCAAGGACGCCGTCCGGCGCTTCCACCAGTGGCAGCTGCTCGGGAACCTCGACCGGCCGCTGATACTGCTGTTGTCGGGCACGACCGGCGTTGGGAAGTCCACGCTCGCGACGATGGCCGCGAACCGCCTCGGCATCACGCGCGTGATCGCGACAGACGTGATCCGTCAGGTTCTGCGGGCATTCTTCTCGCATGACTTCATGCCGTCCGTGCACTACTCCGCCTTCGAGGCGGGCAGCGCGGTCGAGTCGCTCTCGGGCGAGCAGGGCGACCCCGACCTCATCGGCTTCGCCCAGCAGGCCGAGGCGATCGCGACCGGGGTCGGCGCGATCGTGGAGCGCGCCTGCCTTGAGCGCACGCCGATGGTGGTGGAGGGCGTTCATCTCGTGCCGGGCGGCCTCAGACCGGAGATCCGCGGGCGCTGCGTCGCGGTCGAGGCGGTGCTCGCGGTGGGCGACGAGGAGCTGCACCGCGCCCACTTCTCGATGCGCGGGGGACACCGGCCGGCGCAGCGCTATCTCGAGCACTTCGAGCAGATACGCAAGCTCCAGGACTATCTCGTGGAGCGCGGGCGGAGGCGGGGGGTCGCGGTGATAGAGAACGAGAGCATCGACCAGGCGCTGCCGCAGCTCATGGACCTCGTGCTCGACTCGGTGGGCCGTGTGTCATCATCGGGCGGCCAATGAAGCTGTTCATCGACACAGGCTCGATCGCCGAGGTCGAGGAGATCGCCGCCTGGGGCGTGCTCTCGGGCGCCACGACCAATCCGTCGCTGCTCGCGAAGGAGCAGGGCGATCCGGGCGACATCATCCGCCGCATCTGCGATCTGGTCGACGGCCCCACGTCCGCGGAGGTCGTATCCGACGACGCGCCTGGCATGGTGCAGGAAGGCCGCGCACTGGCGCGCCTGCACGAGCACATCGTGGTGAAGACGCCGTTCTCGAAGGACGGCCTGGCCGCCTGCAAGGAGCTGTCGAACGACGGCATCCGGATCAACATGACGCTCGTGTTCTCGGCCAACCAGGCGTTGCTGTCGGCCGAGGCGGGCGCCACCTACATCTCGTGCTTCATGGGCCGCCTCGACGACATCTCGGTCGATTCCGAGGCCGTCGTGGGCGAGATCGTCGCCGCTCTGCGCCCGTCCGGCACGCAGTCCCAGGTGCTGGCCGCGTCGCTGCGGCACCCCGGCCACGTGATCCAGGCAGCGCAGCTGGGCTGCGAGGTCGCGACGGCCCCGGCAAAGGTGCTGAAGCAGATGCTCGAGCACCCGCTCACCACGGCCGGCATCGAGCGCTTCAAGGCCGATTGGCAGACGCGCCCCGAGTTCGCGGAGTGGCTCCGCGGGCTCGTGGAGCAGCAGGCGGTCACGGCGAGCTAACGCATGTCCGTCCTCGACCGCAAGGAGCTCGAGCAGAGCCCCCTGGCCGATCTGCACGCGATCGCCGCGGAGGTGGGCGTGGAGGGCTTCCGCCGCATGCGGCGCGACGACCTGATCTCGGCGATCCTCGGCGAGGCGGGCGGCGACGGCGCCGCCGAAGCTGCCGCCGAGGACGAGGAAGACGAGGAGCCGCGCGGTCGCCGCCGTGGCCGGCGCGGTGGGCGCGCTCGGCGCCCACGCTCAGCCGATCCGGGCGAGGAGGCGGAGACGGAGCCCGCTGAGCCCGCTGAGCCCGCTGAGCCCGAGGCGGCGGAGGCGGACGAGGCTGAAACCGAGGACGTGAGCGAGGAGCCCGGCGAGGAGGCCCCCGAGGGCGTGGACGCCGAGGCGCCGGAGCCGGAGGAGGAGACGCTCCGCACGGGCGTGCTCGACATCCTCCCCAACGGCAGCGGCTTCCTGCGCGACGACCCGTTCGCCCACTCGCGCGAGGACGTCTACGTGTCGCCCGCCCAGATCCGGCGCTGCGAGCTGCGCGGCGGCGACGAGGTCTCCGGTCCCGTGCGACCCCCGCGCCGCTCCGAGCGCTATCCGTCGCTGATCCGCGTGGACACCGTGAACGGCAGCTCGCCCGAGCCGCCGTCGGAGCGGCCGCGCTTCGAGGACCTGACGGCCGTGTTCGCGACTGAGCGCCTGAGTTCGCCCGACGAGATCGCGTCGATCCCGTATGGGAAGGGCTCGCGGGTCGCGCTTTCGGGGCCGCCAGGCTCCGGCATCACCACGCTTCTGCGCAACATCGCCAGCACGCTCGTCGAGAAGAACGGTGACCTCGACATCACGGTCGTCCTCGTCGGCGTCCGCCCGGAGGAGGTCACCGAGTGGCGCCGCGACTCAGGCCTGCGCGTGGCGGGCGGAGGCTTCGACGCGGCCGGCGAGCATCAGTCGCAGGCCGCGGAGATGGCCGTCGAGCTGGCGAAGCGCGCGGTAGAGACTGGGCGCGACGCCGTGCTCGTGGTCGACGCACTCGATGCCCTGCCGCCCGGCGTAGCCCGGCGCGTGTTCGGCTCGGCGCGCAACGCCGAAGAGGGCGGCTCGCTCACGGTCTTCGCCGCGATCGGCGCGGCCCACGAGGCGCTTCGCGTGGCCACCACGCGCATCATGCTGGAGCCGGCGCCCGGCGGCGGCGCTCAGCTCGCGCCGAGCTCGGGCGCGACGCGCGCGGAACTGCTGGGTTAGCGGCCGTCCGCGGGGGCGCGGGCGGAACGCGCGGGGACTGAGCACTAGGAGCGGACCCAGGCCGGCGAAACGGGCCCGGACCTCCCTTATTGCTGCTGTTTCGGTGCCCTCCGCGCCCAGGACTCCCCAAGCAGATCCTCGAGCAGCTCGGCAGAAGCGGCATCGAGCTTGACCCGGACGGCGAAGCGCTTCCGCCCCCACATCACCTCAGAGCACACGGCCGGATCATCGGCGACCGCCATGCGGATGCGCGGCTCGCTCGCCATCACGTTCATCTCGTTCTCGCTCCAGAGGGTCGCGAAGATCTTGCCGTCCACGCGGAACGATGGCCGTCCGTGGTGGTCCTGCTCCACGGCGCCGGGCATCGACAGGGCCAGCCGGCGCGCGTCGTCGGCGCTCAGCACGGCGGGCTAGCGACGGTACGCGACCGACGCCCAGCTCGGCTCGGGCGACAGCTCCACGAGCTCCCAGCCGCGGTCGGGCTGGGCGTAGCCGAAGCTGTGGTTCTCGGAGTCGAACACGATCTCGAGCTCGCCCTCCTTCACGCGCTGGTCGAGCCAGGCTCCGCGGAAGACGAGCCGCCGCAGCCAGTGCACGAGGGAGCGCTCGCTCGCGCCGTGAAGCTCGCCCCAGCAGGTGTTGATGTGCTCGCCGAGCTCTGATGCCGGATCAATAACCTCGCCGTTCACGGCCAGGTTCACGAGGTCCTCGCGCTCATCCTGCTCGAGCGGCCCGTCCACGAAGCCGAGCTTCACGGCGGCCTGCTCCACGCGCTCGGTGAAGTCGCGCTCGTTGAACGTGAAGCGAAGCTCCCCGTACTCGAGCACGTAGTCCGCGCCGGACTCGTAGTTTCCTCGTTTGGTCAGATCCAAGTCGTCGCCCTCCCGCGCTCGGGACCCAAGCCCCGGGCGCCACGGCGTCGGCATCATAAGCCGGAATCCTCTCTCGCCAGAAGGGGTGCAAAGGGATTTGCAGCCGAGGGGGGCGAAACCGTCCGCGCGCGGACGTAGGGAGGTGTGACCGAAGACCGCAAGTCGCTGCTGGTGGTGGAGGACGACGCCGCCACGGCCGAGTTCCTGTCCGACAACCTCGCGGTCGACGGCTTCCACGTGGCGACCGCCAGCGGCGCCGGCGAGGCGATCCGGCGCATGCAGGTGAGCGCGCCCGACCTGCTGGTGCTCGACCTCGTGCTCGAGGACGGCAGCGGGCTCACCGTGCTCGACCAGGTGCGGGCGGCGGACGGGCTCGCTTCGCGGATCGACCCGGATCTCCCAGTGCTCGTGCTGAGCGGGCGCTCGAGCGATGTGGACCGCGTCCGGGGCTTCACACGCGGGGCCGACGATTACCTCGTGAAGCCCTTCTCTTATGCGGAGCTCGTCGCACGGGTGCACGCGCTGCTGCGCCGTGCCGGTTCCCGCCGCCACGCAGGGGTGATCCGCGTCGGCGACCTCACGCTCGACCCGGCCACGCGCGCGGTTCGGCTCGCCGGGGAGCCGATCGAGCTGTCTCCGAAGGAGTTCTCGCTGCTTCACGCCCTGGCGCAGGAGCCCGACCGGGTGCACACCAAGCACGAGCTGCTGCGCGACGTGTGGGGCTACCGGGCCCACGGCGCCACGCGCACGCTCGATGCCCACGCCTGCCGCCTCAGGAAGAAGCTCGGCGCCTCTGCGCGCCCGCTCGTGCTCAACGTGCGCGGTGTGGGCTACCGCCTGGCGGAGCGGCCGTGACCGCGCTGATCCTTTCCGGCTGGGCCGTTGCGGCGCTCGCGGCCGTGCGCTGCGTGGTCCTTCGGCGGCGACTCCACCTCGTCGCGCTGGCGGCGCACGAGCTGCGGTCGCCGCTTACCGTCATCGGACTGGAGCTCGAGCGGCTGTCCGGGCCGGCTTCGCCGCGACTGGAGACGCAGATGCAGCGCGTGCGACTGGGCCTTCGAGACCTCGACTGCGCGCGCAGCGGGCGCCGCCCGCCGTTGTGGAGCGGACCGTTCGATGTCGGAGAGCTCGTTGCACGCGCCGGTGCCGGCTGGCACCGGGCCGCGGCGCAAGCCGGCGGTGGCCTGCGGCTCCACTGGCGCGCCGGCCGCACCCCTGCGCTCCTGCACGACGGGCGGCTGCTTCAGGCACTCGACAACCTGGTGGCGAACGCCGTGGAGCACGGCGGCCCGCAGCTCGAGCTGGTCGGCGAGCGGCGGGATGGCGCGTTGCGTGTGGAGCTGCACGACTCCGGCGAGGGCTTCGAGTCGAGCTCACCGCCCGACCGGCGCGCCGGCCGCGGGCGTGGGCTCGAGGTCGCGCGACGCGCGGTGGAGGAGTGCGGCGGCCGCCTCGACATCGGCCCAGGACCGAAAGTGGCGGTGGAGCTGCCGCTCGCGAACGAGCGGTGAGCCCACGGCGTAGGAGAGCGCTCACGCTGATAGCGCTGGCCGTGGCCTGCGGTGGCCTGGCGTCGTCGCGCGTCAGCAGCCGCGAGGCTCGGGTCGAGGAGCAGATCGGCAAGCCGGTGCCCGTGCTGGTGGCGCGCGACGACATCCCGGCCGGGCGCAGGATCACAGAGCAGATGCTCGCCGTGCGGCCCGTGCCCGTTCGCTTCGTGCCACCCGACGCGCTGGCAGATCCGGCCGATGCCCGCTCCCTCCGCGCGGCCGTGCCACTCGAGCGAGGCGCCTATGTGACCGCGTCCTCGCTCACCGAGCGGGCAGCTCCCGTGGCCGCCGGGTCGCCACTGCGCGCCGGAGAGCGGGCGGTGGAGATCTCGGTCGCGGGAGGGGACGCGCTTGCCGGCGCGGGCCCGGGCGCGCGTGTGGACGTGCTCGTCACCGGCGAGCCCCGCTCGGGTGCGGGGAAGACGTGGGTGGCGCTCGAGGACGTGGAACTGCTCGCCCTGCGAAGCGGCGGTCAGCCGGCCGACCCGTCGAAGGGCGTCTCCACATCGCTCGCGACGCTGCGCGTGACCCTTCGCCAGGCCGTGTTCCTCACAGCGGCCCAGAGCTTCGCGCGGGAGCTGCGCCTGCTCCCACGGCCG
>JBJMLG010000252.1:0-5539 GCA_045805385.1 Thermoleophilaceae bacterium
GAGGATCTGTCCCTTCACGGGCCGCACCGGGGGCAACGCCTCCGGCGGCACGCCCGCGAGCTCGCCGCTCCAGCAGCCCGCCGCGAGCAGCACGTGCTCGGCTTCGACGCTTGCGCCGGCGGCGGTGCGCACCCCTGTCACGCGCTCGCCATCGTGAAGCAGCTCCTCCGCCGCCTGCCCGCGGCGGATCTCACCGCCCGCGCGCTCGAACGCGGCTGCCAGTGCGGCGACGGTCGCTGCCGGGTCCACCTGCGACTCGTGTGGCGTGAGGATCCCTCCGGGCACTCGCGGCGAGAGCCCCGGCTCGAGCCGCCGGCACTCGCGCGCGCTCAGCCACTCGGCGTCGAGGCCGAGCTCGCGCTGGAACGCGTGCAGCCGGCGGAGCTCCTCGGCGTCGTCGCGATCGGCGGCGAGCACGAGCGCCCCGTTCGCATCCCGGTGTGTGGGCAGCCCGCCCGACGCCTCGCGCAACTCGGTGTCGAACTCGTCCCACATGCGCCCGGACTCGAGGTTCAGCCGCAGTAGCGGCTCCTCGCCGAACAGCGCCTCGGTGACCGGCGACAGCATGCCGGCGGCCACGCCGGAAGCGCCTGCGCCCTCGACATCGCGCTCGAGCACCAGCACGGACAGGCCGCGCTGGGCGGCGCGCCAGGCGGATGCCAGGCCGATGATCCCGGCCCCCACGACCAACAGGTCGAAGCGATCTCTCTGCGGCGCGTGCGTGTTGGCTCCTCTTCCCGCGGGGGCCGCGCGCCGAGTCCCTTCGCCGGCATTACCCGGATCAGGTTCGACGGTCGGCGACGGCCCAGCCGCCCTCTCAGCCCGGTCCGTTCCGAGCTCCCGTTTACAAGGAAGAAGGCTACTCCTCGCGGAGGAGAAGCCGGGTGCCTAGTAGCGCGTGGGGTCGCGCGGTGGCGGCGGGGCGTTGTCCGGGTAGGCGCCGCGACCACGCGTCCGGTCGGACCAGATCGCCAGATACAGCAGCGAGATGATCAGCCCGAGGATCCCGACGATCATCAGGATCAGGCCGACCGTCTGGATGTCGACCCCACTCACGTGGCCGGTGACGGCGTACTTGAGGATCGCGCCCGCCGCGATCAGAAAAATGGATGTGCCTATGCCCATCGAAAGCTGAGGTACCCAGCGGCGCGCTGGCGCAAAACCCGCAACCGGCGGCCTGCATGCGGGTTACAAGGAACTCGCGCCCTCCGGCGGCACGCCTGATTACCATCCCGCCCTCGATGAAGACTCGCACGATGGCCCCTCGCCTCCTGGCGGCACTCGTGGCGTGCGCCCTAGCGCTCGCCACCGCCGCGGGCAGCGCCTCCGCAAACCCGGTCCAGCAGTCGATCATCCAGGACGAGGCCCGGATGCTCTACTCCGGGCAGAAGGTTCAGGACCTGACGCTCGACGAGGCCAAGACGCTGGGCGCCGACATCGTGAAGGTGACCGTGAACTGGTCGCGGGTCGCGCCCGCCGGCAGCAAGAAGCCCACCGGCTTCGTGGGATCCGACCCGGCCGAGTACCCGGAGGCGAGCTGGGCCGCCTACGACAACCTGGTGCGCGGAGCAGCCGCGCGGGGGCTGAAGGTGTTCTTCCTCGTCGGCGGCCGGGCACCCGCCTGGGCCACGCAGAAGGGCGGCACCGCGCAGGGCTCCTACAAGCCCGACCCGGTCGCGTTCGGGAACTTCGTGAAGGCGCTCGGCACGCGCTACTCCGGCAACTACACGCCCGCCGGCCAGCAGACCCCCACGCCCGACACGGGTGGCGGGAGCGGCGGTGGTGGTGGAGGCAACGGCGGGACGCCGGCCTGCCCGCCGGGCCAGCAGTGGGACCCGCAGCTGAACCAGTGTGTGGTCCCGATCAGTCTGCTCAGCACTGCGTCGTTCACGGCCCACAGCGCACAGGCCTCGGGCGCGCTCCCGAAGGTCACGATCTGGTCGGTGTGGAACGAGCCGAACCTGAACGGCTGGCTCCAGCCTCAGTGGCTCAACCGCAACGTGCCGGCCTCGCCCGCCGTCTACCGCGGGCTGCTGCTCGCGGCCCACGACAGCCTCGTCCAGACGGGCCACGCAGGCGACGAGCTGCTGATAGGCGAGCTCCTGCCGTTCATCCGCGGCAAGCGCGACTACCCGTCGCGGGTGTCGCCGTTGCAGTTCCTGCGCGAGCTCGCCTGCGTGGACAAGAACTACAAGCCCTACAGGGGCAGTGCTGCGGCCGCGCGCGGATGCTCCAACTACAAGCCGCTGCCCGGCACCGGCATCGCGCATCACCCGTACACCCTCAAGGGCCCCGACGTGAGCGACGCGCGTCCCGACGACGTCGCGATCATGGAGCTCGGGCGAATGAACGCGGCGCTGAAGAAGCTGACGCGAGCGCACCGTTTCGAGCACCGGAGCATGCCTATCTGGCTCACCGAGTTCGGCTACCAGACCAACCCGCCCGACCCGTACGCGTTCCCTTCGAAGCTCGTGCCGCGCTACATGGGGATGAGCGAGTGGTTCGCGTTCAAGAACCGGCTCGTGAAGAGCTACGCGCAGTACCCGCTGCGCGACGACCCGGTGGACGGCAGGGGCCCGCAGCGCTTCCACGGCTTCCAGTCGGGCATCCGCTCGTCGGCCGGGCGGCTCAAGCGCGGCGTGTATCAGGCCTACGAGTACCCGTTCTTCGTGAGGCAGGCGAACAAGTCGAGCGTGGAGATCTTCGGCGGCGTGCGAGTGGGGAAGCCGGGCGACAAGATCGTGATCCAGTCGAAGGCCCCGGGCGGCGCGTCCTATTTCGGCATCCCGGGCGGCACGCTGTCGCTGGGCACGGGTGGCTACTTCGACAAGACCTTGCGGATCAGGAACGCCGGTCTCCGCAGCTTCCGCTTCGTGCTCGCGACCGACGACACCAAGACCAGCGTCGCGCTCGCGCCGTTCGCCCGCCCGCCGGCGAGCGTGATCCTTCCGCCGCCTGGGGCCAAGAAGAAGAAGTAGCGGCCGCGCCCGGTCTGCCAAGATCGGCGCAATGAGCTCGGACGGCGAACTGCGCCGCGAGCGGCTGCGCGCCGCCCACCTCTACCTCGTCGTAGAGGCGCTGCCCGATGTGGTGGAGCGAGCACTCGCGGGCGGCGTCGACGTGGTGCAGCTTCGCGACAAGCAGCTGAGCGACGAGGCGCTGCACGACGCCGCGCTCGAGCTGCGCGCGCTGTGCGAGTCCGCCGGCGCTCTCTTCATCGTCAACGACCGCCCGGAGATCGCGCTGCAGGCCGGGGCCGACGGCGTTCACGTCGGCCAGGACGACGTGCCCTGCCCGGAGGCGCGCCGGACGGTCGGGCCCGAATTGCTCGTGGGCCTCTCCACGCACACGCCGGTGCAGGTGTACGAGGCCCGTTCGGAGCCGGTCGACTACATCGGCGTCGGGCCCGTCTACGAGACCGCCACAAAGCCCGGGCTGCCGGCGGTGGGCCACGACCTCGTGGGCTACGCGGACGCCCACGGGCAGAAGCCGTTCTTCGCCATCGGCGGCATCGACCGCTCGAACGTGGCGGAGGTCGCGAAGGCGGGCGCCTCGCGCATCGCGGTCGTGCGCGCGATCCGCGACGCCGACGACCCCGCGGCGGCCGCGGCGGAGCTGCGCGAGGCCGTGCTCGAGCCATGGAGGCGAGCCGGTGCCGCCTGAGCCCGCCCGCGTGTCGCGCTCGGAGGCGAAGAACGCAGCGGCGCGCGATCGGCTCGAGCCCTTGCGGCCTGGTGAGCGCCCGCCGGCCGTCACCGCGGGCGCGCTGATCGCGTTCGCCCTCGCCGTCGCCAACATCGCGTTCTATGCCGCCGGGGCGGAGATCGACGGCAAGCGGCCCGCGTTCAGCGCGATCGGCTCCTATGCGGTCATCCTGCTCGCGCTCGCCTGGGGGATGTGGCGGGCGAACTACCTTGCCGTCGTCGCCATGCAGGCAATGCTCGGCATCCTCATCCTGATCTTCGCGGTGCTGGCCATCTACGCGGCGAACGCCGCCGCGATCGTTGTGTGCGTGGTGGTGATCGGCGCAGCCGGAACGCTGTTCTGGTTCCTCGTCAAGGCGCTCGCACGGATCCAGATGCCGGAGCGCCGGTGAGCCGCGACGGCGGGGGAGCTCCGGCGCCCGCAGCGCGCCCGGAGTCAGCGTTCTCAGTGGTCCAGCGAGTGCGCTTCGGCGACCTCGACGCGATGCAGCACATGAACAACGTCGAGTTCCTGCGCTTCTTCGAGACCGCGCGGATCGACTGGATTCGCACGCTCGCCCCCGAGCACCACCCTGGCAGCCGCAGCCAGTTCGGCTTCATCTTCGCCGAGTGCCACATCAACTACCGCTCGCCCGCGCACTACGACGAGGAGCTGCGCACGTACGTGTGGCCCGCCGAGGTGAGGCGTTCGAGCATCCGTGTGCAGTTCGAGATGCGCGCGGAGCAGGACGACCGGCTCGTGGCCGACGGCTACGGCGTGCTCGTCGGCTACGACTACGCGGAAGGGCGCGCTCGTCCGCTGCCCGATGCGCTGCGCGAGCGATTGCAGGTTTCGCGCGTTGGATAGGCTCCACCGCCGTTATGCCTGAGTCGCGCTACGACTGCATCGTGATCGGATCCGGGCCCGGCGGGTACGTCGCCGCGATCCGCGCCGCCCAAGTGGGGATGAAGACGGCCGTCGTCGAGAAGGACCGCATCGGCGGCCGCTGCCTGAACTACGCGTGCATCCCGGCCAAGGCGGTCCTGCGCGCCGCCGAGGTGCTCTCGGAGACGGAGCACGGCAAGAGCTTCGGCGTCAACGTCAAGGACGTCTCGGTGGACATGAAGGGCGTGAGCGCCCACCGCGAGAAGGTGGTCAAGACGCTCACCGGCGGCGTCGGGATGCTGCTCCAGAAGAACAAGGTCGACGTGATCGAGGGACACGGCGCGATCACCGACGACGGCAACGTGCGCATCGGCGGCCAGTTCGACGGCACCGAGATCGAGGCCGGCGCGGTCATCCTCGCCACCGGCTCCGTTCCCAAGCCGCTGCTCGGGTTGCAGTTCGGCGACCGCGTGCTCGGCACCGAGACCGGCTGGGCGCTGAACGAGCTGCCCGGCACGCTCGCCGTGATCGGCGCGGGCGCTTCCGGCAGCGAGGTGGCCTCCGCCTACGGCCGCCTGGGCTCGAAGGTGACTCTGCTCGAGGCGCTGCCGCAGATCCTGCCGCTCGAGGACGAGGAGATCGCGAAGGCGGCCGCGCGCGAGCTGAAGAAGCAGAACGTGGACGTGGTCACCGACGCGAAGATCGACGGCGCTGAGGCCAGGGACGATGGCGTGGAGCTCACCTGGGGCGGCGAGACGAAGAAGTTCGACTACCTCGTGATCGCCGCCGGTCGCGGCGCGGACGACGAGGGCCTCGGACTCTCGGAGGCCGGCGTGAAGACCACGCAGAGCGGCCAGGTCGAGGTCGACGGGCGCATGCGCACCTCGCTCGACCGGGTGTACGCCATCGGCGACCTCGTGTCGGTCGGCCCGGCGCTCGCGCACAAGGCCTCCGACGAGGGCATCATCGC
>JBJMLG010000253.1:0-7455 GCA_045805385.1 Thermoleophilaceae bacterium
ACGCGATTCGCCTGGTGCACGATCGCCGTGGCGAGCCAGAGCACGCGCCGCTCGATCGACCTCAGGGTGTCGAGATCGGGCGCTTCGCGCGCGACAGGAGCGGTCTCCGTCGATGCCACGCGCCACACAGTAGCCCCATTGCTACGGCCCGGACGCGGGCGTACGGTCGTGAAATGCGCCCACTGATCTACGCCCTCAGCGTGCTCGCCGCGCTGGCCTTCGCAAGCCCCGCGCTCGCCGCGACCGTGAGCCGCGACGGGGGCACGCTGATCTACACGGCAGCGCCCGGCGAGCAGAACGACATCTCGATCCAGCAGCAGGACGTGCCGTTCGGCGAGGCCGATGCCGCCATCTCGTTCGTCGACTTGAACGCCGCGATCACGGCCGAGCCGTCGCTCGGCTGCCGCATCCCGGACTCGGGCAACCGCGCGGACTGCCCCGCCGCCGGCGTCACCAACGTCGACGTGCAGCTGGGCGACGGCAACGACAGGGTCGGAACCTTCTCCCAGTTCGGGCTACCCGTGACCCTCGAGGGCGGCGACGGCAACGACGAGCTCCGCGCCGGCACCGGCGACGACACGCTGCTCGGCGGACCCGGCGACGACACGCTCGACGGCGGCGACGGGCTCGACCACTACGTCGGCGGCCCGGGAAACGACAAGATCATCAGCCGCGCCGACGGACCCGCCGACGTGATCGACTGCACCGGCGGCGGCGACGACCGCGTGCAGCGCGGGAGCAAGGACGTCCTCCAGAACTGCGGCCCGGGCCCGTCGGCGTCAGTCAGCGCCAAGAAGGGGCAGACCGTGCGCACTCTCGTCAAGAAGGGCCTGCGCTTCTCGGTGAACTGCGCTCAGCAATGCGCGATCTACTGGGAGCTCGACCCGGACCGGAAGACGCGGTCGCTGATCCACCACATCAGCCCGTGGCTCGTCCGCCACCTGGTGCCGATCGACGACGAGGACTTCCCGCGCTTCGAGCCCGCCGGCGTGCACACGTACAGCGGGCGCCCGGTCGGCGCGGCCACAAAGAAGGCGCTCGCGCGCGTGCGCAAGCTCACGGTCACGATCCTCGTCGACGTGAGCGACGTCTACTCGAACCACAAGCGGATCAAGCTGCGCGTGAAGCTCAGCCTCCGTTGAGGGGCCCTGCGGCAGGCGTATGATCGGAAGACGAGCCGATCTGAGGAGGAGGTTGCGATGGCGCGGCTGATCCGGATGGATGCGACGGGCCACTCCCAGCTGGCGGAGTGGACGGCCGGGGACGAGGCGAGCGTGGAGGCGGCCGTCGAGGCCTTCCGGCGCGAGCTCGACGAGGGATACGTGGCGGTTGTGCCCGAGGGCGAGGGGCAGGCCACGCAGGTGCGCGAGCTGCCGCTCGACGCCGACCTCGTGATCCTCAGGCGTCCGATCGCCGGCGGCTGATCGCGGCATGACTCAGGCGAGCGAAGCGGCCGGCGCGCCGCTGCGCGAGCTCGCGTCGGTGCCGTGGCGTGAGCTGGCCAGCGCCGACACTCTTGCGCGCCGCGGGCGCTTCTGGACGTGGTGGACCGCCGCGCACACGGTGCCGTTCCTGCTCGCGGGAGCCGCGCTCCTCATGCTCAACCCGCTGGCGGCGCCCGTGGCGATCGTGGCGTTCGCGCACGCGTGGGTGATCCCGGAGCTGTACGCGCTTCGCGGCGCGAACGTGATCCGGCCGAAGCGTGTGCCGCCCGACCGCGTGCGCGGCTGGCCGGAGGAGGGCATGGCCCAGGGACTCCTTGGCGACCTGCTCGCGCACGAGCCCCGGGAGCTGCAACGAAGCACCGGCCTGGCGCTCGAGCGGGGCGCCCTGGGGGTGTGGCTCGTCGGGGAGGCGGGCGCGCTGCTCGTCGAGCCGGGCGGTTCCAGGGTCCACTGCTTCTGCGTGCGCGCGACCGACTCGGGGTTGCCACCCTCCGACCGCATCGCGCACCTGCTGCTGGCTCTCCGCACCGACGAGCGCGGCTTCGCGACCGTGGCCAACCACGCCTTCAGCGGCGCGCCCTGGCGCCTTCGCCGGCGCATGGACGCAGCGCAGCGACCCGCGCTCGAAGCCGCACGGGAAGCGGCCGCGCCGCATGCGCTGCTGCGCCACCGCCTCAGTCGCGTTTCCCGCTAATTGGCGCATTCACGCTCACCGCACCGCACCTCTGACCGCTGAAAGGTGTTTGATTCAATAACCGCACCGGGCGATGGGCCCGCGCGCTGAGCCAGGAGAGAGCGTTGGAAGCGTCAGTCCTTGGACAGCCGTACCAGCCGTATCCCGTCGCATCCCTCGGCGCCCGGGCGTCACTGCTCCGCATCCACGGCGACGAGTGGCTCATCGCCCAGATGCGCCGCGGCAACGAGGCGGCCTTCGAGGCCCTGGTCGAGCGCTACCGGCCCCGGCTGCTGTCCTTCTGCCGCCACATGCTCCGCTCCCGCGAGGACGGCGAGGACGTGCTGCAGGAGGTGTTCTCGAACGCCTACCGGGCGATCCTGGCGGACGAGCGCGAGATCAACGTGCGCCCGTGGCTCTACCGGATCGCGCGGAACATGTGCCTGAAGCACCTCGCGCGACGGCGGATCAAGGCCGACAGCAACCTCGACGACCTCGACGTCGCCGGCACGTCCGGCACGGTCGACGCGGTGCAGATGCGCGAGGACCTCCGCCAGGTCGTGGCCGACGTACGCGAGCTCCCGGAGAGCCAGCGCACGGCGCTGTTGCTGCGCGAGATCGAGGGCCTCTCGTACGACCAGATCGCGGAGGCGATGGACACCACGGTCGCGAGCGTGAAGTCGCTGCTCGTACGCGCGCGCGTGTCGCTGGCCGAGACGGCGGAGGGCCGCGTGCTCGCCTGCGACGCGGTCGAGGTCGAGCTGCGCGCCGCGTCCGAGGGAGCGGCTCGCGTCTCTTCGCCCGTGCGGCGGCACATGCGCCAGTGCGACGCCTGCGCGCTGTTCAACTCCACACTCGCGCCGGCGCGGCGTCCGGCAGCCGCGGCGCTCCTGCTAGGACCGCTCGGCCTGATGCGAGACATCGTCGGGAAGCTCGGGATCGGCGCGGTTGCGAGTGGCGGCACCGCCGCCGGCGGCGCGTCGATCGCGGGCGGCGCCGCGGGCGGTTGCGCGGGGGGCGCGATGTCGGGCGGGCTCACGCTTATCGCCGGCAAGGCTGCCGTAGCTGTGGCCACGGCCACTCTCGTGGCCGCCGGCGCGAGCGATTTCGAGCACGTGACCGCCCACCACAGGAAGGCGAAGCACCATGCCGCGCCGCCGGCGCGCGTGGTCCCGGCCTCGGCGCCCGCGGCCACGGTGCCCCGAGCGCATGACGTCGGGCCGCAGCCGATCACCTCGTCGAGCAGGCCCGCCGAGAGCTCCAGGCCGGCGGCCGGCAAGGACGGCAAGCCGGCCGCTCCCGGCGCGCCTGCAAGCGAAGGGGCCCCGACGGCGAAGCCGGCTCCGAGCGTCCCCAAGGGGACCACCGACGAGCCGGGCTCGCAGCCGATCAAGGGAGCCGAGCCCGTCGAGAGCCAGGGCTTCACAGCGCCCGCGGCCGGCGGCTCACCGACCCCGGGCGCGGGCGAGAGCGCGCCTCCCGCGTCGGGCGACGCGGCACCCGTCGACCCGAGCAACAGCTACTCCGAGCCCGCGCCCTAGCCGGGCGTGAATCGCCTTGCGGCCCTAGGTAGCCTGGGGCGTGATGGCTTGGCACGTAGCGATCGCGGGCGGTGGCTTCGGCGGGCTCTACGCCGCACGCAGGCTCGAGCGGGCGCTGCCGAAGGAGAGCGCGCGGATCACGCTCGTGAGCGACACGAACTTCCTCCTGTACACGCCGCTCCTCCCGGGCGCGGCGTCCGGCACGCTCGAGCCGCGCCACGTCGTGGTACCGCTCCGCCAGCAGCTCGACCACACCGACATCCGCCTCGGCTGGGTGACCGGCGCCGATCCGGCGGTGAACGAGCTGCGCTACGACACCGCCGACGGCCGTGACGAGACGCTCAAGTACGACCAGCTGATCGTCGCGATCGGCTCGGTCTCGCGCGTCCTGCCGATCCCGGGCCTCGCCGACCACGGCCTCGGCTTCAAGACGATCTCCGAGGCCATCGCGCTACGCAACCGCGTGCTCATGAACCTGGAGCTCGCCGAGGCGTCCGACGAGCCGCAACGGCGACGCGAGTTGCTCACGTTCGTGTTCGTGGGCGCCGGATACGCAGGCGTGGAGGGGGTCGCCGAGCTTCAGGACTTCGTGGCCGACGTGATCGAACGCTACCCGCGCAGCCGCCTCGAGGGCACGCGCTGGATCCTCGTGGAGGCCGGGGAGCGGATCATGGCGGAGATCGCGCCGAGCCTCGCCGAGTTTGCGACGCGCGAGCTGCGGGCGCGCGGCATCGAGGTGCGCACCGGCACGCGCCTCGACGCGGTCGAAGAGGATGCGGTCGTGCTCTCCACCGGGGAGCGCATAGCTTGCCGGACGGTCTGCTGGACGGCCGGAGTGAAGCCTCCGCCGCTAGTTCGCGAACTGGGCCTGCCGCTCACCCAGCAAGGGCGAATCGACGTGGACGAGAACATGCGAGTACGCGGCTACGAGAACGTGTGGGCGATCGGCGACTCCGCCGCGGTGCCGGATCCCGCCAAGGCCGGCGCCCAGCCGAGTCCCCCAACGGCCCAGCACGCCCTCCGCCAGGGTAAGCGGGTGGCCGACAACGTTGCGGCGACGCTCGGGCACGGCAACATCAGGCCGTTCACCTACAAGACGCTCGGCGTGTTCGTGGACATGGGCCGGCACAAGGCGGTCGCGGAGATGCTCGGTGTGCGGCTGCGCGGATTTCCCGCGTGGTGGGCGGCCCGCACGTACCACCTCGCCCTCATGCCAGGCGCCGGGCGGCGCCTCCGGCTTCTCACGGACTGGACCGTCGCGCTGCTGTTCAAGCGGGACTCGGCCGAGCTCGGGCAGCTCGGCCACCCACCTTCGCTCCGCGGCTTCATGGAAACGCCGGCGCCGGCGCCGGAGAAGGACGAGGCGAGCGCGCACGAGGCGGGCGACCCGTCCTGATGGTGGCGGAGGCCGAGCTCTCCCTGCGGCACGGAACCACGCGCGACCTCGAGGCCACCCACGCGCTTTCCCAGCGGGCGATCTTCGGGGCAGCGGTGAAGCGCGGCACGCTCCCGCCCGAAACGAAGCCGCAGCCCGACGAGACGCGCGCGGACTGGAGGCGCCAGCGTGGGCTGATCGAGTATCTCGCGGCTCAGCCGGACGGGCGCTACTGCATCGCCGAGAAGGACGGCGAGCTCGTGGGCTACGGCCGCGTGGTGCGCTTCGACGGCATGGAGCAGCTCACCGAGCTGATGGTCGAGCCGGGTCACCAGGGCGAGGGCATAGGCCGCGCGATCCTCGAGTCCTGCTGGCCGGGCGACCCCTCGCCCGACCTCGGCCGGCTCGTGGTCGCGACGGGCGAGCCGAACGATCTCGGCCTGTACATGAGCTTCGGAGTGATGCCGGTCTGCGGACACTGGCAGATGCGCCAGCGCACGAGTGCGTTCGTGGAGCGGCGCTCGCAGGAGATCGACCGCCGGGAAACCGGAGTGCATGTGCTGAAGCCGGACAGGGCGCTGTCGGAGTGGCGGCGCATGGAGCCCGGCGCGCTCGGCTTCGAGCGCCCCGGCCTGCACGAGCACTTCGCCCGCGACCGCACCTGCCTCGCCACCTTCGACGCCGAGGCCACACGCGCTACGTCGCTCTGCTGGGTGTCCAGCGAGGGCGAGATCGGCCCGGCGGTGGCGGACAGCTCGCAGGAGCTCGTGCCGGTGGTGCTGGCGGCGCTCGACCGAGTCGCGGCCACCCAGGAGCCCGAGTTCCTGAGCGTGTTCTCGACGACCGTGAGCTGGTGGCTGCTGCGCCGTCTGCGGGTGCTCGGCTTCGAGATCTACTGGCCGAGCTGGATCATGTGCTCGGTCCCGCTCCCGGGCCTCGACCGCTACGTGCCCACGCGGCCTCCGCACGTGCTCTGAGTACGATCAGGGTATGCGCGAAACAGCTTCGGATCTCGGCCGCAAGGCACTCGCGGTGCTCGTGCTGCTGGTGGCGGCCTGGATCCTCTTCAAGATCGTCCTCGGCGTCGTCTCGGTCGTGTTCTGGGTCGTGCTGGCCGTGCTCGCTGTCATCGCGGTGCTGTGGGCCGTGAACCAGCTGCTCTGAGGAGGCCCACTTTGCAGGGCACAGCGTTCGTCGTGATCGCCTTCTTCTTCGGCCTCTCGGCGGGAACCATCGGGAAGATCAAGGGCAGCTCGTTCCTGCTCTGGTTCGCGATCGGGTTCGTGCTCCCGATCCTCGGCACGCTTGCGGCGCTCTTCTACCGCTACGACCGGTACGAGCCGAAGCGCCGCTGCCCGGAGTGCAACAACGTGCTGCACGTCCACGACCAGGTGTGCATGCGCTGCGGCCGCGATCTCGACTTCCCCGCGGCGGAGGAGCAGGCACAGCCCGCCGCACGTTGAAAGAGGCCTCCCGGTGGCCCTGAAAGCCGCTGGTAGACTCGCTTTTCCCGCCGCCCAGATCGGGCGGCTCATGCTCTTCTAGGACGGAAGGAGGTTCGCAACGATGCGAGCAGTCGACGCAATCATCGAGTGTCTGAAGGCTGAGGGTGTCGACGTCGTATTCGGCATCCCAGGCGGCGCGAACCTCCCGACCTACGACGCCCTTCACGACGGCGGCGTCCGCCACATCCTCTGCCGCCACGAGCAGGGCGCTGGGCATGCTGCCGAGGGCTACGCCAAGGCGTCCGGCCGAGTCGGCGTCGCGCTCGCCACATCCGGGCCCGGGGCCACGAACCTCATCACGCCGATCGCGGACGCGATGATGGACTCCGTCCCCACGGTGTTCATCACGGGCCAGGTGCGCACGGACCTGCTCGGCACGGACGGCTTCCAGGAGGCCGACGTGACGGGACTCACCATGCCGATCGTGAAGCACAGCTTCATGATCCAGGACCCGCGCGAGATCCCGACCACCATTCACGAGGCCTTCCACGTGGCCTCCACGGGCCGCCCCGGCCCGGTGGTGGTGGACATCCCGCAGGACCTCTCGCGCGCGGACATCCCGTACGAGCCGGTGGACACCGTTCACCTGCCCGGCTACCAGCCGACAACTGAGGGCAACGCCAAGCAGATCCGGCTGGCGGCCAAGGCGCTCGCGAACTCGCGCCGGCCGGTGCTCTACGTGGGCGGCGGCGTGGTGAACGCCAACGCCGCGAAGGAGCTGGTGGAGCTCGCGACCTCCGACCGCTTCCCGGTCACGTGCACGCTGATGGGGCTCGGCGGGTTCCCGGCGCCGCATGAGCAGTGGCTCGGCATGCTCGGCATGCACGGCACCCGCGCGGCGAACTACGCGATGGACGAGGCGGACCTGATCTGCGCGATCGGCGCCCGCTTCGACGACCGCATCACCGGCAAGCTG
>JBJMLG010000254.1:0-16050 GCA_045805385.1 Thermoleophilaceae bacterium
CCGCTTCATCGTGAGGGCGGTGGACGGCGCCGTGGTCTCGAAGCCGACCGCGAAGAAGACGACATCACGGTCCGGGTTCTCCCTGGCGATCCGCAGAGCGTCGAGCGGCGAGTAGACCATGCGTACGTCGGCGCCCTCAGCCTTCGCGTCGAGGAGCGTGCCGTCCGACCCGGGGATGCGGAGCATGTCGCCGAAGCACGTGAACAGCACGCCGGGCTCGCGCGCGATCGCGATCCCGTCGTCCACGCGGCCCATCGGGATCACGCACACCGGGCAGCCCGGTCCGTGTACGAGCTCCACGTTCGCCGGGAGCAGGTCGTCGATCCCGTACTTGTAGATCGAGTGCGTGTGGCCGCCGCAGACCTCCATCACCTTGTAGTGGCGCCCCGGCTCGACGGCGGCCAGGATCTCGCCCGCGACCGCGCGCCCCAGCTCGGCGTCGCGGAACTCGTCCACGAACCTCACAGGCCGCCCTCCTCGAGCCGCGCTATCGCGGTGCCGGCGTGCACCAGCAGCGAATCGCCCACCCGCACCGGACCCACGAGCGCCGTCTCCACCGTCGAGCGTGAGCCGTCGTCGCCCGCGCAGAGCGCCAGCGCCTGTGCCTCGTCGACCTCCACTACGCGGGCCGAAATCCCCTCATCGCCGCAGGTGATGCACCCGTGTGGATCGCAAGCCGGCGCGAGCTGGATATCGGCGCGCATGTCAGGTCACTTCCGCACCGTCCCGGGCGTCGCCGTCCGTGGCTTCACTCGATCACGCTCGATTGGAGCTCCCGCAGCTCCTGCTCGTATTCGCTGCCCATCTCCTCGAGCAGCTTGCGCGTGGCCACAGCCTCGTCCTCGTCCACCTGCGAGAGGGCGAAGCCGACGTGGATCAGGACCCAGTCGCCGGGTCCCACGGCGCTGCCCTCGGAGTCGAGCAGGCCGATGTTCACGTTGCGCCGCACACCGGCTACGTCGACGAGTGCCAGCCGGTTCTCCTCGTCGACCACCTCAAGTATCTGGCCGGGAATGGCCAGGCACACGGTGCGGCTCCTTCCGCGACACGCTCGGCACCGGGGCTGGCACCTCGACGCGCCGACTCGTGGTTTTACCACCCCTGGGTAGAGGGAGCAACCGGTTGGTGCAGCGCTTAGACGCCAAGCTGGCGAACTGCCCCACAGCGGCGCGCGCGGGTTGTCACCCGGCTGGGTACACGTGCAGCACGGTCAGGAGCTCGTCGCCGGTGTCGATGGGGCTGGCATTCGCCAGGCTGCGTCCTATCGCACATCCGGGATGACGATCGCCACCTGCCCACACGTCGTGCAGATCCGGCCGGTGAGGCCGCGCACCCCGCAGGGCTGCGAGGAGTGCCTCGCCATCGGCTCCCCGTGGGTGCACCTGCGCCTCTGCCTCACGTGCGGGCACGTGGGCTGCTGCGACTCCTCACCGAACCGCCATGCGCGCAAGCACGCGTTCGCTGAGGAGCACGCCATCGTGCAGTCCTTCGAGCCCGGGGAGGACTGGCGCTGGTGCTACTTCGACGAGGTCTTCGTGTGACGCCGCAGGCCGCTCAGGGCTAGCGCCAGAAGCTGGTGCGCTTCGCCGCCCCAGCGCGCGAGAGCCCGATGTGCACGTGGTTGCGGTGCGCGCTCGTGTCGTCGATCTTCTTCGCGCGGCCCTTGCCGTCGTAGCAGAGCGAGTACTCGATCATCGCCTCGCTACCCCACCATGCCTGGCAGTCCCAGATGATCTCCTGGATCCCCATCCGGCGCGCGAGCGCGAACGGGTTGCCGTTGCGGTCGGGCGCGAGCAGCAGGTCGATCAGGTGCTCGGCGGCGCGGCGGTCGGCCCGGTTGTGCACGTCGAGGTGCCAGTCGACGGCGCGCCCCTCGGCGTGGAGCGAGTAGTTGGCCGGACCGAGCTTCTCGCAGCGCATGATGCCCCACGACACGCCGCGCGAGTGCGAACCGAGCCACGACTGGAGCGCCAGCGCGCCCGCGGTCGGCTTCCTGCGGCAGCGCGTGGCGTGGTCGTAGCGGAAATCGTCGATCGGCACCGACAGCAGGCGGTCGGCCGGGTTGTGCGGCATGGCGCGGAAGCTCTGGCCGAACTTCGCCGACGCGGCCGCGGGCAGCGTGAGCGCGGCAAGCGCGCAGGCGCAGACGATCAGACGGCGAGCGAGCACGTCACCTTCATCGACCGCCGGCCGGGACGCTTTAGCGCAGGCGGAAGGTGATCGTGTTGCGCTTGCTCGGCACGGTCTCCTGGAGGCCGCCGCCCTGCACGGCGCGGCTCAGCACGCGGTAGCTGCCCTTGGCGCGCACCTTGAGCGTCGTGGACCAGACGTCGGTGCCGGTCGCGTTCACGTACTTCGGCTGCGAGCAGGCACTCGCCCGGGCGAAGCGGCCCCCGCGCTGGTACCACTGGCACTTCGCGCCGCGCACGCGCGCCAGCGCGACCTTCACCTGGGCGACGCCCAGCTCGTCGCCCGCCGCCGAGCCGCTCACGTGCAGGCGCCGCACCTTGCGCAAGGTCGCCTTCGCGCGCGGCGAGTTGACGCGGCTGCGCGGATCGCCACAGCCGTCGCGGTTCAGGTCCGGACCGCGGTGGGTCTTCGGGCAGCGATCCGATGCGTTCGGCACGCCGTCGTTGTCGATGTCCGGGTCACAGGCGTCGCCCAGGCCGTCGCGATCGGTGTCGGCCTGGTCCGGGTTTGCGAGCCCGCGGCAGTTGTCCCGGGCGTCGATCGCACCGTCGCCGTCGGCGTCGTCGTAGCGGAGCCGCACGATCCGGCCGTTGCCGGTGTCGGCCACGTACACGAGCGCGCCCGGCGCCACGGTCACGTCGGAGGGGTTCGCGAAGTTCGCGGGCCCGCTGCCGGGAGAGCCGAACACGTCGAGCACGCCGCCGCCGGCCGAGAGGGGGTTGAAGATCTGCACTCGGCCGTTGCCGGAATCAGCCACGAGCAGCCGTCCGACGCTGTCGAACGCGAGCCCGCGCGGCGCATTCACCTGGCCGGGCGTGCTCCCGGACCCGGCGATCGTGCCCTGAGGGAAGCCACGCGAGTCGTAGTAGCGGATGGCCCCGTCGGTGCCGCTGGCGTTCGACACGAAGATGCGCTGGTTGGGCTGGTCGAGCGCGATCCCCCACGGGTCGGCGAAGGTCGGCGGATCGGCCGTGCCGAAAGCGGCGACCGGCGCCTGCGAGCCGCCCGAGGGCTCCCACCACTGCACGCGCGCGTTGTCGTGCTCGACCACGTAGATCTGCGCCGCCTGGCTGGCCGCCAGCATCCTCGGGTTGGCCATCTGCCCGATTGCGGGACCGAGCGCGCCGAACTCGCGCCGGAAGCCGTTGTTGTCCACATACGAGTCGTACATCAGCACGCTGTTGCGGCCGGCATCCGAGACGTACAGGCGCTGGCGGTTGTCGAGCGCCACGCCGGTGGGCTGCTGGAGCTGACCGTCGCCGATCGTCCGGAGCAGGCGGTTGCCGTTCGCGGCGTTGTCGTAGACCTCCACGTGGCCTGCCCCCGCGTCGGCCACGTAGATGCGCCCGCCGGGATCGGCGGCAATGCTCTCCACGTCGACGAAGCGGCCGTTCCCCTGCACTCCGGAGCCGAAGGAGCTCTCGACCGAGAACAGCTGGGCCGCGGCAACCCCGGGCACGGCGAGCGCGAGTGCCGCGAGTGCGCCGCAGGCGGCGAGCGCGCGGCGAAGGCGCGAGCTTTCGATCTCGGAGCGGGGCATACGAATGAGCGGCAAGGGAGGCCAGACCGCAAACAAGCCCGGAGGGCCGAGGTTGCGGTGGCGGCTCCCGCCGAGGGCGAAACTCTACGCGCGAGGGGCGTCGCCGACCACCGGCCGGCCGGCGGGCTGCGGCTCGACGGCCGCCGGCTCTCCGGCGGAGACCGTGACGGCCGGAGGGGCACCGCGCTGGAGCGGGATCCTCACCTCGAGCACCGCGCTGCCGCTCGTGGCCGCGGCCGTGCGGGCCGCCTCCACGGTATTCGCAGCTTCCCGCTCCTGCACGCCACAGGCGGTGAGGAACCGAATCGGGCGATCGCCGTCGAGCTCACCGGCCTCGACCTCGAGCTGCTCGAGCCGTTCGCGCGGCGGCACAGCCTTCGAGCGGTGCGTGGCGCGCACGATGCAGGTGGCCATGTCGTCGGTGAGCCGATCCGCCGTCTCGGCGACGAGGTCGAGCAGGCGCGATGACGGGTCGTCGGGTGAGAGCTCCACCAACAGGTCTCGGAGGCGCTCGCGGCCCAGCAGACCGTCGCCGATTCGCCCCTCCACCAGCCCGTCGGTGAAGAAGCACGCGACCGTGCCGGCGGGCGCGGGGACGGTCGTCTGGCGCATCCCCGTGGCGAGCCCGAGCCCGATCGGCGGCGCCGATTCCGCCGTGACGGGCCGGTGGCCCGAGGGGCCGAGCAGGATCGGCGGCGGGTGCCCTGCACCCGCCCATGTGAGCGTGCCGGCCGCCGGGTCGTGCAGGGCCACGACCACGGTGGCGAAGTCGCCGTTCAGCTCCTTGTCGAGCGCGCGGCCCGCGACCTGCACGGCGTGGCGTGGCTCGAGCCCGGCCTCCACGTAGGCGCGAAGCGTGTAGCGCATGAGCGAGGTGCGCTCGAGCGCGGAGCGGCCGTGGCCCGCTACGTCGCCGAGCACGATCGCCACGCGGCCGTCCTCGAGCTCGAAGGCGTCGTAGAAGTCGCCGCCGGCGGCCGGGCCGTCGGCGGGGCGGTAGGCGACGGTCATCTGCAGCTCACCGAGCTGCGCAGGCACCTTCGGAAGCAGGGCCGCCTGAAGCAGGCCCACCTCCTCGAGCAGTTCCTCGCGCTGCCGCGACAGGCGACGCGCGCGCCTCGTGGTCACGAGCGAGCCCGCGCCGAGCACGAGCACGAGCCCGATCAGGCCGGCGAGCAGGAACTTCATCCAATCGGGCACGACGTTCACGATGTCGCGCACGGTGCGCACGATCGGCGAGGAGTCGCTGGAGCCGGAGCCGCTGCCCGAGGTGGAGGCGGCGGTGCGCAGCGCAAGCGCGGCCGGGGCCTGCTGCGACACGCTCGCGAGCGCCGCGGTGCGCGCGGCCAGGCGCCTGGTCTGAGCTGCCGAAAGGCCGGAGCCGCCGCGGCGCGATCCCTTACGCGCGCGCGTGGAAGAGCTTCCGCCGCGGCCTGAGGAGGGCCGCCGCGCGTTCGAGCCGCTGCCGGTGGATCCGGGCGCGGTAGCGCTGCGGCCGGTGGGGTCGGAAGACGAGGAGCCGCCCGCGTTGCCGCCACCCGGGTTGGAACCGCCGGAGCCGCCACCGCCCGTCACGCCGCCCACCTGGTCGAGCACGGGATCCACGGGCGTCGTGGGATTCACGCCGGTTACGTCCTGCACCGTGTTCCCCACCCCGTCCACGACCTGCTGCACCGGGCCCGTCGTGCCACTCGAGGGCATCTGAACGCTCACCGGTGGCGTCGAGACCGGACCGACCGTCACCGGCGGGACGTCGAGCGCGATCGCCACACCCGGCACCGCGAAGGCGGAAATCAGGCATGCAGCGGCGACGGCACGTACCAGCGGCACGTGTTTCTCATCGGCACGTGAGCGGCCTTGCTCAACCCCCTGCCGCGCCGGGCCAGGGCGGCTCGTGAAGCGGTCCACGCCGTAATTGTGAGCTACGGAGCGATTTGTGCCAACCCGGACGTTGCCGGGCTACGGCGTGGCCTTCTTCTTACCGGCCGTTCCCTGCGGTGGCGGGACGAACGGCGCGTTGCCGCGCTGGAGCCGCGGGAAGTACTTGTTGTCGAACAAGAGCGGCCCGGCAACGAAGCAACCTGGAGCGGCCTGGCCATGGGAATTCGTCTCGTCCTGCGGCGCGCGCTGCTCGCCGCCCGCGTTGCCGCAGTCGAAGGCCTCGGCCGGTACGCCGAGGGATGCGCCGCGCTGGTACGCGTTCGGCGCCAGGTAGGCGTTACCGCGCATCGACGGCGGCTGCGTCTGGTTGAGGCCGAGCGAGCGCGACGTGATCAGGCCGAACTGCGACAGCGCGTAGAGCGGCTCGCCGTTCGGACCCTTGCCCTCGGGCTGGTAGCGGGTTGCCGCCCCGCCGATGCTCAGGAAGTTCGTGAGCACCTGCTGGTCGTAGTTCACGAACGACAGGATCGGGTTCAGCTCGGGCAGGAACGTGTGCAGCCCGTCCATGAGCGGGCCGGCGCCGTCGAGGAAGCGCACCGCATTCGGCAGATTCGGCTTGGCAACCGAGATCAGCGGATCGAGGCGGTCGCGGAAGAGAGTCGTGAGCTCGGGGGCGAGCACCGAGACGTCGCGCACCGTCGGTCCGAGCCGGTCGGCGGACGGCTTCAGGTCGTTCACGAGCGGGTGCGCGTTCCGCGAGAACGTCTCGAGCCTCGCGAGCGTGGCCTTCGACTCGTCGAGGAACGTCGGGAAGATCTGGAACGTCTCGGCGAGCGCCTTGTCGCGCGACGCGGTCGCGGCGAACACGCGGTCGGAGTTCACGATCACGTCGTGGAGCGCGCCGTAGCGGCGGTTGAGCGCGCCGAAGACGACGCCCGTGTTCTTCACCACGTCGTGCAGGTCGCGGCCCTGGCGGTCGAGCACGTCGAGCACCGAAGCGCCGTCCTGCGCGAATCCCTGCAGGTTGCCGAGCGCGTCGTTCAGGTCCTGGCTACGGCCCTGGATCGACTTTCCGGACTCCTGCACCCAGTGGCGGAACGCCTCCTTCGTGGGCTTGTCGAAGGCGGAGAAGATCTCGTCGAGCTCGACTGTCTTCTCCACGTTCGAGCGCGCCAGCATGCCGCCGTCCTGGAGCTTGCCGCTGCGCGTGTCGCCGGGGGCGAGCTCGACGTAGGTCTCGCCGAAGAGCGTCTTCTGACGCAGGATCGCGCGGCTGTCCTTGGGGATCGGCGCGAAGTGCTGATCGATCTGGAGCGTGACCTTCGTCGCCGCGCCGCGCTTGTCGAGCGTCTTCTTCTTCACCTTGCCGACGCTCACGCCGGCGATGCGCACGTCGGCCTGCTCGGCGAGCGTCGTCGCCTCGGGGAAGTCCACGTAGATCTCGTAGCCCTTGGGCTTGAGCGGCACCGGGCCGCCGAACGACAGCCAGAGGAACAGCAGCACGCCCACGCAGGTGAGCGCGAACACCACCATCGCAGCGACCTTGCCGACTCCTGGGGTCTGCTTGACCATCAGCCGTTGGCACCCCCGCAGAGGCCGGGGTCGGCGAGCACGTTCGTGAGGTTGCCCATGATCGGATCGAGGATCGGCTGGTCCTTCACCGCGGCCTTGATGGTGTTGCAATTGAGGTTCAGCTCGATTCGACGGAACGGACCGCCCGCGTCGGACGTCGAGAAGAGCGAGTTCGAGGTCTGCGCGACCCAGGCGAGCCAGTAGAGGTAGCCCTCGTCGCGCGCGAGGTCCTTGCTCTTGTCGCCGGTGAGCTTCTCCTTGCCACCCGGGTTGTAGCCGGCCATGTTGAAGAAGCGGTTCAGCTCGTGGAAGGAGCTGGTCAGGTCGGGCACGGCCTTGGCCAGATTCACCGCCGCCGGGCGCAGGTTGTCACGCACGTACGGGCGCGCGGTGCGCACGAACGGGCGAATCTGGTTCTGCAGCTCCGGCGTGGCTTCCTTCACGAAGGGCAGCACGGCCTTGTTGGCAGAGTCGAGCTTCCGGAACGGCGGGCGCAGCGACTGGAGCGCCGGCCCCAGCGTCTGCGAGTAGCTGTTCACCTTCTGCAACGTGTCGCGAGTCTGGTTGAGCGCGCCGGGCAGGCGGGCGACCGCGGCCGAGAGGTTGTCCTTCTCGCTCGCGAACGAGTCGAAGACGGCGTTCGCCTCGTCCACGAGCCGCGCTATCTCGCGGTCCTTCGTCGAGAGGCTGTTCATCAGGTCGCCGTAGTTGTGCACGAGCCGGCGCAGGTTCTGGCGGCGTGCCGCCACGGCGGTCGCCACGCGCGCGAGGTCGCGGTGCGTGGGCCCGAGCCGCTCGAACACGTTGCGGAGGTCGTTGCCGCGCCCCTTCAGGCCGTTGCCCAGGCCGTTCACGAGCAGCTGCAGGTACGAGCGCGTGTCGCCGTCGAGCGTCGACAGCACCTCGTCGGGGTTCACGTCCGGCGCGGTGTTCTCCACCGGGATGACCTCGTTCGACTTCATAGCCGGCGCGGACTTCGTGCCGGGATCGAGCTCCACGAACATGTCCTTCACGCCGGTCTTCGGCCGCAGAAGCGCGGTGGCATCGGAGTGGATGCGCTTTGCGTACTTCTTGTCGATCTCGAAGGTGACGCGCGCGCGTCCGTTCGCGAGCCTGACCTTGCCGATGTTGCCGATCTTGACCCCCGCGATCCGCACGGTCTGGCCCTGGCCCGGCATGACGGCCTGCGCCGTCGTGAAGTCGGCCTGGACATTGAACGGCTTCTCGGAGATGAGCGGGAAGCGGAAGCGCTCCTGCGACAGGATGTACGCCGCCGTGCCGGTGGCGAGCACCACGAGCCCGATGATCGCGAGGAAGTCGCCCATGTGCTTGCGGATGGCGGTCCTCACTTGCCGCCGCCCTTCAGCTTCTCGAGCTTGTTGTCGGCGGTCCACTTGAACCCGTAGGCCTTCGCCGCCCTCTGCTGCTGGTCGACGGGCACGCCAAGGAGCGGCGGCGCACCGTCACCCTTCTTGTCGGACTCGACCACAGCGGCTAGCCGCTGCAGCTGCGCCATACCGTCGCTGCGCACCTTCTGGAGGTCGAGCGGCAGCGACGAGGTCCCCGCGGGCGGCGCCTGCTTGGACTGGTCCGCGCCGCCGAACGGCGCTGCCAGGTCGGGCGCCTGCTGCGTCTCGCACGGCACGTCGGGCCGGAAGCCCGGGCGCTTGCTCGGCTTCGCCGGCTGCGTCGCCTCGATCGGGAACATCGCCTGCCCGAAATACTTCGTGCCGAGCTCCTGGTCGGTCTGGATGAGCGTGTTCGGGCCGCCGCCGGCCTGCACCCGGTACGTCGGGGAGTTCGAATCGAAGACGCGGCTCTCGCCCGCGAGGCCCACGAGCGTGCGCGAGAGCTGCTTGTACACCTCGCCGCCGTTGCCGTCCGGGCCGAAGTGGTCCGCGCCCGGCGTGTCCTTGCCGGTCGGGACCGACGAGTAGGCGAACGGCGCCAGCACGTTGTTCTGGCACGAGCTGAGGAGCCGGTTCTCGTCGAGCAGCGGGATCGAGTCGTGGTTGATCTTGGCGAGTGCCGGGATCGTGGGCACGAGGTCGCGGGTGAGCCCCTTCAGCTCCGCCTCACCGACGAGGCGGCGCGCCTGCGTGATGAACGGCAGCGAAGCGCGCAGCGTCGGTGCCGAGGACTTCACGCCGGGCAGCGCGTCACGCGCGAAGGAGCGCAAGTCGGGCAGCGCGCTGTTGAGCTCGTCGAGCGCCGGAGAGCCGACCTTCAGCACGCCGTCGAGCGCGGGGATCGAGGCCTCGAGCGCGCGGTCCTGGCCCGCGAGCGCACCGAAGGTCACGTTCAGGTTGGTGACCAGGCTCTTCAGCGACTCCTCGTTGGTGTCGAGCGCCCTGAACACCTTCTGCTGGCCCTTCAGCACGCCGTCCGAGAGGTCGTGCGGTCGCGTGCCGAGCGACGCCTGGTTCATCAGCGAGCCGTTCTTGTAGGCCGGCGTCCAGTACCTGATCGCCTGGTTGAAGCCCGCGGCGCCGCCGTTCGAGAGGCCCGTGGAGTACTCCTTGAGGAAGCGCTGGAGATTCGAGCGGGTGTCGGTCTGAAGCGCGCTCAGCACCTGGCCGAACTGCACCGCTGAGGCCGTCTGGTTGATCGGGATCGTGGAGCCCGAGCGCATCGTCTTCGTGGTGGGCGAGCCGGGCTTGACATCCACGAAGAAGTTGCCCTCGAGGAACACGCGCGGGCGGATCTTGGCCTCGGCGTCCTGATGCAGCGGCAGCGCGTCGTCCTTCAGCTCCATCTGCACGCGAGCGGCGCCCGAGCTGTCCCCTGTCGCCTCGACGTTCGTGACCTTGCCGACCTCGACGCCCGCGATCCGAACCGGCGAGTTCGGCTTGATGTTCTCGGCGTTGGCGAAGAGGGCGTTCAGCTTGTAGGGACTCGCGAACGGGTTCGCCTTCGTGAACGCCCAGAAGGTCAGGACACCCACGACGATCAGCGCGATCACGCCCGCGGTGAACGGCTTCAGCCCGTTGGGGGCGCGCTTCCTCACTTGACCGCCCCGATGTTGGGGACGCCGGTGTCGGTCGGCCCGGCCAGACCGGGCGTGCTCGGGGCCGCCACGATGTGGCTGCCGCCGGCCTTCGTCTGATACCAGCTCGGATCGTTCGGGTCGCCGTTCGCCGACGGGAACGGGCCGCCGCCGGGCGAGCCGAACGCGGGCAGCGGGCCCTGCATGTAGCCCCACTGGCCGACCTCGCAGTCGGCGTTGCCGGCGGAGTCGATCGCCGGGCCGTACGGCTGGCCGTGGAACGCCTGGGCGAAGTTCTGCGGATCGCCCGGCGCCATCGTGGTCTGGGCGTCGCGATTGGCCGGCACGTCGGCGGGCCGCGCGGCCTCGTCGGAATCGAGCCGGCCGGGCTGTGTCTTGGTGCCCGAGCGCAGCAGCACCGCCTCCGCCGTGCCGTTGGCGACGTCGCGCCCGATGTGGCCCGACAGGCCCGTGAGGAAGTAGTTCGTGAAGTTGCAGACCGTGTTGTAGGGAGCCACGTACTGGATCGTCGGCGTGAACACGCCCACGGTCGTGCGCAGGTCCTTCAGCGCGAGCAGCGTGGTGGGCCTGCGCGCGAGCTTGTCGAGCGAGGCGAACACGTCCTTCGTCTGCTTGTTGAGCTCCACCGACCGCTTCAGCACCGGCGGCCCGACCTTGAAGGTGGTGTTGATGCGCGGCAGCGCGATCGGCAGCTCGGAGGCGGCCGGCCGCAAGCGGTGGGACAGATCGGTGAAGTCGGCGAGGAACGGCCGCTGCACGCGGAAGCTCGCGATCGACGTGTCGAGCGTGCTCGGCGCCTTCGCGATCGTGTCCTGGAGCGCCTTGGGGTCGTGCGCGATCGCACCGAAGGTGTCGGCCATCTCGCCGAACAGGCGCGCCTGCACGTCGGCGACGGGCGCCACCTGCGCCGACGCGCGCCCGATCTGCAGGAAGAACTGGTCCAGCTGCGTGTCGGGGCTCGCGAGGTTCTTCATCACCGGCGTGAGGTGTGTGACGAACGGGCGCAGCCCCTCGATCGCGCCGTTGATCGACATGCCGCGACCAGCGAACGCGTCGCCGTAGCCCTGGAGCGACTGCTGCGAGGCATCGCGCGTGGGCTTGTCGAACGTGTTCAGCACGTCGTCGAGCTCCGTCGGCGCCCGCGACTGCGCCAGCGGGATCGTGGCGCCGGACTTCCAGGTCTGCTTCGACTGGCCGGGCGTGAGCTCCACGTACTTCAGACCGAGCGCCGAGCGCGGCCTCACGAACACGGTGGTGTCGCGCGAGAGCGGCTCGACGGACTTGTCGAGCTTCATGTGTATGCGAGCGACAGCCTTGCCGGTCTTGGGGTCGGCGATCGGCTTGATCTGGTCGACCACGCCGACGCGGAAGCCACCGACGCGCACCTCGTTGCCCTTCACCAGGTTCCCGCCGCCGGGCAGCTCCGCGTACACGTCGTAGGTGGGGACGAACGGCAGCCCGTTGTTCGCGTTGTACGCGAGGAAGACGGCCACGATCGTGATGAGCACGGTGACCGCCCCGATCAGTACCGGGCTCGCGACGACGGATGCTGTGGCGCTCTTCCTCATGGGCCCAGGAGGTAGTTGAGGAGCTGGTCGGCCGAGCCGTTGCCCGACTGAGGGAGCTGCGGCAGCTGCTGCTGCACCTCGGGCGGCAGGTCCTGGATGCTGTTCACCTTCGGCAGCTGCTCGCCGACGCTCTTCGGCAGGCTGTCGATCAGCTTCTGAAGCTCAGGCGGCAGGGTGACCTGCGGCTTCGACAGGAAGGTCTGGTCCGGCTGCGGCTTCGCGTTGTCCTGCGTGGGGGCGCCGCGGCCCGGCAGGCTCGGCAGGCTCGGCGCGCTCGATCCGCCCTTGCTGTCCGCCGTCGGCGCGCCGGAGGAGGCGGCCGTGTACTTGCCCGCGGTCGGGTCCTTGGCCGTCACGCCCGGCTGGTACGGCCCGGTCCAGGAGTTGCAGCGGTCGTACAGCGCCTTCTCCTTCGCGTAGTCGCCGCCCGTGCGGTACTCCTGGCATTGCCCGACGATCCCCAGCACGCGCAGCATGTGCCCGATGTCGTCGTAGCCATTGATCGCGAGCGTCTGCCAGTACACGTAGTTCCAGAACGCCTCGAAGCCCGTGAAGCCCTTGCCCTTGGCGTTCGAGGTCGGATCGGGCGCCGGCGGCGCGAGCTTCGCGGCCAGCGGGTTGCTGTCCACGGAGCGGTCCCGGTTGTCGAGCGACTGGAGGAACTGGCGCAGCGGCTTCGCCATGCCGGGCGCCTCGGCGGCCAGGTCGCGCAGCTGTGCAACCGCCTGCGCGCTGTCGTTGAGCGCGCGCCTGCCGGTCACGGAGGTGTCGCCGAGGCTCTTCACCGAGGGCCTCGACGCGTCGGAGAACGGGCCAATCCGCGTGAGGAAGGTGTTGAGCGACGGTGCCGCCCGCTGCAGGTCGCGCAGCAGCGGTGTCTGCTCGTCGGTGAGGTCGCCGAGCTTCGCCATCGTGGGCTGCAGCTCGGCGAGGAAGGTGGGGAGCTTCTGGAACTGCTGGCGCAGCGCCCCGCGACGGCTCGCCGTCGCTGCGGATGCCTTCTCCGACTCCACCACCCAGCGCTTCAGCTCCGCCTTCTTCTGGTCGAGCGACTTCACGACCGTGTCGGAGTTGGTGATGAAGTCCTGGATCACCTTGTTCTGGTTGCCGAGGATCTTCAGCACCCGGCTGGTCTGTTCGAGCGCGGGCGACGCGCGCCGGATGACCTCGTTCAGGTCCTGCGGCCGGCCGGCGAGGCCCGCGCCCAGCTCGCCGATGATCAGCCGCAGCCGCTCGCGGTAGGGGCGGCGCATGATGTTGTTGATCAGGTCGATCGGCACCGTGGAGTGCGTCTGCGCGACGGGCACCACGTTGTGCGGCAGCGGCTGCTTCGACTTGCCGGGCTGGCAGTCCACGTAGTACTCGCCGATGAGCGACTGCGGCCGGACCTCACAGCTCGCGTCCTTGCGGAACGAGTTGAAGCCCGGCTCGGTGATCTCGGCGGTCACGATCGCCTTCGGCGGCGTGCTGTCGGTGATGTCGAACGAGGTGGTCTTGCCCGCCCGCACGCCGCCGATCTTCAGGTCGCCGCCGTTCGTGAGCCCGAAGGCGTTGTCGAACTGGATCTGGAGCTTCGTGCCCTTCGACCCGGACGTCGCGCCCGTGAGCACCACCACGGCGACGCAGGCCGCCACGACTCCGATGACGGCCAGCACGCGCCTCACTTGATCGTCCCCGTCGCTCGGTCGGACTCACGGCAGTCGAGGGCCTTCTGCTCGTCGGCCGAGAAGACGTTCGAGCCGTCAGGGGCGGGCGTCTCGGAGCCGCCCGGGCAGCGCTTGTACTGATGGATCCGCGCCACCTTCAGGAAGTTCTCGCCCCGGTTGTCGAACAGCGGCTTCAGCGGATCGAGCGGGAGCCCGCCGCTCGAAAGAGTGAACGCGTTGAAATAGGTCTTCGCGCGCGAGATGCCGCCAAGGGCGTCGTAGCCACCCGACGTGGAGAAGTCGTCGAACCAGCCGAACAGGTCCGGTGTGTAGGGACGCCCGGAGGCGATGATCGGCGCGCTCCTCACGAGCGCGTCCGCGGTCTCCGGGAACGCGCCGCGCCGCTTGGCGCCGTTGCGCTGCGCGGAGTCGACCGCGATATGCGCGAGCGGCGTGAGCGTGCGGGTCAGGTCGATCAGGTCGTTGCTCGAGCCCGGCTTCTTGATGACGGCGTTCAGGTCCTTCACCGTCGGCTTCGCGTCGCGGGCGAACGGCTGGAGCTGGGCCAGGAAGGGCTTGAGCGCCTTGGCCGACGGCTTGCTCGCCGCGACGAGCGGGTCCACGTTGTCGAGCGTCGCGCGCAGGTTCACGAACGTGGTGTTGGCGCGGCGCATGAACCCCGGGAGGCGCCCGATCGCGTCCGCCAGCGCCACCTTCTGGTTGCCGACAGCCGCGGTGGTGGTGTTCAGATTGTCGATCAGGCCGGCGAGGTCGTCGCGGCGCTGGGCGAGCGCGTTGACCAGGTTCGCGCTGTCGCCGAGGAAGCGCTCGAGCGTGGGCGTGTCGCGGTTCAGCTCGTTGAACAGCCGGCTCGAGGTGGACAGCGCCGGGTTCAGGTAGTGGAAGCCGAGGTTGGCCTGCTGCTCGCGCCCCTTGAACTGCTCCGCCGACCCGGCCAGGAACTTCTGCAGCGACTTCCGCGTGGACGGGTCGAAGGTGTTGAAGAGCTGGTCCAGCTCCACCGCGGCCGTCGTATCGGAGACCGGAATCGTGCCGCCGTCCGCGATCTTGGGCGCGCTCTTGCGGTTGGACGGGAACTGGAGCTCGAGGTAGCGGTTCGCGTAGCCCGACAGCGACGCCTGCCGGACGACCGCCTTCGTGCCCTTCGCAAGGGGCCAGTAGCGGTCGTCGACCTTGAACGTGACCACTGCCTGCCCGGACGGCGTCACGTCGATGCCCGTCACCTTCCCGGCCGGCGTGCCGCCGACCTGGACCTGGTTCCCCTTGACGATCTGCGACGCGTTCAGGAAGACGGCCTTGACCTCGTGGCCACCGCTCGCTGCACCGAAGAGAACGATCCCCACGAGCACAGCGGCGACCACGACCGCCGCGACGGTCGCGATGCGTCCAACCCCGCTGACAGAGCGCATCAGTCCCTTATCTCCCGCGCCGGCCCCGCCCTAATGGCGAAGAGATACCCCCCGGCGAACGGCTCAGAGTACCGACTGGGTCAAGGGCCTGCGCCGGTTCCCGACCGGTTGGTCAGCCCGGCTCCGCTTCTGGTGGCTCGCCATCGTCATCCCCCCTCAGAGATGTGTGCATCCTTGCCGTCAGGCGCTCGGACGTCGCCTACTCGGGCTCGGGCTCCAACTTCCCGGGCCACGAGCCGGTGAGGTCCATGAACGCCTTGCGCGAGCCGCGGTCCACGGCAGCG
Source organism: Thermoleophilaceae bacterium (assembly GCA_045805385.1). GTDB lineage: Bacteria > Actinomycetota > Thermoleophilia > Solirubrobacterales > Thermoleophilaceae > JADGHQ01. Next base: position 15,119 of record JBJMLG010000254.1, read on the forward strand.
CGAGTCGCTCGGAAGATCGCCCCTTCGATCGCCGTCGCGAGGAGGAGCTTGGCCCAGCTCGATCGGAGCACCGACGGATCCGGCGGCTCTTCCTCGTCGATCAATCCCCATACCTGCTCGAAGGTCTTCTTAGCCACGAACCCCGCGAGCACACCGCCCGTGATGCTGAAGGGCAGAAAGGCGATCTTCTTCACGTCTCGCGTATACCCATGAGAAGCGGCGGGTACGCCCGGCCAATGGCTACCTCCACCGAACAGATCGACCGCCGCGCGCCCGAGGAGCCGAGCGACCTGCCCAAGCGCTCGTGGCTCGGCGTGCTCAAGCGCACCGTCAAGGAGTTCCAGAACGACAACCTCACCGACTGGGCAGCGGCGCTCACGTACTACTCGGTGCTGTCGCTGTTCCCGGCGCTGCTGTGCCTGGTTGCGCTGCTCGGCGTGCTCGGCCAGTACCCGCAGACTGTCGACAGCATCATGAGCATCATCGGCAAGGTTGCGCCCGCGTCCACCGTCCAGTCGATCCGCGGGCCGATCGAGGGAGTCGTGAAGTCGAAGGGCGGCGCGGGCGCCCTGCTCGGCGTGGGCCTGCTCGGCTCGATCTGGTCGGCGTCCGGGTACCTCGGCGCGTTCATGCGCGCGTGTAACCAGATCTACGACGTGCGGGAGGGCCGCCCCTTCTGGAAGCTGCGGCCACTCCAGATCGTCATGACGATCCTCATGGTCGTGCTACTGGCGATCGTGTTCATCGGGCTCGTCGTGACCGGCTCGCTGGCGAAGGCGATCGGGGACCAGATCGGCCTCGGCAGCACCGCCGTGACGGTGTGGAACGTCGCGAAGTGGCCGGTGCTGCTCGCGATCGTGATGGTCATGTTCGCGGTGCTCTACTACACGGCGCCGAACGTGAAGCAGCCGAAGTTCCGCTGGATCACCCCC
>JBJMLG010000255.1:0-4542 GCA_045805385.1 Thermoleophilaceae bacterium
AGTAGTCGACGTTGTAGTAGTTGGCCGGCTCGAGGTCGCGGTAGCCCTTGTTCCAGGCGTCCTCGTAGGTGTTGCGGAACACGATGAACTCGAGCTCGGTGCCCACGTTCGCGGTCCACCCGCGCTCCGCCAGGCGCTCGAGCTGGCGGCCCAGTATCTGGCGCGGGGATGCCGCGACCGGCTGCTCGTCGGCCCACAGGATGTCCGCCATGCACAGCGCCGTGCCGTCCAGCCACGGCAGCGGCCTCAGGGTTGCGAGGTCGGGCTTCATCTCGAAGTCGCCGTAGCCCTTGTCCCACGAGGTCATCTCGTAGCCGGGCACAGGCGTCATGTCGACGTCGTTGGCCAGCAGGTAGTCGCAGCCCTCGGCGCCGTGCGGCACCACCTCGTCGAGGAAGTGGCTTACCGTGAGCCGCTTTCCCATGAGCCGCCCCTGCATGTCGGCTATGGCGAGGAGCACGGTGTCGACCGTGCCCCCCGCCGCTGCCTGTCTCAGCTCATCGAGCGTCACGCGGGCGCGGTACCCGGCTGCGGCTCGGCCGGCGGCGTGGCCGGCACCTCAGGCCGGATGTCGGTGCCCTCACCGAACGGATCGACCTCGCGCACGTGGCCGGGCCAGTGCTTCTTGGCCCAGAAGATCCAGCCGAGCCAGGCCCCGATCAGCACCAGCCCCACGGTGAGCGGCGCGTAGTTGAACGCCTCCCACTTGAAGCCGTCGTTCCACGGCACCGCGGCCGGGGTGAAGGGGAGGCAGAAGATGACCGTGACGAGCGCCACCTCTCCGACGGCTATCGCGTTCATCCACTTGTACTTCTTCCCGAGCGTCCACGAGGCCGGCTGGAACTTGTCGCCCATCCTCCAGCGCAGGAAGATCGGGATCGCGTAGGCGATGTAGAGCCCGATCACGGTGATCGACACCACGGCGAAGAACGCGAACGGGAACGCGTTCTCGTCGCCGTGCAGGGCGGGCAGCGTGATCAGCAGAGCCAGCAGGGCCACCATGAGCACTGCGTAGGCCGGCACGCGGCGCTGCGTGAGCCGCGTCCACATGCGGTTGCCGGGCACGGCCCGGTCGCGCGAGAACGCGTAGAACATCCGCGAGGCGCTGGTGAGGCACGCCATGCCGCAGAAGAACTGGCCGATCGTGGAGATGAGGATGACGGCCTTCGCTGCCGCCGGTGTGAGCGCGCTGTCGAACACCGCGAGCGACGAGCCCGCGCCGTCGTTGATCGCCTTCACGTCCGTAGCCGCGAACGTGATCGCGATGAGCACGATCCAGCCGATCAGGGCGGAGTAGAACACCGACCGCCAGACGCCCTTGGCGGCCGACTGCTCGGCGTCCTTCGTCTCCTCGGAGATGTGAGCCGAGGCGTCGAAGCCGGTGATCGTGTACTGAGTGAGCAGGAACCCGAGCGGCAGGATGTAGAACCAGAACATCCCTCCGCTGAAGCCGGAGTTGTTGATGCGCTTCGTGAACACGAAGTCGAAGCTCTGGTGCGTGTCGGGCACGAAGGCCAGGATGGCCACGATCACCGCGACGCCGGCGACGTGGACCCAGACGGAGATGTTGTTGAACAGCGCCAGCAGCTGCGTCTGGAAGATGTTGATCAGCGCGTGGAGCGCCAGGATCACGACGAACAGGACGAACGTCTCACGGAGGATGTGCTGGTCATCTCCGAAGTTGAAGATGAAGTTGACCTTGTAGAGGCCGAGCACCGCGTTCAGGAACGTGGCGCAGGCGTAGTCCACCGAGGCGACCACGCCGATCAGGCCGATCATGTTGAACCAGCCGGTGAACCAGCCCCACACGCGACCGCCCATCTCCGACGACCACCAGTAGATCGCGCCCGCGGTCGGGTACTTCGAAACCAGCTCCGACATCGAGAGGGCCACGATCAGGATGAATGCCGAGATGATCGGCCAGCCCCACGTGATCGCGATCGGCCCGCCGTTGTTCCATGCCTGGCCGTAGGTGGTGAAGCACCCGGCCAGCACCGAGATGATCGTGAACGAGATCGCGAAGTTGGAGAACCCGCTCCAAGCCCGGTTCAGGCTCTGCTTGTAGCCCATCTCGGCGAGCCGTTGCTCGTCGCGACTCAGCGTTTCCGCTCTGTCAGACACCCTCGTCGCCCTCCTCCTCATCGAGGCAGCCGGACTCGACCCCACGCCATAAAGGTGTGATGATCCGACCTATCCGGCTGCGACCTTAAGCGACGCTCCGGACGTAAGTCAACAGCTTTCTGACCCGTTCTTGAGCTCCGATCTAGCGCCGATCCTCGACCGTCTGGCCGCCGTCCTCGGCACGCCTGACGGCGATCCGACCCCGCTCGACGGCGGCATCACGAACCGGAACTACCTCGTCACCATGGACGGCGAGCGCTACGTGGTGCGCCTGCCCGGGAAGGACACGGGACTGCTCCTGATCGACCGATCGGCGGAGCTCGAGGCGAACAGGGCGGCCGCGGCGCTTGGGATCGCGCCGCCGGTGGCGGCGATGCTCCACGACCCTCCCTGCATCGTCACGCGCTTCCTCGACGGGCGCGTGATGGAGCCTGCCGAGCTGCGCGAGCCCGGCGCGCTCGCGGAGGTGGCGGCTGCCTTGCGCACCTTTCACGACTCCGGCCCGGCCCTGCCCGCTGTCTTCGACTCCTTCCAGATACCGATCGACTACGCGGCCACGGCACGCGAGCGAGGCGTGGAGCCACCCGAGGGCTACCTCGAGGCGATGGAGCGCGCCGCTGAGATCCGGGCGGTGCTGCGCGGACCCGAGCACATGCGGGTGCCCTGCCACAACGACCTCCTGGCCGCGAACTTCATCCAGGACGGGCGCGGGGTGCGAATCGTGGACTGGGAGTACGCCGGCATGGGCGACCGCTACTTCGACCTGGGCAACTTCGCGGCGAACAACGAGCTGCGCGAGGACGACGCCGGCCTGCTGCTCGGCGCGTACTGGGGCGAGCCCGCGAGGCCCGGACGCCAGGCCTCGCTGCGCCTGATGCGCTTCATGTCCGACCTGCGCGAGGCGATGTGGGGCGTCGTGCAGAGCGCCGTCTCCGAGCTCGACTTTGACTTCACCGGCTACGCAGCCCAGCACTTCGAGCGCCTGCACGAGACCGCGTCCGACCCCCGCTTCGCGGCTTCGCTCGAGGAGGCGCGTGCCGTCGCCTGAGCTGCCCGTCGCCGCCCGCTGCGTGATCGTGGGCGGTGGCGTCGGAGGAACGTCGATCGCCTACCACCTGGCCGAGCTCGGCTTTCGCGACGTCGTGCTGCTCGACCGCGGCCAGCTCACCTCGGGCTCCACGTTCCACTCCGCGGGCCTCGTGGGCCAGCTTCGCGGCTCGGTCTCGCTCACGAAGATGATGATGCACTCGGTGGAGCTCTACCGGCGGCTCGGCGCCGAGACGGAGTTCGATCCCGGCTGGGTGGAGTGCGGCAGCCTGCGGCTGGCATCGAGCGAGGAACGCATGGAGGAGCTTCGCCGCCAGGCGGGCTGGGCGAAGACGTTCGGGCTGCCGCTGGACCTCATCTCCGCGGAGGAGGCGCGCGAGCGGTTCCCGCTGATGAGCACCGACGGGGTGCTCGGCGCCGCCTGGCTGCCCACCGACGGCTACCTCGACCCGTCGCAGCTCACGTACGCCATGGCCGACGGCGCTCGCCGGGGCGGCTGCCGGATCTTCACCGGCACGCGCGTCGTGGGAATCGACGTGGAGCGCGGCCAGGTCCGGCGTGTGCGCACCGATCGCGGCGACATCGACTGCGAGATCGTCGTGAACGCCGGCGGCATGTACGCCGCGGAAATCGCGCGCATGGCCGGCGTCCGCGTGCCGGTCGTGCCGATGTCGCACGAGTACCTGGTGACCCAGCCGTTCAGGGAGCGCGACGGCTCGCACCTGCCCACGCTGCGCGATCCGGACCTGCTCATCTACTTCCGGGAGGAGGGCGGCGGCCTCGTGATGGGCGGCTATGAGCGCCACAGCGCGCCGGCGTTCCTCGGCGGCGACGGGCTCGACCACATCCCGCGCGACTTCAACGGCCGCCTGCTCGAGGACGACTGGGACCGCTTCGAGGAGATCGTCGAGAACTCGAAGCGGCGTGTGCCCGTGATGGACGAGATCAAGGTCACCCGCATGATCAACGGGCCGGAGGCGTTCACGCCCGACAACGAGTTCTGCCTCGGCGAGTCCGAGGTGCGCGGCTTCTTCGTGGCGGCCGGCTTCTGCGCGCACGGGCTTGCGGGCGCGGGCGGCATCGGCAAGGTGATGGCCGAGTGGATCGCCCACGGCGAGCCGTCGCTCGACCTCTGGGAGATGGACATCCGCCGCTTCGGGTCGCAGTACCGCTCGCCCTCGTACACGCTCGCGCGCGTGCGCGAGACCTACGAGACCTACTACGACATCCGCTATCCCAACCACGAGCGCCAGGCCGGGCGGCCGCTGCGGATGTCCCCGGCGAACACCTGGCACCGCGAGCACGGCGCGGCGTTCGGGGAGAAGTCGGGCTGGGAGCGGGTGAACTGGTATTCGTCGAACGACGCTTTGGGCG
>JBJMLG010000256.1:0-5675 GCA_045805385.1 Thermoleophilaceae bacterium
CACCATGAAGGCCGCCAGCAGCCGGGTGCCGCACAGGAACGTCATCGAGGAGATGCCCATGACCTCGAGCGCGTCGATCTCGTCGGTGATCCGCATCGCGCCGAGCTCCGCGACCAGGCCCGTGCCGACCTTCGCCGACATCATGTAGCCGAACGCGTAGGGCATGATCTCGCGCAGGTCGCACCAGGCTGAGAACACGCCCGCGTAGGCGGGTGCGCCCACCGAGCGGTTGAAGTACGCGCCCTCGATGCCGCACTGGAGGCCGAGGATGAACGCAAGGCTCCAGATCACGAGCGACGAGCCCAGGATCAGGATGCCGGCCTGTCGCAGCGCCTCGCCGAAGAAGCGGAACACGCGGCCGCTGAAGATCTGGCCGAAGTCGCGCGCGGCGAACTTGGCGATGTCGCCGAACGATGCGATCCAGTCGCGGGGGACTGCCAGCCAGGTGCGTCCCATTACTTGATCACCGAGATCTCAGGGTGCGTTGCGAGCAACGTCTGTGTGAACACGTAGTTGAACGCAAAGATGCCCAGGAACGAGATCACGACCGCCTGGTTCACCGCGCGGCCGACGCCCTCGGCGCCGCCGGACGCGGTCATCCCCTTGTAACAACACACGATCGCGATGATCGCGCCGAAGAGAGTGGTCTTCACGACCGAGCCCCACAGGTCGGTGACCGACGCGTTGGTGAGCAGCGTCGAGAAGAACGGGCCGAGCGGTGCTTTGAACGTGAGCGTGGCGAGCACGCCGCCGAAGATGCCGAACAGCAGCGCATAGATGTTGAACAGCGCGGTGACGATCATGAGCGCGAGGAAGCGCGGCACCACGAGGTTCTTCACCGGGTCGACGCCCAGCACCTGGAGGGCATCGAGCTCCTCGCGGATCTTGCGCGCGCCGAGGTCCGCCGTGATGGCGGTGCCGGCCACACCGGCGAGGATGATCGCTGTCACGAACGGCGCGAACTCGCGGATCGTGGCGAGCACGAAGAAGCCGCCGAGGCGGTCGATCGCGCCGAACAGGACGAGGAAGTTGCCCGCCTGCAGACCCGGCGCGCCGTAGCCGAACGCGATCGTGGAGATGAGCAGGGGGAACCAGCAGAGCCTGAGTGCGAACAGGAACTGGTTCACGAACTCCGTGCCGTATGGATACGGAGGCCGAATCGCCGACAAGATTGTCTTGCCGGTCAGAATCATCATGTCGCCGACCTGCTCGAGCAGATTCTTCGTCGGTAAGAACGCTCGATCCGCTACTGCACGAACCACTCAGTTACTCCTCCCAGGACCGCCGTCCCCCACGGCGCACTCCATCGCGCTGGGGAAGCCTACGGCATCCCTCAGGCTCCCACAACCGACAACCGTTCGCACGATGTCCCCGGTTATGCACGGGTTATGCCAGGTGCGGAACCTGCACCTCGATCGCAGTGCCGGTGGTACATTCAGCCGCGCGTGGAAGCCCGGGGAGTGCACGTAGGGAGGCTGGGTGCGGCGATCGCTGCGCCGTTCGCACTGCTCGCGCTCGCGGGTTGCGGAGGTGGCGCGCGGCAGGACGCGAACGAGCCTTCCGGCAACTTCAAGGTGCAGGTGGTGAAGGCCGACTTCCCCGGGAAGCAGGCGCTCGCCCAGCAAAGCAACATGGTGATCAGCGTGAGGAACGTCGACTCGAAGACGATTCCGAACGTGGCGGTCACCGTGAAGTCGTTCCAGTACGACGTTAAGGACACGACGCTTGCCGATCCGTCCCGGCCGGTGTTCGTGGTGAACAAGCCACCGCGCGGCGGCGACACCGCCTACGTGGACACCTACGCGCTAGGCCCGCTCAAGCCTGGCCGCACCGCGAGCTTCCGCTGGAGCGTGACGGCCGTGCGCCCCGGCCCGTTCAAGATCACCTACCGGGTTGCGGCGGGGCTGAACGGCAAGGCGCGCGCGGTGCTGTCGCAGGGCGGCGCACCGGGTGGCACGTTCACCGGCAGCGTCTCGCAGAAGGCGCCGAACACGAAGGTCGCCGACGACGGCAAGACCGTCGTCACTACTCCGTAGGCCGCCGCTCGTAGCCCGGGCAGCGCTCGACCGGCACGCGCGGGTACTTCGGGAAGCGCGGGTCGCTCTTCGAGCGCTCGCACATGCTGAACTCCGAGCCGCGGCCGGTCCGCACCAGCTTCTGGTGCAGGCAGGAGTCGCAGAGGCCGGCGGGTGGGCGTCGCACGTCAGCGCTTGAGCGTAATCCTCCGCGTCACGGTTCCGCCCGGAAAGCTCACCTTCAGTGTCACGCGCACGCGCGAGCGCACCCGCTCGAGCGTTCCCTTGCCCGCGCGAGTCACACGCGCGCGCACGAGGACCGGTTGTCCGAGCTGCACAGCGCGCGAACCGCGGGCGAGCTTCTTCCCCCGCGCGCGAGCGGTCACCGCGCAGCGGCCGCTCCCCGGAGCGGTGCAGCGCACCGGTATGCCGTGGCGCAGCACGCTGCGGATGCTGAGGACGCGGCGAACCGAGATGCGGGCCGAAGTGGTTGAGCCGCTGCCGCCGGCGGAGCCGCCGGCGCCACCTCGGCCGAGGCCGCTCACGGCGGCCGCCGCGTCCACGATGCCGGCGCCGTATTCGGAATCCGGGCCGGGCGAGCCCGCGTCGTGGGCGGTCGCGAGGATGCGGTTCACGGCGGCCTGGCCGCGCACGCCGAGCGACACGAGCAGCGCTGCCACCCCGGACACGTGGGGCGTGGCCTGCGAGGTGCCGGCCAGCTCCTGGTAGCCGCCGTCGTTCCAGGTCGAGAGGATGTCCTCACCCGCCATCGGCAGGCTCGAGCCGCCGGGGGCGGTGACCGCGAGGCCGTCGCCGAAGCTCGAGTAGAAGCTGCGCGCGCCACGCTTGTCGACCGCGCCCACGCACAGCACCTTTGCCGCGGAAGGCTGCTCGCACACCGGCAGGCCGCTGTTGCCGGCGGCGGCGGCGACGACCACGCCCGCGGCGACTGCGCGGTCGATCGCGTCGTCCACCGCGCTGCGCACGCCGATCGCGCCGATCGGCACCGAGTCGCTGAGGCTGAGGTTGATCACATTGGCGCCGTGAGCCACGGCCCAGTCGATCCCCTGCGCGACGACGTCGGCGCTGCCGTTACCGCCGTCGTCGAGCACTCGCACCGGCATGATCCGCGCGCCGGGCGCGACGCTGTCCACGCCCACGCCGTTGCCGGCCGCCGCGGCCACGATTCCCGACACGTGCGTGCCGTGCCCGTTGCCGTCCTGCGGCGTCGTGTCGCCGTCCACGAAGTCGTAGCCGGCCACCGTCTGACCCGCGAGGTCGGGGTGGCCGGCGGCCACGCCGGTGTCGATCATGGCGACGACGGCGCCGGCGCCGATGCTGGTCGCATGGGCCTGGTCGGCATGGATCATGTCGAGGCCCCACTGCTGCCCGCGCAGGGGATCGCCCGCCCCGACGGCGGGCGAGGCCGCGAACGCCAGCGAGGCGAGCGCGGCGGCCGCTGCTCCCAAGCGACGCATCGCGGCGCGAGTCTAGGCAGGCGCCCTGGGAGTTGCGCTGGTTCGGCGAGCGTCGCGCGCGGCTAACCGGCCGCTCAGCGCGGCGACAGCTTCGGCGCCTCGTCGGCCTCGTAGTGCGCGCCCAGCCCGTCGGCCGTTAAGGCACGCCCGCCGGCCCCCTCCTCCAGCGGCCGGACCCACAGCTCCTCCACGAGCACCTTGAACGTCACGAGGATCGGCACGGCCACGAGCAGCCCGAGGAAGCCGAACAGGCGCTCCACGAGCAGCACGCCGACGGCCACCATCGCGGGATGCAGCTTCACCGCGCGCGCCATCACGATCGGCTCGATCAGGTTGCCCTCGACCTGGTGCGCGATCACGTAGACGGCAAGCACGAGCAGCGCCTTGGCCGGCGAGATGGTGAGCGCGAGCGCAAGCGGTGGGATCGCGCTGAACAGCGCGCCGAAGTAGGGCACGACCATGGCGAGCGCCGTGAGCGTCGCGAACACCACGGCGTACGGCAGGTTCACGAGCCGCAGGCCGACGTAGGTGATCACCCAGAGCACTGCCATGCCGATCAGCAGTCCGCGCAGCCAGCCGACGTACGCGGTCGCCAGGCGCGCGAAGATGAGCCGGGTGTGGTCGCGGCGCGCCGGCGCGACCAGCCGCACCGCGCCGTCGATCAGAGGACGTGGCTGGATCGCGATGAAGAGCGCCGTGAGCAGCACCACCACGAGCCGCGTGATGAACCCGGCAACCCCCACGCCGATCGTGGCGGCCGGTCCCAGGAACTTCTCCGGGTGGTTCGTGTAGCTGTTCACGTACTTCTGGATCGACGTGCCGGTGCTGGTCGGGTGCCCGTTGCTCAGCTTGTGGCGAAGCTGGTCGACCGTGTCCGGCAGCGAGTTCACGAGCTGGCGGCCCTCGTGCACGAAGGTCGGCGTGAGCAGCGCGATGATGCCGCCGATCACCGCGAGCGCAGCGAGCAGCGTCAGCGGAGCGCCGAGCGCGCGCGGCACGCCGACGCGCTGGAGCATCGTGGTGGCCGCCGTCAGCGGCACCGCGATCACCACCACGAGCAGCAACAGCAGGAGCAGGCTCACCACCTGCGGGAAGATCAGCACCGCGACCACCAGCGCAAACGCGAGCAGCACCGCCCGGTAGAGCACCGCGGGCGTGAGACGCTCGTCGGCCCCGGCCGCGTTTACAGGCCGCGTGAACCTCACGGACATCGCCTAATTGCCCTACCCGCTGGCAGATCCAGCCATTCCCGGTGTTCACCGGGGGCGATCGGGTAGCCGCGCGCCCATGGCAGAACAAACAACACAAAGCCAGAGCAAGACCACCACCGACCACGACGAGATCCGCCGCTGGGTGGAGGAGCACGGCGGGAAGCCGGCAATCGTCAAGGGCACGCGCGACGGCGACAGCGGCGTGCTGCGCATCGACTTCCCGGGCGGAACGGGCGAGGACCAGCTCGAGCACGTCTCGTGGGACGAGTGGTTCGACGTCTTCGACCGCAACAACCTCGCGTTCCTCTACCAGGAGCAGAAGGCAAGCGGCGAGGACTCGACGTTCTTCAAGCTGGTGAACCGCGACAACGCCTGAAAACCGCTCTGGCAGCCGCCTGACAGAGGGTTGCCATAGTTGTGTCAAGGTTTGGGTCTGACCCGATACCATCGGGGAGAGGCCCATGCGCGACTACATCGAAGCCATCAACTCCCGTGTCGTCGTGTTCGACGGCGGCATGGGCGCCACGCTCGAGCAGTTCGACCTGACCCAGGAGGACTACGGCGGCCTTCAGGGCAAGTGCCACGAGGCGCTCGTGCTGAACCGCCCGGACGTGATCCAGGGCGTGCACGAGTCGATGCTCGAGGCGGGCGCCGACGTGGTCGAGACCGACACCTTCCAGGCGTCGCGCCTGAAGCTCGACGAGTGGGGCCTCGGCGAGCACACGCTCGAGATCAATACCAAGGCCGCTCAGATCGCGCGCGCCGCCGCGGGTGAGGACCGCTTCGTGGCCGGCTCGATCGGGCCGACCGGCTTCCTGCCCGCCTCCAACGATCCAACGCTCGGCAACATCTCGTTCGGCAAGCTCGTCGAGGTGTTCGAGGAGCAGTCCCGCGGCCTGATCGAGGGCGGCGCCGACCTTCTGATCATCGAGACCGCGCAGGACATCCTCGAGGTGAAGGCGGCGATCTTC
>JBJMLG010000257.1:0-6870 GCA_045805385.1 Thermoleophilaceae bacterium
GGGCTCCGTCAGCTCGCAGTTGCCGCCGGCCTCGGCGGCGAGGTCGACGATCACGGCGCCGTGTGGCATGTTCCGGACGCCCGCGGCGGTCACGAGGCGCGGCGCGGGCCGTCCCGGCACGAGCGCCGTGGTGATCACCACGTCGAAGCGCGAGAGCGCCTCGTTCAAGGCCGTCTGCTGGGCCTGCTGCTCCTCCTCCGTCAGCTGGCGCGCGTAGCCGCCGGCCGCCTCGGCGTCGCTCTCGAGGCCGAGGTCGAGGAACTTCGCGCCGAGCGATTCGACCTGCTCGCGCACGGCCGAGCGCACATCGAACGCGGTGACCACCGCTCCGAGCCGCCGCGCGGTGGCGATCGCCTGCAGCCCCGCCACTCCGGCGCCGAGCACGAGAACCTGCGCGGGCTTCACCGTGCCGGCCGCGGTGGTGAGCATCGGGAAGAAGCGTCCGAGCTCCTGTGCCGCGATCAGCACGGTCCGGTATCCGGACACGGTCGCCTGCGAGGACAGCGCGTCCATCGACTGGGCGCGCGTGATGCGCGGGATCGACTCCATCGCGAACGCCGTCACGCCCTGCTGCGCGAGCGCGCGCGAGGTGTCCGGTGAAGTGAGTGGCGCCAGGAAGCCGATGAGCACACCGCCCTGCTTGAGGCGGGAGATCTCCTCGGCGGTCGGTGGAGCCACCTTCGCGACCACGTCGGCCTGCCACACGTCGCCGCCCACGGTGGCGCCCGCCTCCTCGTATGCGGCGTCGGGAATCAGCGCGCCGTCGCCGGCGCCCGCGTCGATTACCACCTCATGGCCGCCCTTGCCGGTAAGCCGGCGGACGACCTCGGGCACGAGCGCGACGCGCCGCTCGCCCCCTGCGGACTCGTTGGGAACCCCGATCCTCAAAGTCAATACCCCCCGAAGGGACCGGGGAGCGTAATGAAACGCGCGGAGGAGCGCGCTCCCGCCAATGCGTCGATTTCCCCCCGGCAACCGCCGAAGCGCGGAATACAATCGTCCTTACCCGGAATAAGAAGCAGGTGTCCGGCTCCGGCCCAACCGCCGAGACCCCTGCAACCGTGACAAAGGACGTCAGGGAAAAAGAGCAAGTAGTCGTCCGCTTTGCGGGCGACTCGGGCGATGGAATGCAGCTCGTCGGGAGCCGCTTCACGGATGCCACGGCGTTGCTCGGCAACGACCTCGCCACGCTTCCGGACTTCCCCGCGGAGATCCGCGCGCCCGCGGGCACGCTCGCCGGGGTCTCGGCCTTCCAGATCCATTTCGCCTCGCGCGACATCCTCACCCCGGGCGATCACCCGAACGTACTCGTGGCGATGAACCCCGCCGCACTCAAGGCGAACATCCGCGCGCTCGAGAAGGGCGGCACGGTCCTCGCCAACGAGGACGCGTTCAGCAAGAACAACCTCAAGAAGGCGGGCTACACGGAGAACCCGCTCACCGACCACTCGCTCGACGACTACCAGCTGGTGCCGGTGCCGATGACCAGCATGACGGTGCGCGCCACCGAGGACATCGAGGGCATCACGCCGCGCGACGCGGCTCGCTCCAAGAACCTGTTCGCACTCGGGCTGATCTCGTGGATGTACGGCCGCCCCACCGACGTATCGGTCGAGTGGATCGAGAAGAAGTTCGCGGGCAAGCCGGCGATCCGCGAGGCCAACCTCGCCGCCTTCCGTGCGGGCTACAACTTCGGCGAGACCGCGGAGCTCTTCGCCGTCACCTACGAGGTGAAGCCGGCGCCGGCCGAGCCGGGCGTGTACCGCAACGTGAACGGCACCACCGCGACGGCTCTCGGCCTGATCGCGGCGAGCGTGAAGAGCCGGCTGCCGCTGTTCCTCGCGAGCTACCCCATCACGCCGGCGTCGGAGCTGCTGCACGAGCTCTCGCGGCACAAGCGCTTCGGCGTGCGGACCATGCAGGCCGAGGACGAGATCGCCGCGGCGAACATCGCGCTTGGCGCTGCCTTCGGCGGCCAGCTCGGCGTGACGGCCACGAGCGGGCCCGGTCTCGACCTGAAGTCGGAGACGATCGGGCTCGCGGTGGCGCTCGAGCTGCCGATGGTGGTGATCGACGTTCAGCGTGCCGGCCCTTCGACGGGCATGCCCACGAAGACCGAGCAGGGCGACCTGCTCACCGCGATGTACGGGCGCCACGGCGAGTCGCCGCTGCCGATCGTCGCGGCATCCACGCCCGGGCAGTGCTTCGACGCCGCGCTCGAGGCGGTCCGGATCGCCGTGCGCTACCGCACGCCGGTGATCCTCCTGAGCGACACCTTCCTCGCCAACTCGTCCGAACCGTGGCGCCTGCCGTCGCTCGACGGGCTGCCGGAGATCGACCCGGACTTCGCCACCGGCGAGAACACCGAGGGCGGCTTCTGGCCCTACAAGCGCGACGACTCGCTAGCGCGGCCTTGGGCGGTTCCAGGCACGCCCGCTCTCCAGCACCGGATCGGCGGGCTCGAGAAGGAGGACCTGACCGGCAACATCAGCTACGAGCCGGAGAATCACGAGCGCATGACGAAGCTGCGCGCGGCGAAGGTCGCGCAGGTGGCGGAGGGCATCCCGCCGCTCGAGGCCGATCGAGTCGAGGGCGCGGACGTGCTCGTGCTGAGCTGGGGCTCGAGCTATGGCGTCACTCGCGCCGCGGTGAAGCGCGTGCGCGCGTCGGGCGGCAAGGTGGACCACGCGCACCTCCACCACCTGAGCCCGATGCCGAGCAACACGGGCGAGCTGCTGCGCTCGTACCGGAAGGTCGTGGTGCCGGAGATGAACATGGGCCAGCTCGTGAAGATCGTGCGCGCCGATTTCCTGGTGGACGCCGACAGCGTGACCAAGGTGCAGGGCCTGCCGTTCTTCGCGGAGGAGCTCGAAGAGGCGATCAGGGAGCGGCTCGCATGACGCAGCAGGTGAACGGGCACGGACCCAACGGCGGCACGCCGCTGCCGACGCTTACGAAGAAGGACTTCTCCAGCGACCAGGAGACGCGCTGGTGCCCGGGTTGCGGCGACTACGCGATCCTCGCGACTGTCCAGTCGCTCATGCCCGAGCTGGGCGTGCCGCCCGAGCGCACGGTGTTCGTGTCGGGAATCGGCTGCGCCGGACGCTTCGTCTACTACATGGACACCTACGGCGTGCACGGCATCCACGGGCGCGCGCCCGCGATCGCGACCGGCATCGCGGTCGCGCGGCCCGACCTGTCGGTCTGGGTGGTCAGCGGCGACGGCGACTCGCTTTCGATCGGCGGCAACCATCTGATCCACTCGCTGCGCCGCAACGTTCCGCTGAAGATCCTGCTCTTCAACAACCAGATCTACGGCCTCACCAAGGGCCAGTACTCGCCCACGAGCGAGCAGGGGAAGGTCACGAAGTCCACGCCGTTCGGCTCGCAGGACCATCCCTTCAACCCGGTGGCGCTGGCGCTCGGCGCCGAGGCGTCGTTCGTGGCGCGCACCGTCGACGTCGATCGCGAGCACGTGGCCGACACGCTTCGCGCTGCGGCTGCGCACCCGGGCTCGTCCTTCGTCGAGATCTACCAGAACTGCAACGTGTTCAACGACGGCGCCTTCGACCCCGTGCGCGAGAAGGGCATGCGCGAGGCAAACCAGATCCGCCTCGTGCACGGCGAGCCGATCCGCTTCGGACGCGAGCTCGAGCGCGGCGTGGCCCGCGGCGACGACGGGCGGCTGCAGATCGTGGACGTGGCCGACGTGGGGGAGGACGCGATCCTCGTGCACGACGCCGAGCGGCTCGAGCCAACGCTCGCCTTCGAGCTGGCGCACCTCGCCCAGCGCCCGACCGGTCCGACGCCGATCGGCGTCTTCCGCTCGGTCGCGCGGCCCACCTACGCGGAGGCGCTCGGCCGCGAGCTGGCCGAGGCGCATGCGACCGCGGATGAGGCGGCGCTCGCGGAACTGCTCGCAACCGGCGACACCTGGACCGTCTCCTAGGGCCCCCTCGCGGCTTCAGACGTGTCCGCCCGTCAGTGAGAAGGGGCTGCGAACTCGCGTTCGAGGTCGAGCTCCGTCGTCACGCCGAGCTCGTTGAGGATGCCGTTCGCCTCCTCCAGGCTCTTCGCGTCGGCCACCGCGAGGGCCAGCGGTGCCGCCGAGCGGATCGCGCGCGTCGGATCGAAGTAGAAAGTGAGCGTGCACGCCGGCGAGAGCGCGACCGTGCGACGGCCGCCGCGGATCTCCGCGTTGCCGGTTTCGCCGTGGAAGGCCCGAATCGCGAGCGCGCTCGCCTCGGTCGGCACCTCGCGCACCGCCTGCTCGAGCCGGTAGGCCACCGCTGCGGTGAGGCCGCGCACGCCGCCGAGGGCACGCGCGGTGCCGAGCTCCGCCAGTCGCGCCATCACCTCGTCGAAGGTGAGCTCGCCGTCGCATCCGATTCCGAACACACCGCCGATCACCTTTGCGCCGGTCCGCTGGATGCGTGCCGCCGCCGCGAGCAGCACGGCGTCGCAGAGCGGGCTCGACAAGCCAGGCTCGCCACCCGCGGCGAGCACGTCGCCGCCCACGTCCACGAACACGAGCAGGTCGCAGCCGAGCTGGTTCGCCGCCGCCATGAGGTCCTCGGCGATGGCGGCCGCGCCGTCGTTCGGGTCCACCAGCACCGTCGGCTTGCCGAGGAAGCGCGCCATGTGGGCCTCGGCGAACACGACGTCGCCAGCGCGGGTGTCGGGCCCAGCCAGCGCCACGGTCTCCCCGATCAGCTCCGCGCCCTCGACCTCCGTGAGCCGGCGCGGCCCCGGCTCGGGGTCGATCACGCGCCGCTCCCAGGTGACGCCGCCCACCACGGGGTCCGCGCCGTTGTAGATGCGGCAGAGCTCTGCGGTCGCGAGTGCGCCCACCACGTCGCCGCCCCCGCCGATGCCGATCACCAGCGGCCGTCGGGCCTCAGAGAGCGCAGATTCCGCGTCGTGCACGGGCGGATTGTTGCCCACGTGCGCCCGCGGCGAATCGCCCGCCGCCAGAATTCGCCGCGATGAGCGCATTCGAGGCGGTGATCCGAAGGCCGCGCGACCTCGCGGTCTCGCGGCTCGCATGGCTGCTCGCGGCCCTCGTGGCGGCGCTGTTTGCCGCCCCCTGGGTGGTGCTCTCGCCCGACGCGCGCTACTCCCTCGCGTGGGGCGCCGAACTCGCGCGCGGGCACCTGCCCGACCTGACGGATCCGCAGGTCTCCACGGACCACCCGCTGCCGATCGCGATCGGGGCCGTTCTGTCGGTGCTCGGGGCGCGCGCGGCGGCCGACGTCTACGCCGTGCTGGCGGTGCTGGCGTTCTTCCTGCTCGTGTACGCGTGCTTCCGGCTCGGCCGCGCGCTGGCCGGTACCACCGCCGGTGTGCTTTCGGCGGTCGTGCTGGCTACGCGACCGCGGGTGGACTTCTTCGCGGCGCATTCGTTCGTGGACGTGCCCTTCGCCGCGCTCGTGCTGCTCGCCGCCGCGCTCGCGGTCGAGGCGCGGGAGAACGGACGGCGCGTGCTCTGGCTGCTCCTGCTTGCGGGTCTGCTCCGCCCCGAGGCATGGGGGCTCACGATCGCCTGGGGCGCTTGGCTGCTCTGGAGCGAGCGCCGCGAGTCCCGTCGCGTGCTTGCCGGCATCGCCGCGCTCGCGCTGGCGGCGCCGGCGATCTGGATCGGCTTCGACTGGATCGTGACCGGTGACCCGCTCCACGCGGTGCACGGCACCCGCCAGGGCGCCGCGTTCCTCGAGCGCGTACGAGGCGTCGGCAACCTGGGGCCGACCATGACCTCGGCCGTCGCGGCGATCGTCGGCTGGCCGCTTGCGGTGGCCGGGACGGTCGCGGGGGCGTGGCGGCTCGCATCTGCCTGGCGCGTGGGCGATCGCGAGACGGTGCGGCGGGTGGGCCTCGTCCTCGGCCTGGCGCTTGCGGGCTTCGCCGCCTTCGCCGCGCTCGCGCTCGCCGATCTGCCGCTGAACGACCGCTACCTGTTGGTGCCCACGCTCGCGCTGGCGGTGCTCTGGGCCGGCTCGCTCGGCTGGCTCGCGGCCCGTCCGGGCCCGGGGCGCGCCGTGCTGGCGGGCGCGCTGGCCCTCGGGCTCGTATCCGTGCTGGTCACGGCGCCGATCGACGTGCGCGCGACGAAGGACATGCTCGCTGCCTCGCACGAGAAGCACGCGGCCGACGCGGACCTCGAGATCCTGCTCGCACGGCATGAGGTGAGGCGCGCGATCGACCACTGCCCGCACCTGATCGTGGCCGGCAGCGGCCGCGCCACCGCTGCGGCGCTGCTAGGACGCGACCCTGTGTCGATCCCGATCGGCCGAAGCGCCTTTCCGCCGTTCGGCACCGGTTCGATCGCGACCTCCGACAAGGTGAAGCCGGGCTTCCGCGGCAGCGTCCGCGAGGGCAGCTGGATCTTCATCGATCGTTGCCACGGCCTACCGCCCGACGCCCGATAGGGCGGCCGCTATCGACTCCTCGTAGGGCGGCTCGAGCACGCCGGACTCGGTCACGATCGCCGTCACCAGCTCGGCGGGCGTCACGTCGAAGGCGAAGTTGAGGGCGGGCGTGCCGTCGGGCATGACCTCCGCGGGGTCGCGCTCCTCGATCGGGATGTCGGCGCCGGTCGCCGTGGCCGCGTCGATCGTGGACAGCGGCGCGACCACGTAGAAGGGCACGGCGTGGCGCTGCGCGAGCACGGCCAGCGTGTAGGTGCCGATCTTGTTCGCCACGTCGCCGTTCGCCGCGATGCGGTCGGCGCCAACCACTATGCGGTCGACGAGTCCGCGGGACATCAGCGCGCCGGCGCTCGCGTCTGGCACCACCTGGAACGGGATGCCGATCCGGCCCAGCTCCCAGGCGGTCAGCCGGGCGCCCTGGAGCAGCGGGCGCGTCTCGTCCACC
>JBJMLG010000258.1:0-18523 GCA_045805385.1 Thermoleophilaceae bacterium
GATCGAGCCGATCTTGCGGTCGTCCACCCAAACGCCCGTGAGGCCCTCTCGGAGCCCGGCGTCGATGCCCTCGTCGGCGAGCGCGGCGATCATCGCGCGCTCCATGGTGCGCACGTACTCGAGCACGTCGTCGATGCGCATGATCGGGTAGCCCACGAGCTGGCCGGGACCGTGGTAGGTGACCCGGCCTCCACGGTCTGTGTCGTGCACCTCCACTCCGCGCTCGCGGTACCACTCGTCGCCGAACGGGAGATCGGCCGCCTCGGTGCGGCGGCCGCGCGTGAATACAGGCGGGTGCTCGAGCAGGAGAAGCGCATCGGGGATGCGGTCCTCCTGGCGGAGGGCGCGCACGCGCTCCTGGAGCGCAACGCCCTCCGCGTAGGGGACGAGCCCCGGTATCCGAGCGACCCAGAGCTCGGCGAGCGGCTCAGCCACTCCACTCCTCGATGTGCCGGCGAACCGCCGACAGGAACTGCGCCGCAATCGCGCCGTCGAGCGCGCGGTGGTCCCAGGACATGCAGAGGTACGTCATCGGCCTGATGGCGATGCTATCTCCGTCCACCACGACGGGCCGCTTCACGACCGCCTCGAGGTCGAGGATCGCCACCTGCGGCTGGTTGATGATGGGCGTCGCCAGCAGCGCGCCGTACGCGCCCGGGTTCGTGATCGTGAACGTGCCGCCCCGTACCTCGTCCGGCTCGAGACGCTTGGTGCGCGCCCGCTCCGCGAGGTCCTTGATGCGCGCGGCGAGGCCCTCGTGCGAGAGCTCGTGGGCGTTGTGCAGCACCGGCACGATCAGCCCCTCCTCGCCGAGCGACACCGCGATCCCGAGGTTCACCTCCTCGTGGACCGTGAGCATGTCGCCCTCGAGTGTGGCGTTCAGCATGGGGTAGTCGCGCAGGGCGGAGATCACCGCGCGCGCCACGAGCGGCAGGTACGTGAGCTTCTCGCGGCCGCTCTTGCGCGCGGCCTCGATGCGGCTCATGTCCGCCTCGACGATCGTGGTGCAGTGCGCCGCGGTGTCGAGCGAGCGGCGCATGTGCTCGCCGATCTTCTGCCGCATGATCGACAGCGGCTCAGCGCCGGCCGCGCTTGGCGCGCGCGCCGGCTCTTCCTCCCGGTAGGGCGACTCGATGTGCAGCGGTCGCTCGGCCGCCACCTCTTGGCGTCCCTCCAGGTACGCGACCACGTCGCGCTTGGTGACCCGGCCGCGCCGGCCCGAGCCCTCGACTTGGGAGAGGTCGATGTCGTGTTCAGCGGCCATGCGCCGCACCACAGGGGAGATCGGAGGCCCATGGCCGTTCGAAGGCGCGTCGGGTGGCTCCACCTTCTCGGGCAGCGGTCCGGCCTGAGCCGCGCCGGGCTCGGCCACCGCCTGCTCGGCGGCGGGCCCGTCCTCGTCGGCGTGCGCCTGTCCGGGCCTCGCGCCGGTGTCGATCCGGGCGAGCACGGTCCCGACGTCCACGGTGGCGCCGACTTCCACGAGCACCTCCGTGACCCGGCCGCTCGCGGGCGACGGCACCTCGGTCTCGATCTTGTCGGTGGAGATCTCGAGGAGCGTCTCGTCGGCCTCCACCCAGTCGCCGACTCGCTTGCGCCACTCCGCGACGGTGCCTTCGGCAACCGACACGCCCATCTGGGGCATGACCACGTCGACCGTCGTCTGTGCGCTAGTAGGCGAGGAGCTCAAGGCACGCCCTCCTCACGTCGTCCGGCTGGGGAAGCACCGCACGCTCGAGCGGCGGGCTGAACGGAACGGGCGTGTCGGGAGCGGTCACGCGGACCACTGGGCCGTCGAGATCCTCGAACGCCTCCTGTGCGAGCAGCGCCGACACCTCGGCGCCCACTCCGCACGAGCGCGTGGCCTCGTGCAGCACCACGACCTTGCTCGTCTTGCGCACCGACTCGAGGATCGCCTCGGTGTCGAGCGGCACGAGCGAGCGCAGGTCGACCACCTCGACCGACGCGCCGTCGAGGTCGTCGGTGGCCTCGAGTGCGAGCTGCACCATCGCGCCGTAGGTGATCACTGTGAGGTCGGTGCCCTCACGCGCGAGGCGTGCCTTCCCCAGCGGGATCTCGAAGCGGCCCTCGGCCACCTCGCCCTTGGCGCGGCGGTAGAGGTGCTTGTGCTCGAGGTAGATCACCGGGTTCGGGTCGCGGATGGCCGCGGCGAGCAAACCCTTGGCGTCCTCGGGTGTGGACGGCGCGACCACCTTCAGGCCGGGCGACTGCAAAAACCACGCCTCCGGATTCTGAGAATGGAACGGGCCGCCGGAGAAGCCGCCACCGGATGGCAGGCGCACAGTCATCGGCACCGCGAGGCCCTGGCGGTAGTGCATCTTCGCGGCCACGTTGACGAGCTGGTCGAAGCCGCACGAGATGAAGTCGGCGAACTGCATCTCGCACACAGGCCGCAGCCCCTCGACGGCGGCGCCGACAGCGGCCCCGATGATCGCGTTCTCGGCGAGCGGCGTGTCCCACACTCGGTCGGCGCCGAACTCCTCGATGAACCCGTCGGTGACCTTGAAGGCACCGCCGAACGCGCCGATGTCCTCGCCGAGGCAGAACACGGAGTCGTCGTGGCGCATCTCCTCGCGCAGGCCGTCCGAGATGGCCTGCAGGTAGGTCACCTCAGGCATGAGACGCCTCCTGCTGCCAGCGCGACCAGGGCGCGTTGCCGTCGCCCAGCACTGGGTCCTCGGTGGCGAAGACGCCCTCGAGCGCGGTGTGCGGCTCGGGCATCGGCTGCGCGAGCGCCCACTCCGTCTCGGAGTCGAGCTCTGCCTTCACCGACTCGCGGATCTCGTCGGTGTCGATGCCGGCCTCACGCAGCTTGCGCTCGTAGTTTTCGATCGGGTCGCGCGCGGTCCAGTGGTCCACCATCTCCTTCGGCACGTAGCTCATGTCGTCGTGCGCGCCGTGGCCGTGCATGCGCATGGTCTCTGCCTCGATGAGCGTCGGACCCTCGCCGCTGCGCGCGCGCTCGACCGCCTCGGCCGCGGCGAAGAACACGGCCTCGACATCGTTGCCGTCCACCTTCACGCCGTGGAAGCCGTACGCATCCGCGCGCTTCACCGGGTCGACCGCGAACTCGCGCTCGTTCGGGGTCGAGTACGCGAACTGGTTGTTCTCGAGGATGAACACCACCGGCAGCCTGCGCACGCCCGCGACGTTCATCGCCTCGTGCCACTGCCCGTTCGCAGTGGACCCCTCGCCGAACCAGGTCATCGCCACGCGGGGCTCGCGCCTCATCTGGAACGCGATGCCCAGCCCGCAGGCCACGAGCGCCATGTCCGGCAGCATCGACACCATGCCGACGCAGCCGAGCTCGGGGTCGCCGAAGTGCATGTTGCCGTCCTTGCCGCCCGTCACGCCGCCGGCGCGGCCCATCATCTGAGCGAGCACTCGGCCGGGCTTGACGCCCCGGATCAGGTGCGCACCGAGATCGCGGTGGAGGATGCACGTGCGGTCACGCGGTCCCAGCGCGAACGCCGAGCCGACCGACACAGCCTCCTGTCCACGACCGTCGTAGAACGATCCTGGCACCTTGCCCTGCCGGTAGAGCGTGAGCGCACGCTCCTCGGTCGCGCGCATCAGCAGCATGTAGCGCAGCAGCGCGCGACGGTCGTCGCCGGTCAGGTCGGCAGCGGGTACCCCGCCATCCTCGAGCGCCGCGGGTCTCGCGGTCGTCGTCGCCAATATTCCTCCCTCCGAAGCCCGGTGCGGGGTCTCCGCCCACGGACTGTCGTGTTGAACACGCCACGCGGGGTCTCCGCGAAGGCGTGCGGGTATGTGCCACAAGCGTACCCTGGCGCACGGCGCAAATCACCGAACGATCGTCCGGTTGCACCAGCGCGAGTACCCTGCGACTCGATGCATGCAGGCAGTGAGCGCTTCTGGGCTCGCCGGCTTCTGTGGCGCTTCCGGGGCGCTTGGACCTGGCCGGCCTTCGTCCTTCTCACGATCGTCGACGGCGTGCTGCTGCACGAACTCCCGCCGCAGAGCACGGGTCTCGCGCTCGTGCCCGGCCTGATCATCGCCTCGTTCGGCAATCTCTTCCTGGTCGGCCTGGTGGCGCCGTGGCTGTCGAAGCGGCTCGTCGCTCGGCCGGCCGCATCGCCGCGCGAGCGCCGGATCCCGGCGGAGGTGGTGCACGACCGCACGGCGACGATCCTGCTCGTGTGCGGGACGCTCGGAGTCGTGGCCGCCGGCCTCGCCTCGCGGCCCGCCGTGATCACGGAGACCAACGCCACCCAGGCCAACGCCAAGGCGGTGCGCGACTACGTGCAGGCGCACGGGAACGCCGAGGAGAAGCGAAACGTGCAGCTCGGGAAGGCCGACTCGATCCGGCTCGCGAAGGGCTACTTCCGCACCTGCATCCCGCGCGACAACTCGCGGCTCGCCTTCTGTTACTTCGTCGACACGAACCGGAAGCCGCCCCAGATCAAGCGCGACCCCTCACAGCTGCCCAATGCGGACGCGTTCGTCAAGTAGGGCGCATCGTCTCGACCATGCGGGCGAGCACCTGCTCCATCTCGGAGCGCGCGGTCGCGGCGTCGTCCGACCGGGCCACGTACATCGCGGCCTCGTCGAGCGCGCCCATCACCACATGTGCGAGCGCGTGCACGGGCTGGCGCTCGATCGCGCCGGCGTCCATGGCCCCCTGGAGCGCCACCACGATCAATCCGAGGCCGTAGCGCTCGCCGATTGCACGCCACTCCTCCCACCCGAGCACGGCCGGCGCGTCGAGCAGCACGATGCGCTGGATCTCGGGCTCGGAGCAGGCGTCGAGCCAAAGCTCGAACCCGGCGCGGAGCTGCTCGATCGGATCGCTCCGGGACATGGCGCTCTCGGCCACGCGCTGCGCCAGCTCGGACTCCACCGCCTCGAACACAGCGCGGAAGAGGTCGCGCTTGTCGGTGAACTGGTGATAGAGCGCGCCGCGAGTGAGGCCTGCCTCGCGGACGATCTCCTCGGTGCCGACGCCGGCGTATCCCCGCTGCGCGAACAGGTGCCGCGCCACGGCGGTGAGACGCTCCCGGGTCGCGGCCGACTGAGCCGCCTTCTGATTGACATTCGTACTGTCTGTATGCATAAATACGTACAGCCTGTACGCGAATCGTAGGAGACCCAGTGAACGCGAAGCAAGAGATCCGCCTTTCCGCCGGCCCGATCAGCTACTCCGACAGCGGCAGCGGCGAGCCGATCGTCCTGCTCCACGGGCTCCTTCAGGACGGTCGCCTGTGGCGGAAGATGGTGCCGCTGCTCGAGCCGCACGCGCGCGTGATCGTGCCGGACCTGCCGCTCGGCGCGCATCGCCAGGCGATGGATCCCGACGCTGACGTGTCGCCGAAGGGGGTGGCGCGGCTGGTGGGCGAGCTGATCGACAAGCTCGGGCTCGACAGGCCCACCATCGTGGGCGTCGATACCGGCGGCGCGCTCGCGCAGCTGCTGATCGCCGAGCGACCCGACGTTGCCGGCCGCCTCGTGCTCGGCCCGTCGGACGCGTTCGAGAACTTCTTCCCGCCGCTCTTCCGCCCGCTTCAGTACGCGGCGCGCGTGCCAGGTGGGCTCTACGCGTTCGTCCAGCCGATGCGCATCCGCGCCATGCGCAACCTGCCGATCGCGTTCGGCTGGCTCACGAAGCGCGGCTTTCCCCCCGAGGTGAGCGACGCATGGGTGGATGCCTTCCTCGGCGACAAGGCGGTGCGCCGCGACGCCGTGAAGTTCCTGCGCGCGATGGACTCTGGCGACACGCTCGACGCCGCGGCTCGGCTGCGGGCTTTCGACCGCCCGGCGCTCATCGCCTGGGCCGAGGAGGAGAAGGTCTTCCCGCGCGGCGACGCCGAGCGGCTGGCCACGATCCTCCCCAACTCGCGGCTGGAGTTCGTCCCGGACAGCTACACGTTCCTCCCGGAGGACAATCCGGAGGCGTTCGCGAGGCTGATCCTGGAGCTCATGAGAGAGGAAGCAGCCGCCGCCGCGTAGCCTCCGCGGGAGTGGAGCGCGCGTCTCAGCCGGAGAAGGTGAGCGACGAGCTGGAGCGCTGGCTCGAGAGCGAGGGCAAGAAAACCGTCGGAAGCCTGATCGCGCTGTTCGAGGAGAAGAGCTTCGCGATCCTGTTCGTCGTGCTGCTCGGCGTGCCGGCGCTGCCGCTGCCCACGGGCGGCGTCACGCACGTGTTCGAGATCATCGCGATGCTGCTGGCTCTGCAGCTGATCGTGGGGCGCGACGCGATCTGGCTCCCGCAGCGCTGGCGCAAGCTAGAGCTCGCCGGACCGCGGCAGCAGCGCTTCATCAACGGCCTCATGAAGACGATCCGCTGGCTCGAGCGCTTCTCGAAGCCGCGCTTCCGCTTCCTGTTCGACCACCGCCTGAGCAACGTGGTGTTCGGCGTGCTCGTACTGGGCGGCTCGATAGGCGCCTTCCTGGCGCCGCCGTTCTCCGGCCTGGACACGCTGCCCGCGCTCGGCACCGTGCTGATCTCGCTCGGCGTGCTGCTCGAAGACATCCTGTTCGTCGTAGCAGGGCTCGTAGTGGTCGCGGGAGGCGTGATCCTCGAGCTCGTGCTGGGCAGGGCAGCGGTGAAGGGCGTCAGCAGCATCTTCTCCTGACCACAAAGCGAGGGGCCGCCCGAAGGCGGCCCCGATGAAGCATCAACGGCGACTGGGCGAGGGGACTAGTAGTCGAGCGAGACCATCACGTGCTTGATCTCGGTGTAGTCCTCGAGCGCGTACGCCGACATGTCCTTGCCGTAGCCGGACATCTTGAAGCCGCCATGCGGCATCTCGGACGCCATCGTGATGTGGTCGTTCACCCACACGGTGCCGAACTGGAGGCGCTTGGCGGCCGTCATCGCGCGGCCCACGTCGCGCGTCCAGACGGACGCCGCGAGGCCGTACTCGACGCCGTTCGCCCACTCGAACGCCTCCTCGTCCGAGTTGAACTGCTGCACTGAGACGACCGGCCCGAACACCTCGCGCTGGACCATCTCGTCGTCCTGCCGCAGGCCGGCCACCACGGTCGGCTCGAACCAGAAGCCGCCGCGCTCGGGGGCCCGTCCGCCGGTGACGACCTCGGCGTAGCTGGGGGTGCGGTTGAGGAAGCCCTGGATGCGCTCGCGCTGGGCCTCGGAGATCACCGGGCCCATCTCGGAGTCGGCCGACATCGGGTCGTCCAGGTTCATGTTCTTCACCGCGTCCGACAGGCCCGAGACGAAGTCGTCGTACACCTTCGGCCCGGCGATCACGCGCGACGCCGCGGTGCAGTCCTGGCCGGAGTTGAAGTAGCCGCCGACCTTCACGCCCTCGATGGCCGCCTCGATGTCGGCGTCGTCGAAGATGAGCACGGGCGCCTTGCCACCGAGCTCGAGGTGCACGCGCTTCAGCTGCTCCGCTGCGGCGGCGGCCACCTTCTTGCCGCTCTCCACGGAGCCGGTGATCGACACGAGCCGCACGTCGCGATGCCGCACGATCGCCTCGCCGGCCGGCTGGCCGTGGCCATGGATCACGTTGAGGACGCCCTTCGGCAGAAACTCCGCGGCGATCTCGGCGAGCCGGGCCGTCGACAGCGGCGTGTTCTCGGACGGCTTCAGCACGACGGTGTTGCCGGTGGCGAGCGCCGGGCCGATCTTCCAGATCGCCATCATCAGCGGGTAGTTCCACGGCGCGATCTGGCCCACCACGCCGAGCGGCTCGCGGCGGATCATCGACGTGCGCTGCTCGACGTACTCGTCGGCCGCCTTGCCCTCCATGTTCCGGGCCGCTCCCGCGAAGAAGCGCAGGTTGTCCACGAGCACGGGCATCTCGTCGGCCTTCATCGACTCGATCGGCTTGCCGACGTCGAGCGACTCGAGCCGAGACAGCTCCTCGCCGTGCTCCTCGAGCGCGTCCGCCAGCTTCAGCAGCGCCTCCGCGCGCTGCCCGGGCGTCTTGTCCGACCACTCGCGGAAGGCGCCGCTCGCCGCCCGGACCGCGGCGTCCACGTCCTCCTCGGTCGATACCGGCATGGTGCCGATCTGCTCGCCGGTCGCCGGGTTCAGCACGGGCTCGGTACCACCGGCGGCGGCTCGCTCCTCGCCGTCGATGAAGTTCTTGATCTCGATGGTCGCTTCGGTGGTGGCCATGTTGTCCTCCTCAGGCAGTCTGCGGCGTGGAAGAGCCGATGACTTCCTCCACGGGGGTGTAGGGAACTCCGACAGCGTCTGCGACGGCCGGGTGGGTGACCCGCCCGTGCGCCACGTTCACGCCGGTGCGCAGCCCGGGGTCGCGCGCAATCGCGGCGCGCACGCCGTTGTCGGCGAGCGTGACCACGTACGGCAGCGTGGCGTTGGTGAGCGCGAACGTGGACGTGACCGGCACCGCGCCCGGCATGTTCGTGACGCAGTAGTGGGTGATGCCGTCGACCTCGTAGGTGGGATCGGAATGCGTGGTCGGGCGCGAGGTCTCGAAGCAGCCGCCCTGGTCGATCGACACGTCCACGAGCACGGCGCGCTGCCTCATCAGCTTGAGCTGCTCGCGCTTGATCACCCAGGGCGCCTTGGCTCCGTGAATCAGCACCGCGCCGATCACGAGGTCGGCGCGCGGCAGCATCTGCTCGATCGCGAGCGTGGACGAGTAGACCGTCGACGCGCGCCCGGCAAACGCCACGTCGAGCTCGCGCAGGCGGTCGAGGTTGCGGTCGAACACGTATACCTCGGCCTCCATCCCGATCGCGATGAAGGCGGCCTGCATGCCCACCACGCCGCCCCCGATCACGAGCACGGTCGCCGAGGGCACGCCCGGCACGCCGCCGAGCAGCACGCCGCGACCGCCGAGCGGCTTCTCGAGCATGAACGCACCGGCCTGGGTGGCGACCTTGCCGGCCACCTCGCTCATCGGCGCGAGCAGCGGCAGGCGCCCATGCGAGTCCTCGACGGTCTCGTAAGCAATGCAGATCGCCCCGGATTCCATCAGGCCCCGAGTGAGCTCGGGCGCGGGCGCCAGGTGGAGGTAGGTGAACAGCACCTGCTCGGGGCGCAGCATCGCCACTTCGGACGGCTGCGGCTCCTTCACCTTCACGATCATGTCGGCGGCCTCGAACACCGATGCCGCGTCGGGCACGATCTGCGCGCCCTGCTCCTCGTACTCCTCGTCGGGGATCACGCTGCCCTCGCCGGCGCCCTGCTGGATCAGGACCTCGTGACCGTGCTCCACGAGCTCGCGCACGCCCGCGGGCGTCATCGCCACGCGGTACTCGTCGGTCTTGATCTCGGTCGGGACTCCAACCTTCATGCGTTCACTGCCTCCTGGGTAATCGAAGCCTGGTTCAACCTACGAGCTCCCTGCCACGCAGGGCGAGCCAGAACTCGATCCGGTCCCGAGCGCGTGACAGGTCCCGGCCGGTGAGCTCCTCGATGCGGCGTATGCGGTAGCGAAGCGTGTGACGGTGGCAGAACAGCTGGCGCGCCGCCTTCTCCCACTGCCCGTTCTCCTCGATGAACGCCTCGAGCGAGCGCAGCAGCTCGTCACCGTAGTCGCCCCCGCCGTTCTCGAGCGGGCCGAGGAGGTTGTCGCAGTAGAGACGCAGCGCCTCCTCGTCCTGGAGCGAGAGCAGCAGCTGGAACGCGCCCAGGTCGCGGTAGGAGCCCACGTGGTCCACCGGGAGCTCGTTGAGCACCGCCGCCTCGAGTGCGCATCGTGCCTCGTGGAAGCTGCGCCGCAGAGCGGCCACCGCTGCCGGGCGGCTCGCGGCGGCGCGAACCTCGCCAACCTCGCTCGCGAGCGCGACGCGTGCGGCCTCCGCGAGCTCATGCGGGTCCACGTCGTCGTCGCGGGAGTCGAGGACGGCACACAGCAGCTTGTCGCGCATGGCCACGAGGGCGCCCACGCCGGCGGCGCCGAGGTGGCGGTCGAGCAGCGGCTCGGCGGCTGCGGGGTCTTCGGTCGAGAACACCAGAACGGCGGCGTTCTCGCCGACACCGAAGGGCCGCAGGCGCGTGGCGAGCTCGCTCGAGTCGAGCCGTCCCGCGAGGGCCTCCGCGAGCAGGTCGCCCGCGAGCCGGCGCTCGGTGTCGCGCATCACGCGCTGTCGCATCAGCTCGAGAGCCACGACCGTGACGGCCTGCTGGAGGATCAGGCGCTCGAAGTCGCCGAGCCCGCCGGCGTCGCGCACGGCCACGAGCCATGCCTGCGGGGAGCCGCCCGCGCGGATCGTGACCGGCAGGGCGAGCGAGCGCCCCGCGAGGTCGGCGTCACCCGGCACGAACGCCGACGCCGCGGACCCGTTGGACCCCGTGCCGCTGCTCCGCCGCTCCACCTCCTGGCGAACGACCTCCGCCGCCTGTTCGGACATGCCGCGCCGGAAGGCGCCCGAGGCGATCGTCTCTCCGCGGGCCGAAAGCACGAGTGCTGTGCCGCCGATCGCCGCCGCGAGCGCGCGCACGAGCTCATCGAGCCCGCGCTCCTCCAGCACTAGGCGCTCGAGCCGCTTGTGAATCGCGATGCCGCGCTGGAGCACCTCGTACTGCTCGTTCACCAGTTGCGTGAACGCCTTCTCGGTGATCGCGATGAACGGCACCCGGTAGGGCACCTCGAATACCGGGAAATCGAGCTCCCGCGCACGCTCGAGCAGCGCCTCGGGAACGTCCTCGTGGTCGAAGCCGGTACCGAACCCGAGCGCCGACAGGTGGTGGTCGGCGAGGCGCTGCACGAACTCCCGCTGGCGCTCGGGCGTGTCGAGCTGGATGCCGGTGGTGAGCAGCAGCTCACCACCGGAGAGCCATGGCGTGGGGTCCGTCAGCTCCGTGATATGCACCCAGCGGACCGGCGCCTCGGCGCCGCCCTCTCCGGCGACGAGTTCGAGGCCCATCTCGCCTACGAGGCGCTGGACGGTGAGCACGTGCCGACCTCCGCTGACCCTTCTACTTGTGGTCGATCCGGTCCCAGGCCTCGGACAGCACGGGGCCGAGCACGGACTCGATCTCCTCGAACTGCTCGGGCCCGGCGATCAGCGGCGGAGCGAGCTGGATGACCGGGTCGCCACGGTCGTCCGCGCGGCAGATGAGGCCGCGCTTGTAGAGCTCGCCCGACAGGAACCCGCGGAGGAGCTCCTCGGCCTCCTCGTGGGAGAAGCTCTGCTTGGTCTCCTTGTCCTTCACGAGCTCTAGCGCCCAGAAGTAGCCGGCGCCGCGAACGTCGCCGACGATCGGGAGGTCGGCGAGCCGGTCGAGCATCGCCTTGAACTCGGGCTCGTACTGGCGCACGCGGCCGTTGAGATCCTCGGTCTCGAAGATCTCGATGTTCTTCAGCGCGACCGCGGCCGACACCGGATGCCCGCCGAAGGTGATCCCGTGGGAGAACATCTTCGAGTCGTCCATGAACGGCTCGGCGATCTTGTCCGACGCGATCACCGCGCCCATCGGCGAGTAGGCCGAGGTGATGCCCTTGGCGGTGGTGATCAGGTCCGGCAGGTAGTCGTAGCGCTGCGCGCCGAACCAGTAGCCGAGGCGGCCCCACGAGCAGATGACCTCGTCGGAGATCATCACCACGCCGTACTTGTCGCAGATCTCGCGAACGCGCTGGAAGTAGCCGTCCGGCGGCGTGAAGCAGCCGCCCGAGTTCTGCACCGGCTCGAGGATCACCGCGGATACCGTCTCCGGGCCCTCGAACAGGATCCGCTCCTCGATCTCGTCCGCGGGCCATAGCGGGTCCTGGCCCTCGGGCGCGCGGTAGCGGTTGGTGTTCGTCACGTGGCAGCCGCCGGCGGGCAGCGGCTCGTAGGGCGCGCGAATGCCGGTGATGCCTGTGGCCATGAGGCAGCCCATCGTGGTGCCGTGGTAGGCCGTCTTGCGGGCGATCACCTTGTAGCGCCCGGCCTCGCCGCGCAGCTTGTGGTACTGGCGGGAGAGCTTCAGCGCGGACTCGACCGCCTCGGAGCCGCCCGAGGTGAAGAACACGCGGTTGAGGTCGCCCGGCGCCAGCTCGGCCACCTTGGCCGCCAGCTCGATGGCCCGCGGGTGGGCAAACGTCCAGTTCGTATAGAAGGCGAGCTCGCGAGTCTGCTCGGCAGCGGCATCACCGAGCTCGCTGCGGCCGTGGCCGGCGTTGACGCAGAAGAGCGCCGAGAGCCCGTCGAGGTAGCGGTTGCCGTGCTCGTCCCACACGTAGCAGCCGTCGCCCTTCACGAGGATGGGGATCTCGTGGTCGGTGTACGACCCCATGCGCGTGAAATGCATCCACAGGTGCTGCCGGGCCAGGTCCTGCAGCTCCGTATGTTCGGCGGGGGCGGTCTGTGGGGCGCCCTCGAGCCTCGTCGCCATTCGCTCTCCTCCTGCTTGCCTCTAGACGATGCGGCTAAAGCTAACTGCGCCTTGGAGCAGGAACAAGGGAGCCAAAGTTCAACTGCGGTTAAGGCGCTTGGACAAAGCGTACAACCACGGCGCTGTGTTTTAGGGTTCGCGTCAGTTGCGCCTCCAACCAGGCGTCCCTAGTTTTCCGTGTTGTCCAGGCTGGCGGGCGATGGCCCGTCCGCTGGCCGAGGAGGAGGAGAAGACCAACGACGTGACCGCCTCGAGCGACCCCCGGATTTCCGGCGGCGAGATGCCATCGGTCCGGCTCCAGAATGTGACGAAGCGCTTCGGCGAGGTCGTCGCTGTCGACGACATGTCGATCGACATCGCGCGCGGCGAGTTCTTCACCATGCTCGGACCGAGCGGCTGCGGCAAGACCACGACGCTCCGCATGGTGGCGGGCTTCGAGGAGCCCACCGCGGGCGCGATCCTGGTGGACGGCCGGCACATGGAGGGCGTCCCGGCCTTCCGCCGGCCCACCAACACGGTCTTCCAGAGCTATGCGCTCTTCCCCCACCTGAGCGTGGAGGAGAACGTGGCCTTCGGACTGCGCCGCAAGGGCGTGGACAAGAAGGACGTCAGCCGTCGCGTTGGCGAGGAGCTCGAGCTCGTCGGCCTCGCCGGCGAGCGTAAGCGGAAGCCGCGCCAGCTCTCCGGCGGGCAGCAGCAGCGCGTCGCCCTCGCGCGCGCGCTCGTGAACCGGCCCGCGGTGCTCCTGCTCGACGAGCCGCTCGGTGCGCTCGACCTGAAGCTGCGCAAGAACCTCCAGGTGGAGCTCAAGCGCATCCAGAGGGAGGTGGGGATCACGTTCGTCTACGTGACCCACGACCAGGAGGAGGCGCTCACGATGTCGGACCGCATCGCGGTCATGAACAGGGGCATCGTCGAGCAGGTGGATGCGCCCGAGGCGGTCTACGACCGGCCCCGCACCACCTTCGTGGCCGGTTTCATCGGAGTCTCGAACCTGATGCCGGGCGCGGTCCAGTCCGCGAACGGCAACGGCGCGCAGGTGCGCCTCGACAGCGGCGCGCTCGTGAGCGCGCCCAGCGACGGGCTGCAGAGCGGCGAGCGCGTGCACGCCGTGGTGCGCCCGGAGAAGCTTCAGCTCGACCCGGCCGACAACCCGTCCGCGGGCAACCGGCCGAACGTGGAAGGGCTGCTGGAGAGCTCGCTGTACCTCGGCACCGCCACGCAGGTCGTGGTGCGCCTCCCCGACGGGGTGGCCATGACCGTGCTTGTGCCGAACACCGACGAGGAGGCGAGGCGGCGCCTCCCCGGCGCAGGCGCACAGGTGCGGCTGTCGTGGGCAAGCGAGCACATGCACGTGGTCCGGGAAGAAGGCACGCCGGTCCACGCGAACGGGGCGACGGGCGGCGAAGGTGCCGCTGGGGCGGACGCCATACCGACGCCGGCAGAGCCGGCGCTCACCGAGGAGGGGAAGTGACGGACATCGACCGCGCGATCGACGAGCTCATCCGCCAGGAGGTCACCCGCAGGCGGCTTCTGCGAAACGCCGGTGCGGGCGCGCTCGGTGTGAGCGCCGCCGCGTTCCTCGCCGCCTGTGGCGGCGGGGGCATCAACAGCGGCAACAAGAAGAAGGACACGAACGTCATCCCCAAGGGGAAGATCGCCACGACCCTCGACTTCTCGAACTGGCCGCTCTACATCGACGTTTCCGGCAAGCGCCACCCGACGCTCGACGAGTTCCAGAAGAAGTTCGGCACGAAGGTCAAGTACACCGAGGAGATCAACGACAACACCGAGTTCTTCGGCAAGGTCCGCCAGCAGTACGCGGCAGGCAACTCGGGCGGGCGCGACCTCCACGTGGTCACCGACTGGATGGCCGCGAAGATGATCCAGCTCGGCTACGTGCAAAAGCTCGACAAGTCGGCGATCCCGAACGTCGTGAACAACATGACGGACGTGCTCAAGCACGCGCCGATCGACCCGAATCGCGACTACACGGCTCCGTGGCAGAGCGGCCAGACCGGCCTGATCGCGCGCACGGACAAGGTCGGGCAGCCGCAGAGCGTGATGGACATCTTCGACAAGAAGCTCAAGGGCAAGGTCACGATGCTCACCGAGATGCGCGACACGGTGGGGCTCGTGATGCTCGGCATGGGCAAGGACCCGCAGAACTTCACCAACCTCGACGACGCGCTGGTGGCGATCGACGCGATCGACAAGGCCAACAAGGACGGCCAGATCCGCCGCTTCACGGGCAACGACTACCTGAAGGACCTGCCGAAGGGCGACTCGTGGCTCGTGTTCGGCTGGTCGGGCGACGCGGTGCAGCTCGAGTCCGACAACAAGAACATCAAGTTCCAGCAGCCCAAGGAAGGCTTCATGCTGTGGACCGACAACATGCAGGTGCCGGTGGGCGCGCCGCACGCGTACACGGCCGAGGTCTACATGAACTACGTGTACGACCCCGAGGTGCAGGCGAAGATCACGTCCTACGTGAACTATGTGCCTCCGGTGAAGGGCGTCCAGGAGATCATCAGGAAGGACGATCCCAAGCTCGCGGAGAGCCCGCTGGTGTTCCCTGACGCTCAGGTGCTGAGCCGGGCGAAGATCTTCAAGAACCTCACGCCCGATCAGGAGAACACGCTCAACACGGCATTCCAAAAGGTGATCGGCGCCTAGCGCCGCCCGCGAACGTGTCGGCCCTGCTCCAGCGGCGGAGGGGTGTACTGCCCTACCTGTTGCTCGCCCCAGGCCTCGCCTGGCTGGCGATCTTCTTCCTGATCCCGCTCTACTACATGGCGCGGGTATCGCTGGAGACAGGGTCGGTCTTCACGGGGTACACGTTCAACTGGCACTTCGCGACCTACTCGGACGCTCTCACCACCTACTGGCCGCAGCTCCAGCGCTCGCTGGTGTATGCGCTGGCCACGACCGGGCTCTCGCTGCTGATCGGCTACCCCCTCGCGTACGCGATCGCCACGCGCGGCGGACGCTGGCGCAACGCGCTGCTGCTGATCGTGATCCTGCCGTTCTTCGTCACCTACCTGGTGCGCACGCTCGCGTGGGAGACGATCCTCGACGACTCGAGCTTCGTCGTCAGCGCGCTGAAGACGCTCCAGATCGTGCCGAGCGACGGCCGCGTGCTGGCCACGACCGGGTCGGTGATCGCGGGGCTCACCTACAACTTCCTGCCCTTCATGATCCTGCCGCTGTACGCGAGCCTCGAGCGGATCGACAAGCGCATGCTCGAGGCCGGCTACGACCTGTACGGCCGGCGGCGCGACGTGTTCCTGCGGGTCACGTTCCCGCTGTCGCTGCCGGGTGTGGTCGCCGGCGTGCTGCTCACCTTCATCCCGGCCGCCGGCGATTACGTGAACGCCACGCTGCTCGGCAGCTCGCGCCAATTCATGATCGGGAACGTGATCCAGAGCCGCTACCTCGAGATCACCGACTACCCGACGGCCGCGGCCCTCTCGTTCGTGCTGATGGCGATCATCCTGGTGCTGGTGGCTGCCTGGGCGAAGGTCGCGGGCACCGAGGCGCTCATGGGGGCGGAGGCACGATGACCGGCGCGACCGTTGCCCAGCAGCCCGCCCCCGCGGTGCCCGATGCGCGCCGGCGCGACGCGCTGAAGGCGGGCCGCTGGCTGCTCAACCAGTCGCTGAACGTCTACGCGGGGCTGGCGATCGTGTACCTGCTGGCGCCGATCGCGGTGGTGATCTGGTTCTCGTTCAACGACACGCACAGCCGCTTCAACTTCGTGTGGCAGGGCTTCACGCTGAAGCATTGGAAGGACCCGTTCGGCGTGCCGGGCCTGCTCGACGCGCTGAAGACCTCGCTCGAGATCGCCGCGCTCTCGACGATCATCGCCACGGCACTCGGCACGATGATGGCGCTGGCGCTCGTGCGCTACCAGTTCCGCGCGCGCGGGGCCACGAACTTCTTCATCTTCCTGCCGCTCGCCACGCCGGAGATCGTGCTCGGCGCCTCGCTGCTGTCGCTGTTCCTCTCCCTGGGCGTGAACACCGGCTTCGGCACGATCCTGATCGCGCACGTGATGTTCAACATCTCGTTCGTGGTGGTCACCGTGCGCTCCCGGCTGATCGGGTTCGACAGATCGCTCGAGGAGGCGGCGCAGGACCTCGGGGCGAACTCGCTCCAGACCTTCGTGCGCGTAACGCTGCCGCTGATCGCACCGGGCGTGCTCGCGGCTGCGCTGCTCGCGTTCGCGCTGTCGGTTGACGACTTCGTGATCACGAACTTCAACTCGGGCGCGACGGTCACGTACCCGCTGTTCATCTGGGGCGCGGCGCGCGTGTCGATCCCGCCGCAGGTGAACATCGTCGCGACGATGATGTTCCTGGTGACACTGGCGGCCGCGGGCTTCACCGTGCTGCAGCAGCGGCGCGCGGAGAAGATCGCTTCCGTACGCCCTGATCAGGAAGCCACCGCTTAGTGAGCCTCTGGGAGCGGGTCGCCGGCCTTCCCATCGAGGTCGACTCGTACGCGCTCGAAGCGCTCGAGCGTGACGTCTCGAGCGACTTCACCCGCCTGTCGACCGTGGTCCACCTGAGCGGCGGCGGCGAGGAGGGGCTCGGCGAGGACGTCACCTACGACGGCGTCGACCACATCGCGCTCCAGGACGCCGGCCCGCTGCACGACCTCTCCGGCTCGAGCACGTTCGCCGACTACTGCGAGCGCGTGGGCTCGCTCGACCTCTTCCCGGCCGACCCCGTGCGCGAGGTGTCACGCCTGTACCGGCGCTGGGCCTTCGAGTCAGCCGGGCTCGACCTGGCGCTGCGGCAGGCCGGGCGCTCACTCGCCGAGGTCGTGGGGCGCGACCCCCAGCCGGTCACGTTCGTCGTGTCCCTGCGCCTGGGCGATCCGCCCACGATGGAGCCGCTGCGGCGCCGGCTCGACCTCTATCCGGACCTCCGCTTCAAGCTCGACCCGGTGCAGGGCTGGGACGACGGCCTGATCGCGGATCTCGTTGCCACCGGGGCGGTCGACTCGGTGGACCTGAAGGGCTTCTACAAGGGCACGGTCGTCGACAATCCCGGCGAGCCGGGTCTGTACCGGCGAGTGCTCGAGGCGTTCCCCGACGCCTGGGTCGAGGACCCCGATGTGAACGACGACACGCGCTCGCTGCTCGAGCCGGTCCGCGACCGCATCACCTGGGACGCGCCGATCCACTCGGTCGCCGACGTCGAGGAGCTCGAGTGGACGCCCCGGCTCGTGAACATCAAGCCCTCGCGCTTCGGCAGCGTGCAGGAGCTCTTCCACGCGTACGACTACTGCGACGCGAACGGCATCGGCGCGTACGGGGGCGGTCAGTTCGAGCTGGGAGTTGGACGCGGCCACATCCAGTACCTGGCGTCGCTCTTCCATCCCGACACGCCGAACGACACCGCCCCCTCCGGCTACAACGCGGTGACCCCCGAGCCGGGGCTGCCGAGCAGCCCTCTGCCGCCGGCGGTCGCTCCGAAGGGCTTCCGCTGGGAGGCGCCCGTCGCCTGAGGTCGAGGCGTACCTCGGCGAGCTGGTCCGGCGCGTGCGGGAGCAGCTCGGCGACGAGCTCGCGGGCGTGATCCTGGCGGGGTCGTATGCCACCGGCGAGGCGCTCGGCGTGAGCGACGTCGACGTGGCGGTGGTGTGCGAGCGCGCGCTCGACGACGAGCGGAAGCGGTCGCTCGTGTCGGTGCTGAGGCAAGACGCGCTGCCGTGCCCGGCGCGGAAGCTCGAGCTCGTCGTCTACCGGCGAGAGGTGGTCGCGACACCGGGGCGCACTGTGCCGTTCGAGCTGAACCTGAACACCGGTCGATACGAGGAGCATGTGTCCTACGACCCGGCCCAGGAGTCGCCGCACTGGTTCGTGCTAGATCTGGCGATCAGCCGCGGCCAGGGCCGCTCGCTGTATGGGCCGCCGCCCGCAGAGCTGATCGGCGAGGTACCGCCGGACGCCGTACGCGCGGCGCTGCTCCAGGCGCTCGACTGGTGGCAGCGGCGGCTGCCCGACTCGCCCAACACGCTTCTCAGCGCGTGCCGCGCCTGGCGCTGGGCCGAGCACGACGACTGGCTCTCGAAGCGAGCGGCGGGCGAGTGGGCGACGACCAGGAGCGCGCACCCCGAAGCTATCGCCGCGGCGCTGGAGCGCCGCCCGCTGCGCCAGCCGGTTGATCCGGCGCTGGTGGCAGCGGTGAGCGACGAGGCGCGCGATGCGCTCGCCAC